>NZ_JADOZQ010000007.1:0-28124 GCF_015669105.1 Romboutsia sp. D33t1_170424_H2 | reverse complement strand
GTCAAGTTATAGGACAATATTATAACTTCTTACGTCTTGGATTTGAAGGATATAGACAAATACATCAACGTACAAAAGATGTTGCAATGTATTTAAGTAGAGAAATAGAAGCTACTGGTTTATTCAAAATCTATAATGATGGAGAAAATTTACCAATAGTATGTTATAGATTAAAAGATGATGTAAATGTAGAATGGACATTATATGATTTAGCAGATAGATTAGCAATGAAAGGATGGCAAATACCAGCATATCCATTACCAATTAATCTACAAAATACAATAATACAACGTATAGTATGTAGAGCAGACTTAAGTCATGATATGGCTGAATTATTCATAAGAGACTTAAAAATGGCTATAAATGATTTAAATAATGCCAATGTATTAGTTCATGGTAAAAAACAAGAAAATAAAAAATATGGATTTACTCATTAAGAATCACAAAAATTATTTAAAAAGAGTATGACTTCGTCATACTCTTTTTGTAATTACATATTTTTTCTAAGGTAATATCTAAAGTGTCTACTATTTAAAGTGTTAATATTTTGAGGAGAACAAAAGAACCTAGGATTAATGTAAGGGGCAAATTTTTCAAAGGACATTTTAAACTTAGGTACTCCTATATCTTTAGGTGCTATCTCATCTAACTCAAAGTATATAACGATTCCGTCATCTGTTATATAAAAAGCCTGATCTTCTGGAATATATAAATCGTAGTTTTCATAATATAAATCTCTATTTTGACTTATTTTATAATTAACATAGTTAGTAATAAGTGTTATATAATCAACATTTTCTTTAAAAATATCTCTAAGGTAGATAGTTTTTCCATTATTTAAGTCAATATTAAAATTATTAAGTTGGTTATAAAGTAGGCCTTCATTTTCTACAAATCCTTTAAGTGTTAATATTGAGCTTAGTACATAGTTTTTATTAAATGTAACAGCATAGCATGACATAATATTAAACTTTCTATCCATTTCTTCTTCTTCTTTTAAGGTTCCTTCCTTAAAGTCATTGACATTGGCCTTTATAGTACTATTTAATTGGGAAAGTATAGAAGGGTTAACCTTAAAATATGTATTTTTAAAAGCATAAAAAGAAGGATACTGTAAATCGTATGAAAATTTTCCATCTCTCCCAAAATCTTCATTAAATTTTACATGCAACAAATTATATATACAGTTGTATCCAACTTGAGAATTTCTCATCATAAAATCGCCCCCTATTAAAAATCAATTATTATATAGAATATGCTAGGAAACTAAATAAAATTAATAAAAAATAAAATTATATATACATAAGAATAAGTATATAAAGTATTGAAAATACCGAAAATATTAGTTAAATATATGATATAATACATAGATTAAGAATAAAAATTTTAGGAGGACATAAATGTTATTATTAGCAGATAAATGGAAAGACTATGAACTTATAGATATGGGTAACGGGGAAAAATTAGAACGTTGGGGAGATATAGTTTTAAGAAGACCAGACCCTCAAGTTATGTGGCCAATACCACATGAAAGTGGATTATGGAAAAATCCTCATGGACACTACCACAGAAGTAGTAGAGGTGGAGGACAATGGGAGCATAAAAAAAAGTACCCAGAGAAATGGACTGTTAGCTACAAAGAATTAAAGTTTAATATAAGTCCAACAGGATTTAAGCATACAGGATTATTCCCAGAACAAGCAGCTAACTGGGATTGGTCAATGGATAAAATAAGAAATGCAGGTAGACCAATAAAAGTACTTAACTTATTTGCATATACTGGTGGAGCAACAGTAGCTTGTGCAGCAGCAGGGGCAGAAGTATGCCATGTAGATGCATCTAAAGGTATGGTAACTTGGGCTAAAGAAAATTTACATACATCAGGTTTAGGAGATAGAAAAGTAAGATTTATAGTTGATGATGTTGTTAAATTCGTAGAAAGAGAAATAAGAAGAGGAAATAAATATGATGCTATAATAATGGACCCACCTTCATACGGAAGAGGACCAAAGGGAGAAGTATGGCAAATAGAAGATAAGTTATATGGTTTAGTTGAATTATGTACAAAAGTATTATCAGACAAACCTTTATTCTTCTTAATAAACTCATATACAACAGGATTATCACCAATAATACTTGAACATATATTAGATGCTACAGTAGCTAAGAAAGCTAAAGGTGGAAAAATATATGGTGGAGAAATAGGTATACCTGCATCTAAAGATGGGAAGGTATTACCATGTGGTATATTTGGAAGATGGGAGTCTAAGTAATGATTAAAGTCATATACGAAGACAACCATTTACTAGTAGTAGAAAAACCTGTAAATATACTATCTCAAGGTGATGATACAAATGATAAAGATATGGTAAATCTTTTAAAGCAATATGTAAAAGAAAAGTATAACAAGCCAGGGAATGTTTATATAGGATTAGTACATAGATTAGATAGACCAGTCGGTGGGGTTATGGTGTTTGCCAAAACATCAAAAGCTGCTTCAAGATTATCTGATCAAGTAAGAACTAAAACTTTTAAAAAAACATATAGGGCAGTTATACATGGAACAATGAATAAAGAAAGTGATACTTTAAAAGATTATCTTTATAAGAATAAGAAAACTAATATGGTTAGTGTAGTAAAAAAAGACCATAAAGAAGCAAAGAATGCTGAATTAAGTTATAAAACTTTAAGTACTAAGGGGAAATTTAGTTTAGTTGAAATAGACTTAAAAACAGGAAGACCTCATCAAATAAGGGTACAATTTTCAAGTAGAAAACACCCTCTATTTGGAGACCAAAGATATGGACAAGATGTAAATAAAGTTGGACAACAAATAGCTTTATGGTCTCATAAAATAGAAATAGACCATCCTACGACAAAGGAAAGAATGGAGTTTGTTTGTGAACCGCCACAAGAACATCCTTGGAATTTATTCGTTAAATAAAAAATATTGTATTTGATAAATTATATGAAATATTTTTATATAATCTAAAAAAGTGAAGTACTTCAAAATTATTTAATAATCTTGAAGTACTTCACTTTTTAATTTATAAGTTATTATCAAAACTTAGTGATAAAACACTATTTAGATTTATTAAGTCTATAGAATCTTCTTCAGTATTATATTGCATAGGATTAACACAAAAACCATTAGTTGTTGCGTAAGCTAAAAATGTTAAAGCTAAAGGTATTAAAAATATTGTTGTTGATATTAATGTTATCATTTTATAATTCCTCCTAAAATATTTAATAGTCTATGTTAAATAATTGATATTTTAAAATTTAAATAAGTTGTTCTTTCTATATACATATTATAAGATAAATATACAAAAAAAGCCTTACGTACAGATAACAGATTGATTACATTAGTGTAAGATAAAAGGTAGGTAATTAGAAAATAAAAAAATGTAAACTATATAGTATAATAATTTAGACAATAAATTAAAATAAAAGGAGATATTATGGATAGATACAAAGGATTTTATATAGATAGACCAATGGGAAATAATATATTTTCTTATGAGGAAAGAAGTAATAAAAGTATATTTGTACCTTCATTAATCGAAGGTACTTTAGAAGATGTTGCTGTTGGTGAAGAAATAGTGTTTAATGAGATTGATGAAGATAAAGAGATAAAGGCTAAGGGTCTTAAAAATATGGTTTTTTATAAAAAAGAAGATAAGGACATTTATATTTTCGATAACCACAACCATGCTCTTTATTTTTGGATAAATAGCTTAAAATCAAATAAGTTTAAAAAAGGTTGTAAATTAGTGCATGTAGACCAACATAAAGATATGAGGGAACCTGAAAATTACAATGTAGATATGAATAGTCTTGATGATGTATTTAGATATACAAATGAAGTACTTAATGTAGGTAACTTTATACAGCCAGCATTAAAGCACAATATTTTTTCAGAAGTAATAATAATTGATAGTTCTTATGGATTTGAAATGGATATAGAAGGAGAGTATGTGCTAGATATAGATTTAGACATATTTTCTAAAGATATGGAGTATATTTCTTATGATAAGAGAGTATCTAAAATAAAGGAATTAATAAAAGGTGCCAAAGTTATAACTATAGCAAGTAGCCCTTTCTTTATAGACCAAGAGTATGCTATAAAAGTATTAAAAGAATTATTTAATTGTGATATAATAGAAGAGTTAATCTAATAATTATATTATAGAAGGTTTTAGGAGGAAAAACGTATGAGTTTATATACTGAATGGAGAAACTTAAGTGATAACCATGAAAGTCAAGAAGCAGAAGTAAAGTTCTGGGAAGATTATTTAAAGGTAGAAGCTTCAATATACAACGAGTTATTAAACAATAAGCAAGAAGTTGTAGAAGGTGTAGTTAGCGAGTTAGCTGCTAAGTACAATACATCAGTTGAATACTTCATGGGATTCATAGATGGAATAAGTGAAAGTTTAAAAGAAGACATAACATTAGAAACTATAGAAGCAGATAGCACTATAAAATTAGATATAGATTGGGAAAAGTTATACTACAATATGGTAGCTGTAGAAGCTCATTGGTTATATAACTTACCAGGCTGGAATGAAATATTACCAGAAGCTAAGAGAAAAGAATTACAAAAAGCTTACAAGACATCTAAGACAGTTGTTAAAGAAGAAAAGGTTGGAAGAAATGACGCTTGTCCATGTGGAAGTGGAAAGAAATATAAGAAGTGTTGTGGAAAGTAAGGTAAATTTATGTTTATTCTAAGATACATGAACGAAGAGGATGACTTATCAGTAAAGGAATTTACAAACTTAAGTGAAGTAAAAAGCTATATATCTGAAAACAGTCTAGAAAGAACATGGCATCAAATAGAAGAAATAAAAAAAGTAATACCTAACTTAAAAGAAGATTAATATGTAGGTTACTCTGATGATTTTGAATTATTGGAGTAACCTTTTTTAGTTAGTGCTTTAAATATGTTTGCAGAAGATTGTTTATAATTGATATATTTATATGTTCTTTTTTATTTTCGTAACTTTATATCTAGTTGATAATATATATTATTTATTGAAAAACAATAAAATATATTGATTTAACAATAATAATATATTTTAATCAAATAAAGGAAAAATAGATAATAAAGGAGTTAATAATTTTGAAAAAAGAAAAGAATTATTTTAAAAATTTGATTTGTATAATTATTATAGGTATCTTAACACTAGGTATATATATGGGGGTTAAGATAAACAAAGATCCTTTTTTTTTAGATGAAATGAGAACATCAATTAGAACTGATAAGTATTTTGTAAAAATAGAACAAGATGGTGAGATTGAAAATAACAAAGAAAAAAATCCTTGGATATACAAATATGAAACAACAGCCTATAACACAAAAGGTAAGTCAATTAAGGTAAGTTTTTATGCAGATAAAAACTTGAAGAAAGGTGCATATATATGTGTACATGTTGGAGGCACTGGAGAGAAAAAAGATATCTATGGGGTTGATAGTTTTGAGGAAGTAAATATTAACGACGTACCTAAATTAGCTAAAGAAGAATTAGATATGAAGTAATATGATTTTCCAAGTACAATAAGTTTGATAATGTAGAAAATTTTAATTCTATAACATAACAAAATGCACATTATTTACTAATGTGCATTTTAAGTATAATAAACTATTAGATATATTATTATTATAAAATTAATAGTTTTAATACCTAAGTCAATAATAATCTAATGGTACTATATTAGTTGTTTATGTCTGCTAAGTCTTTCGCTATTTGAGCTGCAACTCTTGCATTGTTATAAACTAACTCTATGTTAGAATCTAAACTCTTACCAGCAGTTATTGTCTTAACCTTATCTAATAAGAAAGGAGTAACTTTTTTACCTGCTATATTTTTCTCTTCAGCTTCTTTTAAAGCAGATTCTATAGCATTTGTTATAGTATCATAATCCATTTCGTGTTCTGTAGGTATTGGATTACCTATAACCATACCACCTTTTAAATTTAAGTCCCATTTAGCTTTTAAAGCAGTAGCAACTTCCATAGAAGAATCTACTCTATAGTCAACACCAAATCCACTTCTTCTTGTGTAGAAAGCAGGGAATTCATCTGTACCAAATCCTACTACGGGTACACCGTTAGTTTCTAAGTATTCTAATGTTAAACCTATATCTAATATAGATTTAGCTCCTGCACATATAACAGCAACATTTGTATTAGCTAATTCTTGTAAATCAGCAGATATATCGAAAGTTTTTTCTGCTCCTCTATGAACTCCACCAATTCCACCAGTGGCAAATACTCTAACTCCTGCCAGATCAGCTAATATCATAGTAGTAGCTACTGTAGTAGCACCAGTTAATTTTTTAGATATAATAAAAGGTAAATCTCTTCTACTAGCTTTAACAACATCTTTGCTTGTTCCTAAGAATTCTATTTCTTCTTCAGTAAGGCCAACTTTTAACACACCATCTATGATAGCAATTGTAGCTGGAACTGCTCCATTTTCTCTTATTATTTTACTTACGTTTTTTGCCATTTCTACATTTTTAGGATATGGCATACCATGAGAAATTATAGTAGACTCTAATGCAACTACTGGTTCCCCTGCTTCTATAGCTTTTTTAACTTCTGGATGTACTTGTAAATATTTTTCTAACATAAAATCATCTCCTTAAGTATTTTTTCAACATTGTCTACAGACATATTTGGATTTATTGTATTTTTATGTGATAGCGCTATTATTGATGATGCTACAGAGAATTTAGTTGTATACTCTAGGTCAAAATCATTCATATGACAATACACTAAACTAGCTGTAAATGCATCTCCTGCCCCTGTTGCATTAACTATATCAACCTTTACTCCATCTAATTTAATGGAATTTTCTTTAGCTGCAGAAAATACACCATCTTTTCCAAGTGTAATAAATACTTTATTTACTCCTTGATCTAATAGGATTTTAGAACAAAGTTCTAAGTCTTTTAAATTATTTATTTCTATTCCAGATAAAGCTTCGGCTTCAAGTTTGTTTAGCTTTACAGTGTGGAATCGTCCTATTATATCTTTTATCTTCATACACTTTGCTGTTGAAACAGTATCAACAAATATAGGAATATGAGAATACTTAGAGGTTATATATTCTATAGCCTCTTTAGATAAATTTGTATCTATTACAATTGCTAATGACTCATTAATAAACTGATGTTTTGAGTTTATATATGAAGTATCTATTTTTTCTAAAATGTCCATATGAGATATAGCTACTTGCATATCATTAGAATCATTTAATATTGAAACATATATTGAAGTCGGCATTTCATTGGAAACAAAGCAATCTTCAACATCTATTCCAAGTCCTTTACATTCTGATAGTATCTTATTTCCATATAAATCATTTCCAATGGCAGAAATAAGCTTAGTATCTACCCCTAATCTACACATATTTTCAGCTATATTTCTTCCGACACCACCTAAAGATATATCAACCTTACCTGGATTAGAGTCAAACATAACAAGAGGTGAGTTAGTAGACCCTTGAATATCCATATTAGAACCGCCGATTACAGTTACATAATTACTTTTATTTAATATATAACCTTTTCCCCTGATATAACCTTTTTTCATTAGGTTAGTTATATGTACTGCAGTGGAAGAACGAGTTATAGATAGTCTATCCGCTAGTTCTTGTTGAGAAATCATAGGATTTTCTTTCAAAATATCTAAAATTTCTTTTTCTCTATCAGTCATATTTATCTCCTGAAATAAATATTTGCTTATATCGATAAGCATTTGTTTAATATTATATTAACATTATCTTTCCAATTTTTCAACAATAAAATGTTTTTATTCTTAAGGAACAAAAAAAAGTATCGAACATAATATAGATTAAGATAACAGTTATTAGGGAGGACGAATATGAATATAGGAGATATAGTAGTAAGAAAATCATATGGGAAAGATATAGTATTTAAAATAATAGCTTTTAGCATAGATGAAAAAAATGAAAAAGTGGCAATATTAAAAGGAGTAGCATTTAGAATATTAGCTGATGCACCAATAGATGATTTAGAGGCAGTAAGATTACCAAATATAAGAGATGTTTTATTAGATAAAAATGTAGAGTCCTTAATATCTCAATCAATGAGAAAAGCAAAGGAAAGAGAAAAAAAGATGAATAGGGCAGTTCCGAAATTACAAATGAATACAAATGTTTATGGTATGCCAGGAAAGGTCCTTCAAATTGATGGAGATAAAGAATATCTAAAACTATGCTTAGATGTTTATACAGAGTTAGGAATACCGGCAGTCGGAATTGCTATACCAGAGCCTAATCAGTATAAAGAAGTACGAGCACTGTTAGAAAAACATAATCCAGATATACTTGTAATCACTGGTCATGATGCTTTAACTTCTAAAAAAGGTAACACTACAGATTTAAGCAATTATAAAAACTCTATGAATTTTATTAAAACAGTAAAACAAGCTAGAAAGTGGCAACCTAATCTAGATAATTTAGTTATATTTGCTGGAGCATGCCAGTCAAATTATGAACAGTTAATCAAAGCAGGAGCAAATTATGCAAGCTCTCCAGGGAGAATAATGATACATGCTCTAGATCCAGTTTTTGTGGTAGAAAAAATAGCTTGCTCAAGAATAGATACTATAGTACCAATAGAAGAGGTAATAGAGCAAACTGTTACAGGTATGAAGGGTATAGGCGGGTCAGAAACAAGAGGTAAATTTAGATGGGCTATGCCTAAGTCTATAATTTATTAAAAATAATATCAAATTATATTGTATATTTTAAAAAATACTATTGACTTTTTTATCAAAAATATATAAAATAATTAGTTTAAACATTTGACAAAACCTCTTAAATGTGATATTATGTAAACATATAATCGTTTAAGAGAAGGTGATATTATGGCCACTGTTCAAACGCTAGATAATATAAGAACTAGCTTAGAGAGGCACTTAGGTAAAAAGATTTTACTTAAGGCAAATAAGGGAAGAAAACAGATTGTTACTAAGAAGGGGATACTAGAAAATGTTTATCCAAGTGTATTTGTCGTAAAAATATATGACGAAGCAAATGGTTATTCAAGAGTATCTTACAGTTACTCTGATTTATTAACATCTAACGTAAAGTTGAAAGTATTTAAACATCAAGATAAATTAAGTGTAAGTTAAAATTATACCTATCAAAAATAGGTGTAATTTTTTTTTTGTTCCTTAAATATAAATATAGTGTGATAGTTTTATTTAATACAGGGGGGACGAAGATGGAATTAATTAAAGATGTAATTAAAGTAGATAATAGAATAGACTTCGGTAAATTTCAAACGTTTATAGAATCAGAGGTAGTTGTACCAGATAAAAAAGCAGATGTATATGACATTATAAAAACAGAAGGTTACATAGCAATTAAAAAAATAGAGGTGGCAGATGGCAAAATACATTGTAGAGGAAGTTTCAACTATAATGTAATATATATAACAGATGATAAAAATACTGTTTCTAGTGTAGATGGAAGAATTGATATAAATGAAGTTATAGAAAAGGATAATATAGTCCAAGACATGGAATATATGTTATATCCTGAAATTGAACATGTTGATTGTACTATTATGAATGAAAGAAAGATAAAAGTTGGTGCTCTTATGAATGTAAGAGGTAGCTTATTTGACAAAAAGAGATTAGATATAGTTAAAGATGTATCTCAAGTTGAAGGGATACAAAAACATAGAAAAGAGATAAGTTATCAAGACATTATAGGTATAGAGAGAACAGAAAGTGTAATAAGGGATACTATAAATGTTAATACAGAAGAAATACAATCTATAATAAGTTTAAATCCAAATGCTAGGATAAAAGAAACTAGGATAGCAGACAATAAAGTAATCGTTGGTGGGGTACTAGAAGTAAACCCGTTGGCTTGTACATATGATGGTGAACTAGTAGAGTTAGATAGAATTGGTATAGATTTTACACAATTTATAGAGGTTCCTGGAGCTTGTGATGGTATGAAAGAAGAAGCTATGTTATTTATGGGAGATTTTAACCATACATTTAAGCAAAATGGAGATAGTAATACGGGTATACTAGATATAGATTGCACAGTTAGTAGTAAAGTTAAAGTAACAGATGAAACTACGAGAGAGGTATTACAAGATGCGTACTCTCCTCAAAAAATACTAAAATTTGATCATAGAGCTATAGATGTAAATAAAATATTATACAGTGGAACAGAAAATTTTGTTGTAAAAGAAAGCATAAAGAATGATAAAGATGATATACAAATAAAGGATATAGTTAGTGTTTGTCCATCAATATCAATAGAAAATGCTTATATAGAAGATAACAAGAGTGTTATCCAAGGTATAGTAAGAGTAGATATTCTTTATGTTCCAGTGGAAGGGCTAAAAATGGTTTATAGAATAAGTGAAGAAATTCCTTTTGAACATGATATAGAGATAGATAGATTAACAGATACTTGTAAGGTATTTAATACAGTTAGTATAGAAAAAATAGATGTAGACTTAAATAGAGATGAAATAGATATTAATATGAAAATAAAGAGATTTATAGAGGGTATAGATAAGAAATCAGAAAGTTTTATAATAAAAGGTGATGATTTAGGAATTTATGATTTATCTAAGGCTCCAAGTATAATAGTTTATATATGCAAAGAAGGAGATAGTCTTTGGAATATAGCTAAGAAATATAATACTACAGAGGAAGAGATAGCAGAGGTTAATGAGATAAAAGTTGATGAACCATTAAGACCAGGAAAATGTTTAATATTAGAAAAGAAGGTCGTTTTAGCAGATTAAAATATATTGTAAAAAATAAAATAATAGGGGGGACAATCCCCTATTATTTTATTTTTTGTAGTATAATGTTAATAGCTGAGAATACATTATACTATATACAAGGAGGATATGATGAATTCTATAGAATTAAAAAGTAGAGCAAAAATTAATCTATCTATAGATGTGCTAGGAAAAAGAGACGACGGGTACCATCTAGTAGAAATGATAATGCAGACAATTGACTTGTATGATGTTATAAAGATAAAGCAATTAGATACAAATGACGTCGTTATAAAGAGTAATAGTAGCCATATACCACTAGATAATGACAATATAGTATACAAAGCTATTGAACTTTTAAGGCAAAGATTCAATATAAATAAAGGGATTGAGGTATTTATAGAGAAAAATATACCTGTAGCAGCAGGTATGGCAGGTGGGAGTTCAAATGCAGCAGCAGTATTAGTTGGACTTAACAAACTATGGAAATTAAATTTAACAGAGCAAGAGTTACAGGAGCTAGGTTTAAAGTTAGGAGCAGATGTTCCATACTGTATTTCTGGGAAAACTGCATTAGCAGAAGGAATTGGAGAAAAACTTAGTTACATAAAAGGGCTGCCTAAAAATATAAGTATACTTATATGTAAGCCTAACCTATTTGTGTCTACAAAAGATGTATATCAAGGTTTAGACTTAAATAATATAGAAAATAGACCTAATAATAAACTTTTAATTGAGTGTCTAGAAAAAGGGGATATAGATTCCTTATCAAAAAATATGTCAAATGTATTAGAAAATGTAACTAGTAAAATTCATAAGGAAATAAATGGAATAGAAGAAATAATGATGGCTAATAGTGCTTTAGGTTCTATGATGAGTGGTAGTGGACCTACAGTATTTGGATTATTTGATAAATCTGAAAATGCACTAAAGTGTAAAGACATACTATTACAGCAATATTCTCAAGTATATGTTGTAAGCAGTAGTGAAAAAGGAGTTGAAATTTGTGGATAACTTAACTAAATTAAATCTAGATGATTATAAGCCACTAAGAGATGTAGTATTTGAAAATCTTAGAGAAGCAATAGTAGAAGGAAAGTTAAATCCAGGACAAAGATTAATGGAGGTTCAGCTAGCAGAACAGTTAGGCGTAAGTAGAACTCCAGTTAGAGAAGCTATAAGAAAACTTGAGTTAGAAGGGCTTGTTGTTATGTTACCTAGAAAAGGTGCTTATGTAGCTAATATGTCATTAAAAGATATAATAGACGTATTAGAAATAAGAGCAACACTAGAAGGGTTAGCATCATCTTTAGCAGCAGAAAGAATAAATCCAGAAAATATAAAAGAACTTGAAAAAATAGCAAAAGAATTTGAAGAAAGTGCTAAAAGCTCAGATGTTGATGCCCTTCTTAAAAAAGATGTAGAATTTCATGAGTGTATATTTAAATCAACTAACAATAAAAAACTTCATCAGTTGATAAATTCTTTATGGGAGCAAGTATACAGATTTAGAGAGACATACATAGCTGATTATGAAACAGTGAAAAATATAATAGATGAACATAAAGCTATTGTAGATGCAATAAAAAAGGGAGATAATGAACTTGCTAAGAAATATGCTAAAGAGCATATTGAAAAAGCAGAAAACTTTATGATAGAAAGAACAGTGAATAATAAAGAAATTTAAAAGAAGGTAAAACCTTCTTTTTTTATTGTAACAAAATAAAAAAATTTCTATTTTTTATAAACAAATTAAAAATAGAATTCTTATGTGTGATATAAAGTAATTTAAAATTCAAATGCAAAAGTATAAAAAAGTGCAGATTGGATATACTCAAAATAGAAATATTTTGAGGGGGAAATAATTATGAATAAGATAAGGATAAGATTGATAATATTAGTATTAAGTCTTATAGGCGTTATAAGCCTAATGACACTAACTATAAATGGAGAGGTCAAAAATATAAATTCATTATCAGAAAATTATAAAGATAAGTTAATTAGATTTCATGTTATAGCAAATAGTGATTCAGATGAAGATCAAGAACTAAAGCTAAAAGTAAGGGATGCGGTTATTGAGTATCTTCAACCTAAACTATCAAAATCAAAAAATATAAGCCAAAGTGAAGAAATAATAAAGAATGAATATGACCAAATAGAAAAAATAAGTGAGAATATTATAAAAGAAAATGGATATACTTATGACATAAAGGTAGGGATAGAATATAGTAATTTTCCAACTAAGCAATATTCAAGTGTAGTTCTTCCAGCAGGGGAATATAAGGCTTTGAAGATAGTTATCGGAGAGGGAACAGGCAAAAATTGGTGGTGCGTAATGTTTCCACCTTTATGTTTTATAGATGAAGAAAATGGAGTTATAGATAAGGCTACAGATGAAAAGTTAAAGGAAGTATTAACTGAAGAAGAATACAATTTAATAACTCATAAAACTAAAGAAGAAGTTAGTAGAGTAGAAGTTAAATTTAAAATAGCAGAAATCATAGATTCAATATTAAAAAACTAAAGGAGTGACATAAGAATGGGCAGGTGCTATAAATCTATAGTATCGTTAATTATTTTATTCTACATGTTGTTATGTACGAATGTGGTACTAGCAGAAGGAAAAGATTTAGGAACAAGTGAAGTACCTACTGTAGAAGAAGGTATTACCAAAAAACAAGAAAAGGAAGTTTTAAACATAACAAATGATGAGCTTTTATTGTTATCTAGATTAGTGTCAGGAGAAGCCAGAGGAGAATCTTATGAGGGTCAGGTAGCAGTAGCGGCAGTTGTTATAAATAGAGTAAAAGATCCTAGATTTCCAAATACAATAAGAGATGTTATATATCAGAAAAATGCTTTTTCTGTTGTAAATGATGGTTCAATAAAAATGGATCCAACAGAAAGTGCATATAAAGCAGCAAGAGAAGCTTTATATGGAACCGATCCAACTAACGAATCTATATATTTTTGGAATCCAGATATAGCCACTTGCAAGTGGATAAAAACTTTGAGTCCTCATATGAGAATAGGGAACCATGTGTTTGCAAAATAATAGTGAAAATTGATGAAAAATGCGCAAAAAGGAGCTTGGCTCCTTTATTTTTTTGTTATAATGGACTATAATAATCATTTAGATAGTAAAATGCATATAATATTTGAATTAGAAAATAAACCAGAAAGGTGAGATTGTTAATGAGCAAACTTAATGTGGCTTTAATATTTGGTGGAAAATCAGGAGAGCATGAAGTTTCTTTATCTTCAACTGCTTCAATATATAAACATATAGATAAAAATAAATACAATGTATTCACAATAGGGATAACTAAAGATGGAAGATGGATGTATTATGAAGGTAGTGAAGAAAACATAAAAAATGGACAATGGGAGAATTTGGCTAATAAAAATGTTGAAATAAACCTTATACCTGTTGGAAATAGAGAAGTAGGTATAAAATTTGAAGATGGAAGATTTGAAAAGATAGACGTATTATTCCCAGTTTTACATGGACCATATGGAGAAGATGGTAAAATACAAGGATTATTTGAGATAAGCCAAATACCATATGTTGGTTGTGGTGTTTTAGCTTCAAGCGTTGGTATGGATAAACTTGTATGTAAAAAAGTATTCTCTCAAATGGGATTACCCCAAGTAAATTATACTTATACAACTAAAATAGTATTTAACAATAACACAGAAGAAGAACTAAACAAAATAGAAAGAGAGCTAGATTATCCTGTATTTGTAAAACCTGCTAATTTAGGTTCAAGTGTTGGTATATCTAAAGCAACAAATAGAAAAGAACTTTTAAATGGAATAAATGAAGCTTTAAAATTCGATTCAAGAATAGTTTTAGAGCAAGGTGTAGATGCAAGAGAAATAGAAGTTTCTGTTTTAGGAAATGAAGAAGTTAAGGCTTCTATAGCAGGAGAAATAAAGCCAGCTAAAGATTTCTATGATTATGAGGATAAATATATAAACGGAGCATCTACTTATGAAATACCAGCTAAAATAAGTGATGCAGATATGGGAAATATAAGAAAGATGGCAGTAGATGCATTTAAAGGAATAGATGGTAAAGGACTTTCAAGAGTAGACTTCTTTATAGACAGAAAGTCAGGAGAAATATTCATAAATGAAATAAACACATTACCAGGGTTTACTAATATAAGTATGTATCCTAAAATGTGGGAAGTAACAGGATTAGAATATTCTAATCTAATAGATAAATTAATAGAGTTAGCAATAGACTCTAAGAAGTAAAGCAGGTGTTTATGATGAGTGATAGACCTATAGGGGTATTTGATTCTGGATTAGGTGGATTAACAGTCTTAAAAGAAATAATGAAAATCTTACCTAATGAAAATATAATCTACTTTGGGGATACAGCAAGGGTTCCCTATGGTCCTAGATCAAAGGATACAGTAATGAAATATACCTTCCAAGCAATAAACTTTTTAATATCTAAAGGTGTAAAAGCTATTGTTATAGCTTGTAATACAGCTACTGCTAGATGCTTAAAAGAGGCTAATGAAAAATATGATATACCTATAATAGGTGTTATAGAAGCAGGAGCTAGAACAGCTGCATATTCTACAAAAAATAAAATAGTAGGTGTTATTGGAACAGAAGGTACGGTACGTTCTAAAGCTTATAATGCAGAAATAGCTAAAATAGATAAAGATATAAAGATAATAGATAAGGCTTGCAATTTATTTGTGCCAATAGTAGAGGAAGGTTGGGCAAATACAGAAATAGCTAGACTAACAGCTGAAAAATATTTAGAAGAGCTAGTTAATGAAGGGATAGACTCTTTAGTGCTAGGATGCACTCACTACCCAATATTAAAGAGAACTATTGGAGAATATGTTGGAGAAAATATTAAATTAGTGAATCCAGCTAAAGAAACTGCTATGGATTTGAAAAAAGTACTAGAAGAAGAAGATATATTAAGAAAAGATGGTAATGAAAGAGTATATTATGAATACTATGTCTCTGATATACCTGAAAAATTCGCTAGTATAGCCACAGAGTTTATAAAAAGAGATATAGATAATGTAAATCATGTTGAAATACAAAAGTACTAATCAACAAATATAAACTTTAGATATTATCTAAAGTTTATATTTGTTTTAGGAGGAAAAAGAAGTGAATGCTAAAATAAATATAGTTACAACACAATATGAAAAGAAAAGAGTACTAGATACTATTAGACAACAGGCTGATGCAAACATATACTATAAAAATGAAGATTTATATGTAGTTTATAAGGAAGTGGAAATGGATAAACCAACTACAACAACTATTAAAATATCTGATAATAAGGTTAGTATAAAGAAGTTCGGTGAAGTAAATTCTACTATGAATTTTGAAAAGGGAGTTGTAAATGAAAGTAAATATAGAACTCCACAAGGTTTATTTATAATAGAGACTAAAACAAGAGATTTAAAAATAGATAAAAAAGCAGAAAACTGCATAAAATTAAATATAGATTATGACATAAATATAATGGATTTGTTTAACGGTAGAAATAAAATAGATATTTTGTTAGAAATTAAAGAATAATAGAAATATATAAATTTTATAAAGGTAGTTAAAGTACTACCTTTTATTTAATTTATTTGGTATTATAATAACTATACTAAACTTTGAATGTTTTAAAAAACGTACAAGGGTTTATAGTTTTTTTATAGAAACTTTATACATAAAAAGTTACTAAAAACTAGATGTAAGAGGTATTAATATATGATATTTGAAAAAGTACTAAGTACTATAAATAAATATAAGCTAATAGAAAATGGAGATAAAATAGTTTTAGGACTTTCTGGGGGACCAGACTCTGTTTGTCTATTACATATACTTTATAGACTAAAAGAAAAACTAGATATCGAAGTATATGCAGCTCATTTAAATCACCAAATAAGAGGTATAGAAGCACAAAAAGATGCACTATATATAACTCAACTTTGTGAAAATTTAGGAGTAACATCCTTTGTTAAATCTATAGATGTACCTAAGTACTGTAAAGAAAATGGTTTATCTGTAGAAGAAGGTGCAAGAAAACTTAGATATGAAATGTTTGAAGAAATAAAGCAAAAGACAAAATCTAATAAGATAGCTATAGGTCATAACTTAAATGATCAAGCAGAAACTATACTTATGAGAATAATGAGAGGGACTGGACTTCAAGGATTAAGAGGAATAGAATATATAAGAGACAACAATATAATAAGACCTATATTAGATATAGATAGAAAAGATATAGAAGCTTATTGTGAAGAATACGAATTAAATCCAAGAATAGATCATACAAATCTAGAAACTATATACACCAGAAATAAAATAAGATTAGAACTTATACCATATATGAAGGATAATTTTAATCCAAATGTAATAGAATCTATAGTAAGAATGAGTAATAGTTTAAAAACTGACAGCGATTATATCCAAGAAGAATCAGAAATTAAATTTAAAGAAGTTTCCAATTTACAAGAAGATGCCTGCGAAATAGATATACAAAAGTATTCAGAACTTCATGATGCTATCAAGGTAAGGGTATTAAGAAAAGGTATAAAACATATACTTGGAGATACTAACTTTGTAGACCAAAAGCATATAGAAGACATTATGCAATTAGAAGATAATAAAAAGATAGATAAAATGATAACCCTTCCAAGGGGGATATTTGCATATAGAAGAAAAAATACTATACTATTAATTAATAAAGAAATAGTTAACGAAACTATAGAGTTTTGTTATAATTTACCTAGTAACGGTTTTATTAAAGTAAAAGAACTTAATTTAGTTTTAGAAACTCAAACAATGAATATAGATAGATATAAGAGTATGAAACTAGATAAGAAATCTAAAGGTTTTGATTTTGATAAAGTAAAAGGGGGTATAGTAGTAAGAAGTAGAAAAGAAGGCGATAAGATAAAGCTTTCAGCAGGAAGCAAAAAAATAAAAGACTTATTTATAGATTTAAAAATACCTAGAGAAGAAAGATGCAATGTACCTATAATAGTAGATGAGCAAGGTATCTTATGTGTAGGTGATTATAAAAATAGTGAAAATTACAAAATAGACAATAGTACAAAGGAAGTCTTAAAGATTACCTTTAAGAAAATATAGAATAAAACGATATAGGAAAGGAGGACTTCTTTTGAATAAATTTTTCAAGGGAATAGGTTTCTACCTACTAATATTTATAATCATAGTAGGAATAGTACAGTTTTCAGGAAAACCTACTGAAAAGATAGAAAATATGCAGTTCTCTAAGGTATATAGAGAATTAGAAAAAGGAAATGTATCAAGAATACATTTTGTTGATGGGACTGCAGTAGAAGGAACTATAAAAAACTCTAACGTAAAGTTTAGGTCATATGTTCCAAAAGAAGTAATGGGAGATAAATTAGCTGATGAAATCTTAAGTCAAGCTATGGAAGGTAAATTAGTGTTTGGTGGAGAGCCAAGACCATCAACTCCTTGGTTTGTAGAAATGTTACCGACATTATTATTAATATTCTTCATGGTAATAATATGGTTTGTCTTCATGAATCAGTCTCAAGGCGGAGGCGGAAAGGTTATGAACTTCGGTAAGTCAAAAGCCAAAGTTCATAAAGATGACGAAAAAACTAGAGTTACATTTAAAGATGTAGCAGGTTTAAATGAAGAAAAAGAAGATTTACAAGAAGTTGTAGACTTCTTGAAAAACCCTAAAAAGTATATTGATTTAGGAGCAAGAATACCAAAAGGTATACTTATGGTAGGTCCTCCGGGTACAGGTAAGACTTACTTATCAAGAGCAGTTGCAGGAGAAGCAGGAGTTCCATTCTTTAGTATAAGTGGTTCTGACTTCGTTGAAATGTTTGTTGGGGTAGGGGCATCTAGAGTTAGAGACCTATTTGAACAAGCTAAAAAGAATGCACCAGCTATAATATTTATAGACGAAATAGATGCTGTTGGTAGAAAAAGAGGAGCAGGTCTTGGTGGAGGTCATGATGAGAGAGAACAAACACTTAACCAACTTCTAGTTGAAATGGATGGTTTTGGTGTTAATCAAGGAATCATAATAATGGCTGCAACTAATAGACCAGATATACTTGATCCAGCATTACTTAGACCAGGAAGATTTGATAGACAGGTAGTTGTAGGAGCACCAGATGTTAAAGGTAGAGAAGCTATATTTAAGGTTCATTCTAAGAATAAGCCATTAGCAGATGATGTTAATATTGAAGTTTTAGCTAAGAGAACACCTGGATTTACTCCAGCAGATATAGAGAACTTAATGAATGAGGCTGCTATATTAACAGCTAGAAAAAGAGAAAAGAAAATCCAAATGGAAACAATAGAAGAAGCTATAACAAAAGTTATAGCAGGTGTTGCTAAGAAATCTAGAGTAATAAGTGAACCTGAAAGAAGACTTACAGCATATCATGAAGCAGGTCATGCCGTTTGTGCGCACGTACTTGAACATGTAAGTCCAGTTCATCAAGTTACAATAGTACCAAGAGGAAGAGCAGGAGGATTTACTATGCAACTTCCTGTTGAAGATAAATTCTACGCAACAAAGAATGAAATGAAAGAAAATATAGTTGTCTTACTAGGTGGTAGAGTTGCTGAAGAATTAGTTTTAGATGATATATCTACAGGAGCATCAAATGACTTAGAAAGAGTAGCATCTACAGCTAGAAGTATGGTTACTAAATATGGAATGAGTTCAAAGCTTGGACCTATGGCATTTGGTGATCAAGAGGATGAGGTATTCCTAGGAAATAGCTTCAATTCTAAAAAGAATTACTCAGAAGAAATAGCTTATGAAATAGATAAGGAAGTAAGCAGAATAGTTGATGAAGCTTATGCTAGAACTAAAAAATTACTACAAGATAATATGGATAGTTTAGAGTATATAGCTCAAGCATTATTAGTACATGAAACTTTAGATGCAGAGCAATTTATAAAAGCTTTTGATAAAGAATTGCCTTTAGAAAATAATGAATCTAAAGTTGATACAACTGCTATAACAACAGAAGAGTTTGAAGTAAAACATAATAACCTAGAAAATACTACAAATGAAGACACTACTCAAAATGATATAGATAACAAGTAGTATAAGAAAGAACCTTGATTAATCAAGGTTCTTTTTTATACTATAAATCTATAATGCATTTAGTATATTAATAAAATATAAAATTAAAGTTAATGTAATAGGTTATAAATCTTTTTATAATGAATGGTGATATTTTTATTCTTATTGAATAGATAAAGCTTTAGAGTGTTAAATAAATAGTTATTTTATTAGAATACTAATTAATGTAGTGTTGATTAAAAATAAATTAAAATTATAAGTTATTTGAAATGTGAAAATATTAATAGATAATGTATAATTAGTTATAAATTAAAAAGTAATATGGTTGTATAAATGTTATATAGATAGAGGTGAAGGATGAGAAAAAAGATAATACAAGAAATATTAGATAATAAAAGTAAATTTATTTCAGGGGAAGAATTATCTAAAAAATTAGGAATATCTAGAGCAGCTGTTTGGAAACATATAAAGTCTCTTAGAGAAGAGGGGTATAATATTGAATCGGTAAACAAGAAAGGATATAGATTGATAGAAAAGCCTGATGATTTACTTACTTATGATAATATATACCATAATCTACATACTAAAATTTTAGGTAAGAAAATTATTCATTTCGACACAATTGATTCTACAAATGATTATGCTAAGAAGATAGGTAATGAAGAGTCTGAAGGTGCAGTTATTATAAGCGAAGAGCAAACAAAAGGTAGAGGTAGGCTAGGTAGGAATTGGCATTCTAATTCATATGAAGGAATATGGATGAGTATAATACTTAAACCAAATATAGTTCCATATAAGGCACCATTCATAACATTAATAGCAGGAGCAAGTATAGTGGAAGCTTTAAATAAGCTAGGTGTAAATGCTAAAATCAAATGGCCAAACGACATTATATTAAATGAAAAAAAAATATGTGGAATATTAACTGAACTATCCGCAGAAATAGAAAGAATTAATCATATTGTCTTAGGTATTGGAATAAATGTAAAAACTATGGAGTTTTCCCAGGAAATATGTGATGTAGCTACATCTCTATATAAGGAAAATTATATTGTATCTAGAGTCGATATAGTAAGGAATATATTATTAGAATTTGAAAGTCTGTATCTAGAGTATATAAATAATAATTCAAAAGAAAAAGTTTTAGATATTTGTAGAAGACATTCAGCTATAATTGGAAAGGAAATATACACCATAAGAGGCGAAGAAAAAGAATTAGTTAGATGTTTAGATATAAATGAAGAGGGAAATTTAATTATAAAGAGAAATGATGGTTCTATTAAAGAGATTATATCAGGAGAGATTTCTATAAGGGGGATTAAAGGATATGTATAACAATATTTTAGATGTAAAAGGTATAAAAGTAGGTCAAGTTCAAGATACTGAAGGGTTAACAGGATGTACTGTTGTTATATGTGAAGAAGGTGCTACATGTGGAGTAGATGTTAGAGGTTCAGCGCCGGGTACAAGAGAAACTGATTTATTAGATCCTATAAATATGATACAAAAAGTACATGCAGTTGTTCTGTCTGGTGGCTCTGCATTTGGATTAGAATCTACATGTGGAGTAAGCAAATATTTGGAAGAACATAATATAGGGTTTGATGTTGGAGTAGCTAAAGTACCTATAGTAGTTGGAGCTGTATTATTTGATTTAATAGTAGGGGATCCAAAATGTAGACCAAATATAGATATGGGGTATAAGGCTTGTGAAGTTGCCACAGATAAAGAGTTAAGACAAGGTAATTATGGTGCAGGATGTGGAGCTACAGTAGGAAAGATAAGAGGACCAGAATACTGTATGAAAGGTGGAATAGGAAGCTATTCTATAGAATTAGAAAATGGATTAGTTGTATCTGCATTAGTTGCTGTAAATGCTTTTGGAGATGTGTATGAAGATGGGAAATTAATAGCTGGGGTTTTAGATGATAGTAAAAAGAAAAATCTTAGCACTTATGATATTTTGAAAGAAGGATTCTCAAAAGGTGGATTTAGCATAGATAACACTACTATAGGGGTAGTTGTTACTAATGCTAAGCTGGATAAAGCAGGGTGCAAGAAAGTATCTCAAGTGGCACATAATGGTTATGCAAAATCTATATTCCCTATACATACACCTCATGATGGAGATACAATTTTCACAATGGCTACAGGGGAAATAGAGTCAGATATAACTTTAGTTAGTTCTATAGCTACAGAGGTTGTAGAAAAAAGTGTAATAAATGCAATAAAAAATGCAAATTCTATAAAGAATATACCTTCATATAAAGAAATAATAGGAAACTAAGAATTGTTGACAATGTTATTTCCTATTGATACAATTATTCTTGTTACAGCTGGCATCCTTGAGATATAGGAGCCTGACTTGATATCAAGGGAATTAAAAAAACTAAATAATTTAAGAAGTCCGGCATCTTTATGAGCTGGAACGGAGGTGTATTTTATGAACGTGCAAACAAAAGCTACAAAAAATGTGAACGTAAGAAAGATGGCTATAATAGGTGTGCTTTCCGCAGTATCTATTATGATGTCAATGATACCAGGGATAGGGTATATACCTATAGGACCCACTAATGCAACTATAATGCATGTACCTGTTATCATAGGTTCAATTATAGAAGGTCCTATAGTTGGAGCTACAGTAGGGTTTATATTTGGTCTGACTAGCCTTATAAAGGCATTGACTCAACCTACGATAACATCTTTCGCATTTATTAATCCACTAGTGTCTATACTTCCAAGAGTGTTGATAGGAATACTAGCGTATTATATATATGAATTCGCCATGAAGTTAACTAAAAAAGCATCTATATCAGGATTATTAGCCGGAGGATTAGGTTCTATAATAAACACAGCAGGTGTTTTAGGCATGATTTATATCTTATATGGAGCTAGGTTTGCTGAAGTAAGTGGGGCAAGTGCTTCTACTGCAGGAACATTTATATTTACTCTTGCAGCAACAAATGGTATACCTGAAGCGATAATTGGAGCTTTAGTAGTATCACCTGTTATAATGGCCCTAAAAAAAGTCATCAAAAGGTAGAAAGAAGGTTAATAATAAATGCTTTTAGTATTTGATGTTGGAAATACCAATATGGTTTTAGGTATATATAAAGAAAAACAGTTAATAAAAGACTGGAGAATAAACACAGACAAAGAAAAGACGTCTGATGAATATGGAATGTTAATAAGTAACTTATTTAAATTTGATAATATAGATATAAATGAAATAGAGGATATAATAATATCTTCAGTTGTACCAAATGTAATGCATTCTCTTGAAAATTTTTGTATAAAATACTGTAACATAAATCCTAAGATAGTTGGTCCTGGGATAAAAACAGGATTGAATATAAAATACGACAATCCTAAGCAAGTAGGGGCAGATAGAATTGTAAATGCTGTTGCTGGTATAGAAAAGTACAAATATCCACTTATAATAGTTGATTTTGGAACAGCTACAACATTCTGTGCTATATCTGATAAAGGTGAATACTTAGGAGGTACTATAGCTCCAGGGATAAAGATATCAAGTGAAGCTTTATTCCAAAGAGCATCAAAACTTCCTAGAGTTGAACTTATAAAACCAGGAACTACAGTATGCAAAAATACTGTATCAGCTATGCAAGCTGGAATAGTTTATGGATATGTGGGATTAGTTGATAAGATAATAGAAATGATGAAAAAAGAACTTGATTATGAAAACATAAAAGTTGTTGCTACAGGAGGATTATCAACTCTTATAGCATCAGAAACAGATTCTATAGACTATGTAGATAAATACTTAACTTTAGAAGGATTAAGATTAATATACGAGAAGAACAAAGAATAGAGGGAATTGGGTTATTTGCCCAATTCTTTTTTTGAATAAATCAATTTCAAAATATGTATCTAAATTATGAATTTTGTGATAATGAATTAATTTATGGATATATATAAATAATAAAAATACATCATATAGGAGGAGACAAATGATAAAAATAGGAAATTTAGAGCTTGAAAATAAAGTCTTTTTATCGCCAATGGCTGGTGTAACAGACTTACCATTTAGGCTTATATGTAAAGAACAAAACTGTGGAATGCTTTATACGGAAATGATAAATGCTAAGGCATTATGTTATGATGATGAGAATACTAAAAAAATGCTTAAAATAGAAGATGCAGAGCATCCAGTAGCAGTTCAAATATTTGGCTCAGACCCAGAGTTTATGGGAAGGGCTGCTCAAATAATGAATGAATACCCAAATGAAGTATTAGATATAAATATGGGATGTCCAGCACCTAAAGTTGTTAAAAATGGTGATGGATCAGCTCTTATGAAAAATCCTAAGCTCGCTGAAGAAGTTTTAAAGGCCGTAGTTAAAAATTCAGATAAGCCAGTAACTTTAAAAATAAGAAAAGGTTGGGACGACAATAGCATAAATGCAGTGGAGATAGCTAAAATAGCAGAAGCTTGTGGTATAAGTGCTTTAGCTATACATGGTAGAACTAGAGAACAATATTATTCTGGAAAAGCAGATTGGGATATAATAGGTGAAATAAAGAAAAATATAAGTATACCTGTCATAGGAAATGGAGATGTATTTACAGTAGAAGATGCTAGAAATATATTAGACAAAACAAATTGTGATGCTATAATGATAGGTAGAGGGGCTCAAGGTAACCCATGGATATTCAAGAGAATAAATCATTACATGCAAACTGGTGAGATATTACCAGAACCAACATTAGAAGAAAAGATAAACACTTCTATTAAACATTTAGATTTAGCGGTAAAAGAGCATGGAGAATATGTTGCTGTAAGAGAAATGAGAAAGCATATAGGTTGGTACCTAAAAGGACTTAAAAACTCTGCTAGAGTTAGAGATGAAATAAATAAGATAGAAAGCCATGAAGAAGTAGTATCTAAGCTACGTGAGTATATGGAAGACTGCTTGACATTGAAATAAGAGTAACTTATAATATAGCGCATAAATTAAAAATGTATATTTTGAGCAAAATTTAAAAATTGGGCTTATGCCCAAATACATAGTGAAGGAGTTGTAGGGGTCATGGAAGATAAGAAAGAAATACTGTTAACTCAAGAAGGATTCGATAAGTTAGAGGAAGAAGTAGAGTTTTTAAAAACTGTAAGAAGAAGAGAAGTTGCTGATAGAATAAAGGTAGCTATATCTTTTGGAGATATATCTGAAAACTCTGAGTATGATGAAGCTAAGAATGAGCAAGCTCAAGTTGAAGAGAGAATAATGAAGTTAGAAAGTATGATAAGAAGAGCTGTTATCATAGATGAAAGTCAAATAGATGTTAATGTTGTTACTATAGGTTCAATAGTTAAAGTAAACGATGTTGAATTTGATGAAGAAGTTGAATATACAATAGTAGGTTCAGCAGAAGCAGACCCATATGAAGGAAGAATATCAAATGAATCTCCTGTAGGAAAAGCTCTTTTAGGAAGAACTATAGGAGATGTTGTAGAAGTACAAGTACCAGACGGAGTTGCTAAGTTTGAAATATTAGAAATAAAAAGATAATATGGGAGGTAAAACAAATGAATAATGATCAACAAATGAATAATGATCAAACTCAAGAAGAACTTAGTGAAGTTCTTCAAATAAGAAGAGATAAGTTAGCTAAGCTACAAGAAATGGGAAGAGATCCTTTCCACCAAAGTAGATATGACAGAACTACTAACTCTATGGAAATAAAAAATAACTTTGAAGAATTTGAAGGAAAAGTAGTTAGAATAGCTGGACGTATAATGAGTAAGAGACTTCAAGGTAAAGCAGGATTCATCGATATACAAGATCAAGATGGAAGAATACAATGCTACGTTAGACTTGATAGAATAGGTGAAGAAGAGTATGCTATATTCTCTACATATGATATAGGAGATATAATAGGGCTTGAAGGTGAAGTATTCAAGACTAAAAAAGAAGAAATCTCTGTAAAAGCAAATGAAGTTGTTTTATTATCTAAATCACTTCAAATATTACCAGAAAAATATCATGGATTAAAAGACCAAGATTTAAGATATAGACAAAGATATGTTGACTTAATAGTTAACCCAGAAGTTAAAGATGCTTTCTTAACTAGAACTAAAGCATTAAAAGCTTTAAGATCTTTCCTAGATGAAAGAGGATTCTTAGAAGTTGAAACACCAATATTAAATACTATAGCTGGTGGGGCTAATGCTAGACCTTTCATAACTCATCACAATACACTAGATATACCTATGTACATGAGAATTGCCAACGAATTATACTTAAAGAGACTTATAGTTGGTGGATTTGATAAAGTATACGAAATGGGTAGAATGTTTAGAAATGAAGGTATGTCTATAAAGCATAACCCAGAGTATACTGCTATAGAATTATACCAAGCTTATGCAGATTACACAGATATGATGGATATAACTGAAAATGTTATAGCTTATATGGCTGAAGCTGCTACAGGAAGCATGAAGGTAAATTATCAAGGAACTGAAATAGACTTCACTCCTCCATGGAGAAGAATGACTATGGAAGACTGTGTTAAAGAATATACTGGTGTAGATTTCTCAAAAATAGACACAGATGAAGAGGCTTTAGCAGTTGCTAAAGAAAAAGGAATAGAAATAACTCCTGGAATGAGAAGAGGAGAAGTTATAAATGCAATGTTCGAAGAATTTGGAGAAGATAAGTTAATCCAACCTACATTTATAACTCACCATCCAGTTGAAGTATCTCCACTTGCTAAGAGAAATGTAGAAGATCCAAGAAAAACAGATAGATTCGAAGCATTCGCAAATAAGTGGGAATTAGCTAACGCATTCTCTGAGTTAAATGATCCAATAGATCAAAAAGAAAGATTTATGGACCAATTAAGAAAGAAAGAATTAGGAGATGACGAAGCTTGTGATATGGATGAAGATTTCGTAAATGCTCTAGAAGTAGGTCTTCCTCCAACTGGTGGATTAGGAATAGGTATAGATAGAGTTATGATGTTATTAACAAATTCTCCATCTATAAGAGACGTAATTTTATTCCCAACAATGAAACCAATAGATAACTCTACAAGCAACAAAGCAGACGAAGAATAGATTATGAATAAAAACCCTATAAAATAGCTTTTAAAAGCTATTTTATAGGGTTTTTATTTTGATTTAATGATAATTAAGGTTTAAATATAATATAGCGCTTACAACTAGAAGTAATGTATTTTAAGCGTTAAAAATCTTATTTACTATGCAAAAAATTGATAAAAGATTAAATAATAAAATATAATTTTTAGCAAGAATCATTAAAAAAATATACAAAATAGTGAAGAATATAGTATCCCAATGGGAGAAAGGATATTAAAAAAATAAAAAATGAAGATATATAGATTAATTTTTATAAAGGAAAGCTTAATAAAAATATAGAAAAATACATAAAATTAAGTTTAGGGGGAAATAGTATGTTTGGGGTTATGAATTGGATATGTTTAATATGTGTTAGTTTATTAGTTGGAGAAATTATGATTTATTTTTGCAAAGATGTAATAAAAATTTTAGATTTAAGTAAAAATAAAAAAGCTAGAAGTGTTGAAATTACTAAAGCTAGAGAACAAGTAAATATATATGAAACTAAGATAGCAAAATAAAATTAAAAAAAGTTTTGAAAAAGTGTTGACGTTATAAAAATAAGGTGGTATAGTATTACTTGTCCTTAAGAAAAAGGCAAAACGAAAAACACAAAATAAAGTGTAAATAAGAACTTTGAAAATTAAACAGTAGGTTAATTTATAATAACTGATTCTTAAAAGAATCGAAAACAAACCAAGCCAGATATTCAGATAATGATAGTCTGAGCAGGTAACAACTTTTATTTGAGAGTTTGATCCTGGCTCAGGATGAACGCTGGCGGCGTGCCTAACACATGCAAGTCGAGCGATTTACTTCGGTAAAGAGCGGCGGACGGGTGAGTAACGCGTGGGTAACCTGCCCTGTACACACGGATAACATACCGAAAGGTATGCTAATACGAGATAACATGAGAAAGTCGCATGGCTTTCTTATCAAAGCTCTGGCGGTACAGGATGGACCCGCGTCTGATTAGCTAGTTGGTAAGGTAACGGCTTACCAAGGCGACGATCAGTAGCCGACCTGAGAGGGTGATCGGCCACATTGGAACTGAGACACGGTCCAAACTCCTACGGGAGGCAGCAGTGGGGAATATTGCACAATGGGCGAAAGCCTGATGCAGCAACGCCGCGTGAGCGATGAAGG
>NZ_JADOZQ010000006.1:0-180838 GCF_015669105.1 Romboutsia sp. D33t1_170424_H2 | reverse complement strand
TACCTGGTTGATAGGTCGAAGGTGTAAGTGCAGTAATGTATTTAGCTTATCGATACTAATAGGTCGAGGACTTGACCAAAAATCATTAACTAAATGATATACAGTTTTCAGAGTATTAACTCTAAAAGGTAAAGATTATGTGGTTATTATAGCAAAGAGGATACACCTGTTCCCATACCGAACACAGAAGTTAAGCTCTTTAGCGCTGATGGTACTTGGGGGGCGACCTCCTGGGAGAGTAAGACGTAGCCACGTAATCTTTTTTTTATTTTATAAAATATTAGATATGTATAGATAGCTATTTAAGGCTATCTCTTTTTTATTTTATAAGTTTACTGTTATGATATTTAAAAAGGTTAAATAAATTAGATAAGTTATTAGCAAATTATTTAGCAGAAGTAAAAAACGGTAAGACAATAAGCACAAATTATGGTATGAAAAATTCACTTCAAATATGCTATTTTATGAAAAGATAGAAGGAATTATTTATATGGTAATAGGGGATTTTATGTTAGAGGCAGCAGTCAAAAATAAATAATCACTGTATTGGGATAAGTTATGTGATATAAGAAGTTGTAGTAATATATATGCTGATGGAGAATTATTCTATGAAAATGGAAAGTTTGTAGACTATATTTTATGTAAGTACGGATTATAAATAAAAATAAGTAGGGGGTTAGGTTATATACTAAGCCTCTTATTTTTTAATAAAATTTTATTTTGTTCTAATAAAGAATTGAGATAATTTAGATATTAAGTAATTTTAAATCCATAAAACAGTCAAAGTATTTAAACGTAAGGTATTTAAGTAAATTTTAGATAAATTAACAAGGTAGTGTAAGGATAAAATATTATATCAGATTATAGATTATATGCTAATATTATAGTATATAACAAAGACAAGGGGGACTGACTATGGGTATAATAGTAAGTTTATTAAACCAAGGTGTAGACGAAAAATTAATAAATGATGCAATAAAGTTTAAAGAATTCTATAAAATAGATGAGAATCTTAAACATAGGATATCAGATTCGACTAAGTATTTTTATGGAAAAGATATATGGAATATGGCTATATCAGCTATATTAGAGGGAGAAAACATACTATTATCTGGCCCAAAGGCGACAGGAAAAAATCTACTAGCAGATAATTTATCAGAGTTATTTGGAAGACCTCAGTGGAATACATCGTTCCATATAAATACAGATAGTACAACTTTAATAGGTACAGATACATTTATAGATAATGAAGTTAAGTTAAGAAGAGGCTCAGTATATGAATGTGCTATAAATGGGGGATTTGGTATATTTGATGAAATAAATATGGCTAAAAATGATGCAATTGCAGTACTACATTCAGCGTTAGATTATAGAAGAGTAATAGATGTACCTGGATATGAAAGAATAAATCTTCATGATGCAACGAGATTTATAGGAACTATGAATTATGAATATGCAGGGACAAAAGAATTAAATGAGGCACTAGTTTCTAGGTTTATGGTCATAGATATACCTGCTGTAGAAGAAGAAAAATTAATGCTAATATTAAAAAAAGAATTTGAGGATGCAGATGAAGAAAAATTAATCCAATTTGGAGGTATATTCTTAGACTTACAATTAAAATCACAAAATGGAGAAATATCTAGTAAATCAGTAGATTTGAGAGGATTAATAGGATCACTAAAAGCTATCAGAAGAGGATTAAAACCATCTTTAGCGGTTAATATGGGAGTAACAAGTAAAACATTTGATGTATATGAGAAAGAGATTGTAGGAGATATTATAAAGACTAGAATACCAGATAAATGGGAAACTAAAGATATATTTCCTAAAATAAATACATATTAAAGTAGGAAATAATTATGAAATGGGTATATGGGAATTATGAATTTGAAAATAGAATTAGCAATCTATCTTGGACTGTAGCAGGAGATTATAATGATGATATTCAAATATCTAAAAATGAATATTCATCTAAAGATATCGCCTTGTATTTTGCTACGATGGCAGGAGGAAGGCATAAATACATAGATTGGATCTTAGTAAAAAGATACTTATTAAGTAGAGCTAAAATGGGATATGATATTGATGTTATATCTGATTTATTGCATATAACATTAGATAGGTTAGTTGAAGAAAAGATTATAAAGGAAAGACCAGGTATTGAAGATATAAGATTAAGTGCTTACAAAGATATTTTATCAGGTTTTAGTAAAATACATAATGAAGAAATACTACAAAAAATAAAATACTTTTTAGTTTTAGAAAGGATGGGAAAACATCCAACTATAGACGGACTAAGTAGAAGGATAGTAAATAAAATAAATGAAATTAATCTTAATGAAAATATAGTTGAAATACTTAGGGGAATAGATGAAATTTATATAAATTATTTTAATGATACTTCAAATAAATATGATAATGAAAACTATGAAAATGAAAGAATAATAAATTCAAATATAGATTTTGACACATTTTCAGATTTTATGTATGAAGAACTTTATGATAATGAATACAGTAAAACTATAGAAAATCAAATAAGCGAGATATCATCATCTATGTTAATTGAAAGCTTAGGAGAAGTTGATATTAAAGGCTCAAAACATAGTTCTAACAATGTACTATATGTTGATGAGGAAACTTTAAATAAGATATATAAGAAAATAGAGCATTACTACGGGAAATCATATATAGGTGACTTAGAATTAAAAAAAATAGAAAGCAAATGTTGTAGAGGGGTTCATGAGGGATGTAGAGTACATTTTACAGATGGAGTATTAAGAAGTGAATGTAGTAATATAGCTCAGATAAAATATGCAACTAGACAAAAAGAAAATAATACTCGTAAATTTAGAGAAAACATAAAAATATATAAAAGGAATATATTAAAATTAAAGGAAACTCTATTGAGAATATTAATAGAAGAAAATGAGAAAAGTAGAGTTTATTGTGATAGTGGTACTATATATGCAAATAGGGCATGGAGAGCAACTAGAAGCAATAATAATAAAATTTTCTACAAAGATATTGAAAATGAGAAAGGTAGGTATGTAATAGATATACTTTTAGATTCTAGTGGGTCTCAAACTAGAAATCAAGCCAATGTAGCGATACAAGCATATATAATATCAACAGCTTTAACTAAGGCTGGTATACCAAATAGAGTTATGGGATTCTCAAGCCTTATGGATTACACTATATTAAAAAGATTTAGAGACTATGAAGATAAAATAACCAATAATGAGAACATATTTGAATATTTTTGTGCTGGAAATAATAGAGATGGACTAGCCATAAAATCTATTTGTGAAGGATTATTAGAAAGAGAAGAAGAAAATAAAATCTTAATTGTATTAAGTGATGGAAGACCGAATGACATAAAGATAGGTAAAGACAGGGAAAGAAGTATAAGAGGAGAAATGTCTTATAAAGGTATGATTGGAGCAAAAGATACTGCATCAGAAGTAAGAAAAGCTAGGCAAAAGGGAATAATGGTACTAGGAGTATTTACAGGAAAAGAAATAGATTTAGAAGTAGAAAAAATTATATATGGTAAAGACTTCATATATACTAAAGACATCCAGAGGTTTTCTGATGTGGTTTCCATGTATTTAAAAAAGATAATAAGAAATTAGAAAAATAAAAGGAATATTAAAATATATAGCGAATATAATTTAATATAGAAAAGTATATATTATAGGTTCTTAATATAAGATTAATAGGGAAAGAGGTTAAAATCCTCTACAGCCCCCGCTACTGTGATGCTGATGAAATTTCTAAAACCACTGTAATATTAGATTATGGGAAGGAGAAAGAGTAAAATGAAGCTAAGTCAGGAGACCTGCCTAATAATATTAAATGATTTCTTCGGGGATGGAGAATGTCTTTAAGCTACTTATATAGTTATTTATGTAGATAAAGTCTAATCCCTGTGGATTAGGCTTTTTTATTGTGAAAAGTTTAAAATTTTATATAAATGATATTAAGAAATATTTTAAATAGATGAAGTATATAAGATTAAGCTATGCAAGATAGTTTGCATTAAAAAGAGACTTGTAATGTATAAGTCTTAAAATTAATTTGCCTTAAGCCTAAATTTAATATAAATTTTATATCTAAAGCTTTATGCTTAAAAAGCCCTTATTACATTTAAGGGCTTATTTTTTTATGTAATGATCTTATATTAAGAATAAAAATGTAGATAATTCATATTGATAATACACATTAATTAGTATGAAAATGTAAAAATATTAAAAAATACATGAAGCCATAAGTGATATGAGCGAAGTAAATTTTTTATTTAACATAAATTGTTTACATGTGTAAAGACATATAATACAATTTATGTGTAAACATAATTTATCAGGGGGAGATTTAGTATATGTTAAAGTTAAAGAAGAGATTAATATTTACAGCAATAGTAGGGATTATGTCTTTAAGCATGATTGGATGTAGTAATGACTCAAAAGAAGGTAGCAAAAACATGAAAGGTGACGAAGAAAAATTTTCTGTAGGAATAGTGCTTGGAGAAGGTGGGGCTAATGACCAAAGCTTTAATCAATCATCATTAGAAGGATTAGAAAAGGCAAAATCAGAACTAGGTATAGATGGCTCATACTTGGAGTCAAACCAAGATGCAGATTATGCACCTAATATAGAAACCTTTATAGACCAAGAACGTGATGTAATTATAGGTGTTGGATATACAACAGCAGAATCAATGTTAAATGCAGCAAAACTTTATCCAGATAGACAGTTTGTCATAATTGATCATAATTATGAAGAAGAGGGACAAGAAATACCAGACAATATGATATGTATGACTTTTGATGAAAGAGAGGCAGCATATTTAGTAGGTATAATAGCATCTAAGATGAGTGAAACTAATAAAGTTGGATTTATAGGTGGTATGGAAATACCAAATATAACAAGATTTGAAGAGGGATTTAAAGCTGGGGTAAAGTCGGAAAATAAAGATGTAGAGTATTTATCTCAATATGCAAATTCCTTTGATGATGCTAGCTTAGGAAAGTCTATAGCTAATCAAATGTATAATAATAAAGTAGATGTAATATTCTCAGCTGCAGGTGGTGTTGGAACTGGTGCGATAGAGTCAGCTAAAGAAAAAGATAAGTATGCTATAGGAGTAGATATGGACCAAAATAATTTAGCTCCTGACAATGTAATAACTTCAGCTATGAAAAGAGTTGATATTGGTGTTTTTGATACAATATCAAAGATAAAAGAAGGAAAATTTGAAGGCGGAAAAGCTGTAGTTTATGGATTAAAAGAAGAGGCAGTTGGGATAGCACCAAGTACTGGTAAAAATGTACCTAAAGAAATAATTGATTATGTTAACAAAAAAGCAGAGGATATAATAGAAGGAAAATTAGAAGTAAAATAATACATAAGATATAAAATGGCTATTTAAAATAATAACTTGTAACTTAAGAAAGTATAAATTGCAAGGATTATTATTTTTAGATAGCCTATTTATTTTAAATAAAATACAAGAATAATATAAAGTATGGTATAGTATAATTTCATTTAATAAATAAATTATATTTTTATAATATCCATTTTAGAATAATTAGATTATGGAGATTATCAAAATATAGGACTGATTTAAAGTTTGAATAAATATTTATTATAGATTAAAATATAGTTATAGGAATAGCGACAGGAGGAAAATTATGAATTTAGATACATTAAATCCTGCCCAGAGAGAAGCTGTAGAAAAAACAGAAGGACCGGTACTTATACTAGCTGGAGCTGGGTCAGGGAAAACTAGAGTTTTAACAACGAGAATAGCACATCTTATAGAAGATAAAGGTGTACAAGCCCCAAATATATTAGCAATAACATTTACAAATAAAGCTGCTAATGAAATGAGAGAGAGAGTAGAGGAAACTTTAGGAACAGATACAAAGGAAATGTGGATAAGTACTTTCCACTCTTGCTGTGTGCGTATACTAAGAAAAGATATAAATAGAATCGGATACAATAGAAGTTTTGTTATATATGATAGTGCTGACCAAGTTACCTTAGTAAAGGACTGTTTAAAAGAGTTAAATTTAAGTGATAAAGTATTTGAACCTAAGGTAATAATAAGTACAATATCAGGGGCAAAAGATAAGCTGTATAGCCCATCACAATTTAAAGATATGCATAGACATGATAATAGAATGAGTAAGATTGCAGATGTATATGCACTATATCAAGATCGTTTAAAAAGAAATAGTGCTTTAGATTTTGATGATTTAATATATAAAACAGTAGAACTTTTAAAATCTGAAGAAGAAGTTTTAGAATTTTATAGAAGTAGATTTAAATATATAATGGTAGATGAGTATCAAGATACAAGTAAAGCTCAATATGAACTAATAAAATTATTAGCAAAGGAACATCAAAATATATGTGTTGTTGGAGATGATGACCAAAGTATATATGGATGGAGAGGTGCGGATATAAGAAATATACTTGAGTTTGAAAGAGACTATGATGATGTTCATGTTGTTAAGCTAGAACAAAACTATAGATCTACTCAAGTTATACTAGATGCAGCAAATACTGTTATATCTAATAATATAGAAAGAAAAAGAAAGAAACTTTGGAGTGAGAAAAAAGAAGGAGAGCTAATAAAGATACAACTATCTGAAAATGAAATAAATGAATCTGATTTTGTTGCAGATATGATAGCTAAAATAGCAAGAGAGCAAGGTAGAACTTATAAGGACTTTGCTGTACTTTATAGAGCTAATGCTCAGGCTCGTCCAGTAGAAGATGCACTTAATAGAAGCCAAATACCATATAATATATATGGTGGAACAAAATTCTATGAAAGAAAAGAAATAAAAGATTTACTAGCATATTTAAGGGTTATACAAAATCCTCAAGATGATATATCTTTAAAGAGGATAATAAACGTACCTAGAAGAGGTATAGGTCTTAGAACTATAGAAAAAATAGAAGATAGAGCTAGTTTAAAGCAAGAGAGTATGTACTCTGTACTAATAGATATAGATACAAATTCAGATATATCAACAAAAGCTAAAAATAGTATAAATGGATTTGTTGATACAGTAGGAACACTTAGAACTATAAAAGAAGTATATCCTGTAAGTAAGCTTATAGAGAAAGTATTAGAGACTACAGGATATATAGATGAGCTATCTAAGGACAAAAGTGAAGAAGCTCAAGATAGAATTGATAATCTAAAAGAGTTTATATCTATAGCATTAGAATTTGAGCAAAGTAGCGAAGAAAAAGATTTACAAACATTCTTAACAGGTGTTGCACTTTCATCTGAATCTAGTGAAGATGAAGAGATAGAAAAAGTATCATTAATGACTATACACACATCAAAAGGGCTAGAATTCCCTGTTGTATTCTTAATTGGTATGGAAGAGGGATTATTCCCAATATCTAGAGCTGTAAGGTCAATGAGTGAGTCAGATATAGAAGAAGAAAGAAGACTTTGCTATGTTGGTATAACAAGAGCAAAAGAAGTTCTTTATATGACATTAACTCAAAGAAGAACTTTATATGGAAAAACTAATCCATCAATAGCATCTAGATTTATGGAAGAATTACCAGAACAATGTATAGAGAAGCTTAACAAAGTAGAAAAAGAATTAACTTACTCAAAGGCTAATTATAATGTATTAGATAAGTACAAACAAAAATATATGAACACTATGAATAAGTCCACAGTTGCTAAAAAAGTAAATGCGACTATAAAAGATACTAAAAAAGAAACTGATATAGATGATATAAAGCTAGGAGCAAAGGTACATCATCCAAAATTTGGAGAAGGTACTGTTGTTGGTATGATGGGCTCTGATGTTACAATAGCATTTAAAGAACAAGGAATTAAAAAAATAAATAAAGAATACACAACATTAGATGTATTATAGTAAATAAAAAATAAAGGATATATTTATATATCCTTTATTTTTATTTAAATAATATATTTAAAAAGCTTAGGTTAACTATATAACACATTAGAACTCACTAAGTTAATGACAAATATAAATATAGTAAATCTTTATTTTAAAGATTAAAATACTCTGTTTAAGATTGGGAAAATTAGTATTATAATATATTTATAATGTAGAAATACATTAATTTACATTTACTAGGGAGGCTACAAAATGGAACAAAAGAGATTTGCTAAAGATTTAATAGATTTTATTTATAAAAGTCCAACATCATTTCAAGCAGTAGAAACATCTATAAAGCTTTTAGAGGATAATAACTTTAAAGAATTAAAATTAGATGATATATGGAACATAGAAGTAAATGGGAAGTATTATGTAACAAAGAATTCTTCTGCTATAATAGCCTTTGAGGTTAACTCTAATAACATAGAAAAAGAAGGATTTAGAATAGTAGGTTCTCATACTGACTCACCTACATTTAGAATAAAGCCAAATGCTGAAATGTGTTCTGAAGGTACATACTTAAAATTAAATACTGAATGCTATGGTGGACCAATATTAAATACTTGGTTAGATAGACCTTTAGCCATAGCTGGAAGGGTTGTATTAAAGGGAGAAAGTATATTAAATCCAGTAGAAAAAATGGTAAATATAAATAAACCAATATGTATCATACCAAATATAGCTATTCATTTAAATAGAGGAGTAAATGATGGATATGCACTAAATAAACAAAAGGATATGTTACCTTTAGTAGGTCTTATAAACGAAAGTTTAGAAAAAGATAACTTCTTAATAAATGAAATAAGTAAGTCACTAGGTATAAATAAGGAAGAAATATTAGACTTTGATTTATTCTTATATGAATATGAAAAAGGTTCTTTAATGGGTCCTAATGAGGAGTTTATATCAACAAGCAGATTAGATAATTTATCAATGGCACATGCTAGTTTACATGCACTTATAAATGCTAATGGTAAAAATGGTGTAAATTTAGTAGCTGTATTTGATAATGAAGAAGTAGGAAGTTCTACTAAACAAGGTGCAGATTCTAATATGTTATTAAACATACTAGAAAGAATATGTATATCTTTAGGTAAATCAAGAGAAGAATTCTTTACAGCATTATATTCTTCATTTATTATATCAGCTGATTTAGCACATGCAGTGCATCCAAACTTAGGAGAAAAGCATGACCCAACAAACAAACCAGTAATGGGTAAAGGACCAGTTATAAAGATAAATGCAAATCAAGCATATACAAGTGATGCCAGCTCAATATCTATATACAAAGCTATATGCAAAGAAGCTAACGTTAAGTATCAAGAATTTGTAAATAGATCAGATGAAAGAGGAGGAAGTACTATAGGGCCAATTTCATCAACACATATAGATATACCATCTGTTGATGTAGGTTCACCAATACTTGCAATGCACTCTATAAGAGAATTAGGAAGTGTAAAAGATCATTATAGTATATATAAGACATTTAATAAATTTTATGAAATATAAATAGGAGATGAGACAGATGAAAATAGGATTATGCCTTTCTGGAGGAGGAGCTAAAGGAGCTTATCAAGCAGGAGTTATAAAGGCTCTTTATGACAGAGGGTTAGATTTTAGTGCAATATCGGGAACATCTATAGGAGCAATTAATGGATATTATATATTCACAGGAAATGTTGAAAAGTTAGAGGATATGTGGACAAATATAGAAATAGATCCTGCAAACGATATCAAAATAATAGATAATACTGTGGATAATTCTTATGTGATAGAAGGATTAAAAACTTTAGAAGTAAGTAAAGAAGCGGAAATAGACTTTTATGTTAATTATATAGAAATAAAAAATAAAAATCTAAATGAAAAGGTAATGAATATAAAAGATGTAGATAAGTCTAAAGCTTTAGAAAGTATTAAGTATAGTTCTTTATTACCATGTAACCCAAAAGCAACTTTACCGCTAGGACAGCAGTTTATGAAAGATGTAAGTGAAGGGCTATATGATGGATTTAATCTTGATGGAGGATTAGTTAATAATACATTAATACAGCCATTAGTAGAACAAGACTTAGATAAAATAATAATAATAGATACACATACAGAATATGAACTACCTGCAGAAATAAGCGATAAATTTGGTAAAGACAATATTTTTATAATAAAGCCTAAAAAACCTTTTGAAAAAAATGCTACATTAAGATTTGAAAAAGAATTTTGTAAAAAAATATACAATGAAGGATATGAAATAGGAAAGAATTTTTCTATGCACATATAAAATAGTTCTTTTTAGAGTAAATATTAAAATATGAACATTTCTATGTAAATATATAGAATTGTATCAAAAACATTGAATAAACTGCTAAATATTAGTATAATATAAAAGTTCCTTAAAAAGAATATAAATTATGGAGTTGATATAAATAATGGCAACTAAGAGAATAGCAGTTTTAGGTGGGCCTAGATGTGGTAAAACTACACTAATACAACACCTATACGTTGAAATGAAAATAGCAGGATTAAATGTAGGATATGCTTTAGAATACTCAACTGATTATTTAAAAGATAAGGGTATGATAGAGACTATATCTGAACAATACGGAATATACTTAGGGCAAAAGAGAATAGAAGATGAGTTATCAACATTTGATTATGCTCTAACAGACTATGCTACTTTCGTACCTTACATATATGGAAGATTTATGTTAGGAAATAAGGAAAGAAGTAAAAAAGAAATACAAATACTTAAAGATTTATACTGTCTAGCAATAGAAGATATACAAAACTATGACACTATAATATATGTGCCACGAGAGTTTGGATATGTGCAAGATGGTGTAAGATGGCAAGATGAAGAAATCGCTCTTAAAATAGATGAAGCTATATTAAGTTTCTTAAAAGCTGAGAATGTAAACTTTGTAGAAGTTAAAGGCTCTACAAAAGAAAGAGCTAAGCAAATATTAGAGTTATTAGATATAAAATATCAAGATACTCCACAATTAGATGGAGAAGAAAAATAAGCTACTATTATATAGTAGCTTATTTTACTTATACAAAAATAATTACTTTATAATTCAAATATGTAGAGAATTATTTCAAAGTTAGTATATAATAATAAATAGAAAATACATAAAGATAAGAAGAAAGGAATTAAAAAAATGGAAACTAAAAACCCAATAGTAACTATAGAAATGGAAAATGGAAAGAAAATAGTAGCTGAATTATATCCCAATATAGCTCCTAACACAGTTAAAAACTTTGTAACACTAGTAAACCAAGGATTCTACAACGGAGTAGGGTTCCACAGAGTAATAGAAGGATTTATGATACAAGGTGGATGCCCTAATGGAAATGGAATGGGTGGACCAGGATATTCTATAAAGGGAGAATTCAGAGGAAATGGATTCACTAATAACTTAAAGCATGAAGCTGGAGTATTATCTATGGCTAGAACTATGGCTCCAAACTCAGCTGGATCACAATTTTTCATAATGCATAAAAATTCTCCACATTTAGATGGACAATATGCTGCATTTGGTAGAGTAATAGAAGGAATGGACGTTGTTAATGAAATAGCTACAACTGCGACAGATAGAGCTGACAAGCCTAAGACTCCTCAAATTATGAAGTCTGTAACAGTGGAGACATTTGGAAAAGATTATTCAGATGTTGAAAAATGCTAGTTAGTTTCTAAAAGGTAAAAAATAACTATTTACAATCTAACTAAATTATTTTAAAATATTATAAGGTTTAATCCTAACCGAAACACACAAAACACACAAAATACAGAAATTAAACCATTTTATTAATCTACATTATTTATAAGTAGACGATTTAAATTTATAACATATGAAAAAGGAGCTAATCTATATTAAAGATAGCTCCTTTTTCTATATATTAAATATATTATAGTAAACAAAAAAGTATTTATAAAAGATTATAAAATCATTATAAATACTTTTTATTTATTATTATAAATTATTCTTAATAGCAGAAGTTAAATTTGGAACTAATTGTTTCTTTCTAGAAACTACACCCTCAGCAAATACTCCTTGATGAGCTTCAACATTAAATGCTTCAGATATTACTTTATCTTCAGCTTTGTATATTAGGTAAGAACCTTCTTTTATTATGTCAGTTATAGCAAGAACTAACATATCGTAATCAGTAGAGTTTATATAAGATAAAAATTCATCTTTTTTATCAAATATAGAATCTATATCTAAAGTGAATACTTGACCTATACCAACTCTTTTTCCACTCATATCAAATTCTTTAAAGTCCATATTAACTATTTCTTCTATGCTGTATTCATCTAGTGAAGTACCAGCTTTAAACATATCCATAGCATAGCTTTCCATATCAACATCAGCTATTTTACTTAATTCCTCACAAGCTAACTTATCTTTTTCTGTAGTAGTTGGAGATTTAAATAATAATGTATCTGATAATATAGCAGATAATAAAAGTCCAGCTATATGTTTTGGAACCTCAACATTATTTTCTTTAAACATGTTGTAAATTATAGTACAAGTACATCCAACAGGCATTACTCTAAATGATATAGGTACATCTGTAGTTATACCACCTATTTTATGGTGGTCAATTATTTCTACTATATTAGCATTTTCTATGCCATCTGCACTTTGAGCGTATTCATTGTGATCAACTAAAACTACATTTTTATTAGTTAAATCATCTATATTTAATATTTGAGGAGCTTCAACATTGAAGTGATTTAAAGCGTATTGAGCTTCTTTTCTTACCTCCCCTAAAGCATAAGCAGTAGCTTCTTCACCTAATTGATTTTTTAGGTAAGCTAACGAAATTGAAGAGCATATAGAATCTGTATCTGGATTTTTATGCCCGAAAACTAATAATGTCATACAAAAAACTCCTTTCGCAAAATTATGTATTAATTTAAAAAATAAACCTCTATATAAGAGAATAAAACACTATATCTATAATTAATAGTACTAAAATTTAATATACATTATAAATATATTTGTTAATAACAAAGATATTATATCAAAATAACTAAAAAAATTGTTCAAAAAATAAAAAATTTAAAAAAGTATATTATATTATTGCCAATTTTAGTAATAGCAATAACAAATAGTGTATTACTATGAAAATATATAGTATATTGAAATATTATTAAAATAAGTAAATTAAAAATTACTATAATAATATTTGATCTAATGTAAAAATGCAAAAATAAATAGTTTGATTAAAAATTAACTATTGTAATTAAATGAATTTTAAATACTTAAAGTAAGATTTTAAAATAAATTTAAACTTATAAATAAAGATGTAGAAAATTAAAATAAATTATAAAAACGATTTCATAAAACAAATAAGATAAAAATTTAACAAAAAATATTGACAGTTTTATCTATGTGATGTATTATCTAAACATAGATAGTTTGTTAAATAACTAACACAGTTTTATATAAATTGCCTGGGAGGAAAGCATAATGACTAAAGATTTAAAAAAAGTTAAAAATGTAAAAGAAAAGCAAGAAATAACTGTAGAAAGTATGATAAACGATTTAGTAACAAAAGGAAATAAGGCTAAAGAGGAAATGTTAAAATTAGACCAAGAAGCGGTAGACAAGATAGTAAAAGCTATGGCTAAGGCTGGTCTTGATAAGCATATAGAACTTGCACAAATGGCAGTAGAAGAAACTGAAAGAGGAATATTTGAAGATAAAGTAACTAAAAATATATTCGCTACAGAATATGTTTATAATAGTATAAAATATACAAAAACTGTTGGTGTAGTAGAAGAAAATGATGAAGAAAACTACATGATGGTTGCGGAACCAATAGGAGTTATAGCAGGTGTTACACCTGTTACTAATCCAACTTCAACAACAATGTTCAAATCATTAATAGCTATAAAAGGAAGAAATCCAATAATATTTAGCTTCCATCCATCAGCTCAAAAATGTTCAGCAGAAGCTGCTAGAATTTTAAGAGATGCAGCTATAGAAGCTGGAGCTCCAGAAAATTGTATACAATGGATAGAAGAACCATCATTAGAAGCATCAAGTGCTTTAATGAAAAATAACAAAGTAGCATTAATATTAGCTACTGGTGGACCTGGAATGGTTAAGGCAGCTTACTCTTCAGGTAAACCAGCCTTAGGGGTTGGGGCAGGAAACGTACCTTGTTTTATAGAAAAATCAGCAGATATAAAACAAGCCGTTAACGATTTAATATTATCAAAAACATTTGACAATGGAATGATATGTGCTTCAGAGCAAGCAGTTATAATAGAAGAGCCAATATACAATGAAGTAGTAGATATAATGAAGGGATACAATTGCTACTTTGTAAACAAAAAAGAAAGAGAATTATTAGAAAAAACAGTTATAAATCCAGAAACTAAAACATTAAATCCTAATATAGTTGGGCAAAGTCCTTATAAGATAGCTCAAATGGCAGGATTTGAAGTACCTAAAGATGCTAAAATGTTAGTAGCTGAAATAGAAGGTGTAGGTATGGATTACCCATTATCAAAAGAAAAGTTAAGTCCTGTACTTGCTTGCTTAAAAGTTAAAAATGCTGAAGAAGGAATACAAAGATGTGTAGAAATGACTGAATTTGGTGGATTAGGTCACTCAGCGGTTATACATTCAGAAAATGATGACATAATACTAAAATTTAGCGAGAAAGTAAGAACAGGAAGATTATTAGTAAATGCGCCATCTACTTTCGGAGCAATAGGAGATGTATATAACGTGAATACACCATCATTAACACTAGGATGTGGATCTATGGGTAATAACTCAACTACAGATAATGTATCAGCGGTAAATTTAATAAACCTTAAGAAAGTTACTAAGAGAAGAGTAAATATGCAATGGTTTAAAGTACCTGAAAGAATATATCATGAAGTTGGATCTATACAATACTTAGAAAAACTACCACAAGTTGAGAGAGTAATGATAGTTACTGATAGAATGATGGTTCAATTAGGATATGTTGAAAAATTACAATATCATTTAAGAAAAAGAAGAAACCCAGTTATGATAGAAGTATTTGCTGATGTAGAGCCAGATCCATCTGTTGATACAGTGTTAAATGGTGCTGATGCTATGAGAAAGTTCAAGCCAGATACTATAATAGCTTTAGGTGGAGGATCTGCAATGGATGCTGCTAAAGGTATGTGGTTATTCTACGAAAATCCGGAAGCAGACTTTGAAGATTTAAGACTTAAGTTTATGGATATAAGAAAGAGAATATATAAATTCCCTAAATTAGGAAGACAAGCCAAGATGGTGGCTATACCAACTACTTCAGGAACTGGTTCAGAAGTTACTTCTTTCGCAGTTATAACTGATAAAGTTAATAATATTAAATATCCTTTAGCTGACTATGAGTTAACTCCAGATGTAGCTATAATAGATCCTACATTTGTAATGTCTGTGCCAGCAGCTGTTACTGCAGATACAGGATTAGACGTATTAACTCATGCTATAGAAGCTTATGTTTCTGTAATGGCAACTGATTATACAGATGCTTTAGCTATGAAAGCTATACAAATGGTATTTGAATATCTACCAAAATCATATAAAGGAGCAAATACTCAAGAAGGTAAAGAAGCTAGAGAAAAAATGCACAATGCATCTTGTATGGCAGGGATGGCATTTGCCAATGCATTCTTAGGAATTAACCATTCATTAGCTCATAAGTTAGGATCAGAATTCCATATACCTCATGGTAGAGCAAATGCTATATTATTACCATACGTAATAGAGTACAATGCATCTATGCCAACTAAGTTTGCTGCATTCCCAAGATACAAATCTTTTGTAGCAGATAAGAAATATGCTGAGATAGCTAAGATGTTAGGATTAAAAGCTAACACTACAGAAGAAGGAGTTAAGAGCTTAGTAGAAGCTATAAGAAACTTAATGAGAGAATTAAATATGCCAATGACTATAAGAGAATGTGGTATAGAAGAAAAAATATATATGGGAGCTATAGAAAAGTTAGCATTAGATGCTTTTGATGACCAATGTACTCCAGCTAACCCAAGACAACCATTAGTATCAGAGTTAGTAGAAATATATAAGACAATATATGGAGATAAGAAAACTAAGTAAATAGTTCAAAAATTAAGAAAGTATATTGAACATTAAAATATAAAATAAAGAGGGGCCTTATTAAGGCTCCCTCTTTATTTTATAGACTTGTACATAACAACTTTTTCATATTCATTTTTTATGCTTATTATAGAATTAGAGATATTAATTTCAAAATTGGCAAAAGCAGAGAATAAATCAATGTCTCTCATTAAATGCATAGTAATAATATCGCTCTCTTTGTTTAATCTTAATATAATAGACCTAACAAATGGAAACTGTACTCTTGAATTAAAGAAATTTGAATCTTCTAGTTTAATATCTAAGCTGCGATAGTTTAAGTCTATAAATAAGTCTAAATCATTTTCTTCTTCCCTTATGACTCTGTATTCAAAGTCTGTATCTAAGTTTAATTTACCGAAAATTACCATTTTACAACCTCTTCTACCGAAAGTTTTTTTATATATTATACATTATAGAATGATAGCTAACTATACATTTGTAAAATGTTTTGAAAAATAAAAAGCCTTCGTTGGGGGAACGAAGACTTAATTTGGGGGAGATTGAGTTAAATATTTAATTTTATATTACTATTATGGACAGATAACTTTAATCTATACATAAATTTATAAAATATTTTTAAATCTATCTCTTCTTGTTTATAAACTTAGGTCCAAGGTATTTTCTTATATCGTCATCAGATGAAAAATCATCTATAAGAATTTCTCTACCACTTTCTTCTAGCACAACTAGAACTTCACAGTCACCTTGTAAGAAGAACTTTCTAACTGTTTCTTCTCTAACTTCCCTAACTTTAGTTATATTTTTCTTTTGTTTTTCATAATCCTTTGTATAATAACTATCCATCATGTTTATTATTTTTGTATATCTAGTCATGATTACCTCCTGTATGTTAAATTGAATATTTATTTCTTAAGTAAATATTTTTCTTCACTTAACTAATTCGTATCACACTAATAAAAAGTGTGATATAATAAGTTTTTGTATTAACCTAATAATTATAACAAGGAGTAATAATAATGGCTAGTATAAATAGAAATGATATTTTAAATTGTATAAATTATTGTAAGGAAAATGAGCTGTTTGATAAGTTAAATGATACTTACAAATCACTACCAAGTGGAGATTGTACTGGCTGTGGTAATTGTTGTATGGAATCAGTAGGTATAAATTTAATTGAATTTATTAATATATATAGCTACTTATTAGACAAAGATGAATTAAGAAAGACAAGTTTAAGTAAAATTATAGACTACTATTTTTTAGAATTTACTAAAAAGAGTGCGTGTCCATTTAAAGATGAAAATAACAGATGTTTAATATATGAAGTGAGGCCACTAAATTGTAGAATTTTTGGTCATTGGAAAAAAGAGGATTATAATAAAAATTTATCAAATATAACTAAAAGGAATAGAGAATATAGTGATCTTATGAAATCAAAGTATGGATTTGATATAAGTGAAAAAGTTGTTAATTACAAAATAAAATACTGTGAGGATTTTAAACCCCAAAATGGATATTTAGATAAATCGACTAGATTAAGTTTTGCAGATGAGCTAATGATACTAGATTCTAAGTTATATTCTAAAGGTATTATAGATATAGATTTTAAAGATAGAGGTATAGTTGAATATTTTATAGAAGCTTTATTAAAAGATGATACTGCTTACAATATAAAAATAAGATTATCAAAAGATGAAGAGGTAAGAGAGATAGCATTAAAAAGATTAAAAAAGATACTATTATAATTAGGTGATTAAATGGAGCTTAAAAAAATAAAAGGAAACACATTTTATATAAAGGGTGGAACTAACACTGGTGTTTATATTTTTGATGATAATAAAGCTTTGATAATAGATCCCGGGTTAGCTGGTTCAAGACCTAAGAGAATTATAAATATGTTAGAAGAAAAAAATATCAAGGTAAATTTTATAATAAATACACATGAACATGATGATCATTATGGAGCGTGTAACCAATTTAAAGAGTATTATAATGATATTTGTATATTATCATCAGATGAAGCTAAATTATATATAGAAAAGCCTTATCTATTTGGCAAATATATAATGGGTGGTAAATATAATAGATTTTTTGTGGATAAATTAAAAAATAAATCATTAGATGAAATAAAAGTAGATAAAATAGCAAAAGAAGGAAGTCTGTTATTAAATAATGAAGAATTTGAAATAATAGATTTAAAGGGACATACTGACGGAAGCATAGGAATATTAACTAAAGATAAAGTTTTATTTACTGGAGACCTTCTAATAGGCTTAGATATGCTTAAAAAGTATGATTTCTTATTTTTGTATGATATAAAGAAAGAAATAGACTCAATAATGAAATTAAAAGAAATAGATTTTGATTATTTAGTCTTAGGGCATAGTAAAGAAGTAATAAGTAAAAAAGATTCTAAGTTTATAACAGAAATGCATTTAAATGCTATTGATAAGTACTTAAATAAAGTAAGAGAAGATTTAAATGTACCAATAACGTTAGAAGAATTATTAAAAAAAATTATAATAGATAATAATTTAAAGTGCAATTATAAAGAATATCATTTTTTTAAGTCATCTTTAGTTTCGATGATAAGCTATTTAGCTGATTTAGATGAAATAGACTATATATTAAATGATGGAGAATTGCTTTATTGTACCAAAAAAAAATAAATTATGCTAAAATAGATATGTTAAAAAAGACTCAAAATAAGATAAAGGGTGAGTACGATGGAATTTGAAAAATGGGATGAAATACTAACACCTTATGACCATGCAGTAGAAGAATTAAAAGTTAAGTTTAAGAATATAAGAAAAGAATTCTTAGCAAAAGGAGAATACTGTCCTATAGAGTTTGTAACAGGAAGGACTAAAAAAATAGCTTCTATAATATCTAAATCAAAGCGCCTAGGAATTGAAGATATAGAGGGTGAGATGGAAGATATTGCAGGTATAAGAATAATGTGTAAGTTTGTAGAAGATATATATACAGTAGTTGAACTTATACAAAATAGATGTGATATGAGTATAGTATATGCAAAAGATTATATAAAAAACTTTAAGGATAGTGGATACAGAAGTTATCATGTTATAATAAAATATCCTATAAATACGATAGCAGGTTCAAAAGAAATATTGTGTGAAATCCAAATAAGAACTTTAGCTATGAACTTTTGGGCAACTATAGAACATTCTTTAAAATATAAATATGAACATTACATACCAGAGGAATTAGCAGTTAGATTAAGAAGAGCATCTGATGCAGCATTCCTATTAGATCAAGAAATGAGCGAGATAAGAGAAGATATAATGAAAGCTCAAGTTATGTGCCAGGTAAAATCAGTTACAGTAAGAGATGTACTTAGTAAGATTCAAGAATTATATAATCTAGGAGAAACACATAAAGCGCTTATATATCAAAGAAGGCTAGATAAAATAGATAATGAACAAGATATAGAAGAAATATTACATCTTCAAAGTGAGGTAGATAATTTATTAGAATTTTACAATAACAATAATAAAGTTAGATAGAGGTTATCCATATTCATGGATAACTTTCTTTATATAATAGTATAGTAATTGAATTTAAATTTAAACTATAGGTATTAATATAGAATATATAAGAAAAGCTACATAAGAAAGGAAAAAAGACATGAACTTATATGCAATAGGAGATTTACACTTTTCAACATCAGTAAATAAGCCTATGGATGTTTTTGGAAAGAATTGGATAGGTCATGAGGAAAAGTTAATAGAAGACTGGAAAGAGAAAGTAAGTGATGAAGATTTAGTATTAGTATTAGGAGATACTTCTTGGGGAATAAATCTAGACGAAGCAAGAAGTGATTTAGATATAATAGATAATTTGCCGGGGAAAAAGATATTTATAAAAGGCAATCATGATTATTGGTGGACTACTGTAACAGCATTAAATAAGCAGTATGATAATATGAACTTTTTACAAACTAATTTCTATGAATACAAAGATTATGCTATTTGTGGAGGAAGAGGATGGATATGTCCGAATGATTTTAAGTTTGATGAAAATGACGCTAAAATATATAAGAGAGAAGAAAATAGGATAAGAATATCTTTAGAAGCTGCTAAGAAGAAAGGACATACTAAATTTATAGTTATCACTCACTATCCTCCTACTAATGATAAACTTGAAGAATCGTTATTCACTAAATTATATGAAGAATATAAAGTTGAAAAAGTTATATATGGACACTTGCACGGAAAAGAATCATTTAAAATGGGATTAAGAGGTGTAAGAAATGGAATTGAATATATATTAGCATCTTGTGATTACACTGATTTTAAATTAATAAAAATATTAGATTAATAATCTTAAAATTGTAAATACTATTATATATGGTTAAAATATGAAAATTGGGGGATTTTTGTTTAAATATACAAAAGAAGGAGATGTTAATGATGAGATGGATATTAGTATTCTTATTTTTGTATCTTATCCCCTTGATAATATTATTTAGAAATTATAAAAATTTGAGAAGATCGTACATATATAGTAGTATTTATGTTGTATTAGTTACAATGATAGTAGCAACAAATCTTTATATGAGTGGATTAAATAAAATCAGAGAAGCTATATATTATTACAGTTATGTTAATGATGAGCCATACGAATATAAGGATAATGTAGGCAAAGAAGAGAATATTGATGAAATTTATAAAGTAGATAAGCAAGACAGTGAAGTGTATGAAAGTAAAGGAGATAAATCAAATGAAGTAGCACTAGAATCAAAAGAAGTAGAATTAAATCAGGATAAAGAAGTAGAAGTTATTAAAAAAACTGATAAAGAAATAATTAGTGATTTCAAAAAAGAAATTTACAATATAGAAAGAAAAGCATTAATTCCTATGAGGGATTGTATTCCTTATACAAAAAATATATCTGAGAGTATAAAAAAATTACCGACTATAGAAAATGACTTAAAATATGCCAGCAAAAAATGTAAAGAAGTTATAGAACTTTATGAAAGTATGGATATACCTAGTCTTTCAGATGAACAATATACTACAATACTAAGCAATGCAAGAGATGATGTTAAAAAGGCTTATGAGCTAAGAGAAAAGGCTATGAACGAGTCTATAAACTTAGTAGAAAGTAAGAATCCAAAATATATTGGAAAAATAACAGAGTATTTAAGCTTATCTGATGAGCACATAGCAAATTTTAAGGATAGAATAGATAAGCTAAGTCTAAATATAAAATAACAAAAGCTTATCTTTTATGATAAGCTTTAAATATACTATAATGCATAAATTTTGATTTATAATATAACATATGATATAATTTTCGATTATAACGTTAATCAGGGAGGTATGTATGGGAAGATTAAATATATGTATAGATATAGATGGAACTATAACAAGTCCATATCATTTTATTCCGTACTTAAATGAGATATATAATAAAAATATAAAAGAAGAAGAATGTGTAACTTATAACTGGGAACAATTATATGGTGATACCATGGATGAAATATTAAATAAATTCCATAGTAGCTGTATGCATTCTTATGAAGAAGCAGAAATAGTAGAATATGCTAAGGACGTTATAGAAAAGTGGTTAGCTAATAGCCACAACTTATATTTTGTAACGGCAAGAGATAAAAGTCTTACAGAGATAACTACAAGATGGTTAAACGATAAAGGATTTTCTGATATAGATGTTCACTTATTAGGTAGTCACGATAAAATAGCTAAAGCTAAAGAATTAGAATGCAATATATTTATAGAAGACAATCCATCAAATGCAATGCAACTTGCAAGTGAAGGTATGAAAATACTACTAATAAATACCAACTACAATCAAGGTGTAGAACATGATAATATAACAAGAGTAGACACTTGGAAAGACATAGATAAATTCATAGAATTGTACAAGTAAACATAGCAATACTATAGGGGGAGGTGGTCTTATGGTCGAATTAAAAGTAGAAAATCGAAAAGGCAATATAAGCATAAATAGCAATGATGTTAAAGAAATCATCAAAATAAGACCAGATATAGAATATACAAGAGATATATCAAATACAATTAATCAAGATGGTATAATGGCATTTGACTGCAAACTGTCTCAAGATGTATTTAATATGCAAGATATAGAAGATGTACTAGATGAAATAGGAGAAGACTTAGACGAAAGCTATTTCCAAGTATTATTTGAAGATGTAAGAGCATATTTAAAAGATGCTACAGATGAAATTGAAGAAGAACTTCAGGATAAATATTTATTTGATAATGTAAGATGTTTCTTTGATATTTATAATATAGATGAATCTTTTACAGATTTTAAATTTGTATTTTTAGTTAGCTTCAAGGATATAAAAATAGCATCATTAGCTAACCTATCTAAAATAGTAGGAAAAAGACAGTTAGTAGGAGCATCAAAATTCTATAGCTAAGGATTATAAATAATATAAAAGATTAATATAGAAATAAAAAAGAGCATCTGTATACAAAGATGCTCTTTTCATTTAATTTTTAAAAGGAATTAAGCTTTATTTATTGATCCGAATAATTCCATTTTTTCTTTAACAGTAGTTTTTATAGATTCAAACCCTGGAGCTAAAAGCTTACGAGGGTCAAATCCTTTACCTTCTAAGTCTTTACCAGCTTCTATATACTTACGAGTAGCATCAGCAAATGCTAATTGACACTCAGTATTAACGTTTATTTTAGAAACACCTAATGATATAGCTTTTTGTATCATTTCAGCAGGTATACCAGTTCCTCCGTGTAATACTAATGGCATGTTTCCTGTAGCATTATTTATAGCAGCTAAAGCATCAAAGTTTAATCCAGCCCAATTTTCTGGATATTTACCATGTATATTACCTATACCAGCAGCTAGCATATCTATTCCTAAATCTGCTATTAATTTACATTCAGCTGGATCTGCAACTTCACCAGCACCAACAACACCGTCTTCTTCTCCACCTATAGAACCAACTTCTGCTTCTAAAGAAAGACCTTTAGCATGAGCTAATTCAACCATTTCTTTAGTTTTAGCTATATTTTCTTCGATTGGATAGTGAGAACCATCAAACATTATTGAAGAGAAACCAGCTTCCATAGCTTTTTTAGCTCCATCGTAGCTTCCGTGGTCTAAATGAACAGCAACTGGAACAGTTATGTTTAATTCTTCCATCATTCCTTCAACCATATTGACTATAGTTTTAAAACCACACATATATTTAGCAGCACCTTCAGATACTCCTAATATAACTGGAGAATTGTTTTCCTGAGCAGTTAATAATATTGCCTTAGTCCATTCTAAGTTATTTATGTTGAATTGACCTACTGCGTATTTTCCTTCTCTAGCTTTTTGTAACATGTCTTTAGCTGAAACTAACATATATAAACCCTCCATACAATTAATTATTAAAAATAATCAAATATAAAATTTACCCATCAATTAATATTATAACCCTAATACAAAAAAAGTACATAGTAAATTGTAATAACTAGTAATTAAAAGTATAATAATATCTATAACTAAATAAATTTTAAGAAAAGAGAGGAATTATATATGCCACAAATAAAAGTAAGAGGTATAAATGAAAATGATATATGTAAAATAAGTGAAAATATGATAGATAAATTAGTGGAAGCAGTAAAATGTCCTAGAGATTATTTTGAAATAGAATGTATAAAATCTGTAGCAATAAGAGACGGAAAAATAGCAGATGTATATCCATTTGTGGAAGTAGCTTGGTTTGATAGAGGACAAGAAGTCCAAGACACAGTAGCTAAAATAATAACAGATAGTATAAGGGATGGATTAAAAGTAGAAAGTATGGATTTAGCATTTACTGTTTTTGAAAAGGAAAAATACTATGAAAATGGAGAACATTTTTAATGGCTAAAAAATTACGTATAGATAAAATACTTTCTAATATAGGATATGGTAGTAGAGCGGAAATAAAAAAATACTGTAAGCAAGGTATGATATCTGTAAATGGAAAAAATATAAATAATCCAGGGATTCAAGTTGACCCAGAAAATGATAAAATACTTTTTAATGGAGAAGAAGTAAACTATAGAGAATTTGTGTACATAATGTTAAATAAACCAGATGGATATATATCGGCGACTTTTGATAAGCATGACCCAATAGTATTAGACTTAATAGATTCATCATACTATGTTTTTGAACCATTTCCAGTAGGTAGGTTAGACAAAGATACAGAAGGGCTATTGGTATTAACAAATGATGGACAACTTGCACATAGGGTATTATCACCAAAAAAGCATGTACCAAAAACTTACTATGCTAAAATAGAAGGAATTGTAACAAAAGAGGATGTAGTTGCTTTCTCAAAAGGAGTTACGCTTGATGATGGATATGAAACTATGCCGTCACAACTTAAAATATTAAAGAGTGATGAAATATCAGAAATAGAACTTACTATACATGAAGGAAAATTCCACCAAGTTAAAAGAATGTTTGAGAGTGTAGGTAAAAAAGTAGTATACTTAAAAAGACTGTCTATGGGAAAATTAGAGCTAGATAAAAATCTAGAGCTAGGAGAATATAGAGAATTAACAGAAGATGAAATAAAATTATTAGAAGAAAGATAACAATTGAGCGGAGGTAGTTTTAGTGAAAAGAAGAGACATAATAGAGTTTGAAATAGATAAAATGGAGTTCGGTGGAACTTCTGTAAGTTTATATGATGGAAAAGATATATATATGAAGGGCGGAATAACTGGACAAAAAGTTAAAGCAGTAGTTCAAAAAGCTAGAAGTAAAAAAGCTGAAGTTAAAATGCTAGAACTTCTAGAAAACTCACCGCTAGAAACAGAAGAGCCATGCAAACATTTCAATCAATGTGGAGGATGTAGTATATTATCAGTTCCTTATGAAAAACAACTTCAAATAAAAGAAAGACAAGTAATGGATTTATTCTTACAACAAGAGTTATTTGGATTCAAATTCTTAGGAATACAAGGAAGTCCTGAGCAAAGAATGTACAGAAATAAAATGGAATATACTTTTGGAGATGAGGTTAAAGATGGTCCACTATCTTTAGGTCTTCACAAAAAAGGAAAACATATAGATATAATAACTGTTGATGGATGTTATTTAGTAGACCAAGACTTCATAAATATATTAAAAGCTACTGTAGAGTACTTTAATGAAAAGCAAATACCATATTACAGAACATTTAATCACAAAGGATACTTAAGAAACCTTGTAGTTAGAAAAGGTATAAATACTAAAGAGATGATGGTAAACATAGTTACATCTTCTCAACTAGATTTTGATATGACTGAGTATAAAAACATGCTTTTAAATTTAGGTTTAGATGCAGAATTAGTAAGTATACTACACACTATAAATGATGGATTAGCAGATGCAGTAAATTGTGATGAATTAAGAATTCTTTATGGAAGAGATTATATACAAGAAGAAATATTAGGGTTAAAATTTAAAATATCTCCATTCTCATTCTTCCAAACAAATACTAAAGGAGCAGAAGAGCTTTACTCTATAGCTAGAGAGTTTGTTGGAGACCACAGTGACAAGGTAGTATTTGACTTATACAGTGGAACTGGTACTATAGGACAAGTTATGGCAGGATCTGCTAAGAAAGTTTATGGTATAGAAATAATAGAAGAAGCTGTAGCAGCTGCTAATCAAAATGCAAAATTAAACGGTTTAACAAACTGTGAATTTATAGCAGGAGATGTTGCTAAAACAGTAAACAAATTAAAAGAAAAGCCAGATTTAATAATAGTTGACCCACCAAGACCAGGTGTACACAAAGATGCTATAAGAGATATATGTGGATTTGATTCTAAGGAAATAATATATATATCTTGTAATCCAAAGACATTAGTATTAGATTTAGTTGAATTTAAAAACTATGGATACGAAGTAGAATTAGTTAAATGTATGGATATGTTCCCAAATACACCTCATGTTGAAACTGTTGTTAAGTTAAAAAAAGCTTAATATAGATTATATCAATAAGACTACCTATAAATTTAGGTGGTCTTATTTTAAGTGTAAAGCAATTAAAAACTTTGTATACTTTGAATAATTTGATTTGAAATATTAACCAAAGACTATATAAAAGATATAATAAAGGAGTGTTATTATAAAAATTATATCAAAAGAGTTTATAAAAGTTACAAATTAATATATTATTAAATGTATATACAATTAAATAGGCAATAAGTTCATGTCTAAAGCCGAGGGAGGAAAGTTATGGGTCAACCTATATATAAAATAATAGAGAACTATGTAAAAGAATTAATTAATTCAGGAAAATTAAATCAAGGAGATTTAATACCATCAGAACATCAATTATGCGAAGAATTTAATGTAACAAGAATGACTGTTAGATCAGCACTTAATAATCTAGTTAAAGAAGGATATATAGCAAGGAGGAGGGGTATAGGAAGTATAGTTTTAGGAAGTAAGGTATATGACAATATATCTTCTATAAGTGGTTTTACAAAAGAGATGAATAGCAAAGGATATAAAGTATCAAGTATATTAGTTAGTTTAGAAAAAATAGAATCAGATGATGAAATTTCTGAAAAGCTAAATATAAGTGAAGGTGATTATGTTTGGGAGATAAAGAGAGTTAGACTAGCAAATGATAAGAGATTATCGTATATGATTACATATATGCCAGATAAACTATTTCCAAATATAAATGAAACTCACTGCAAGGGTTCTTTATATGAATATGTTGAAGAAGTTAGCGGACGTAAGATAGCTATATCAGAAAGAGAAGTAGAGGCTGTCATATCTAATGATGAGTTAGAAGAAAATCTAAAATTGGATAGAAAAGAACCGTTATTATATATAAAGCAAGTTTGCAGACTTGATAACGGTGAAGCATTTGAATACTCTCATACATACCATTATGGTTATACTTTAACCGTTAACGCTATATCTAAATAAAAATACATATAGTGTGAAAATGTTTTCTTGAAATGTCTATACATTTAATATATAATAAATGTATAGACATTTAAATTTTAATAAAATATATTTTGGGGAGGTACAAAAAATGGTAAAAATAATGTTAGCTTGTTCAGCGGGGATGTCAACTAGTTTACTAGTTACAAAAATGGAGGCTGCAGCGAAGGAAAAAGATATAGAGGTAGAAATATGGGCTATATCAGAAGTTAACTTAGATAGGGAAATAGGAAATTGTGACGTTTTATTATTAGGACCGCAAGTTAGATATATATTAGGTAAAGCGACAGAGATGGCTAAGCCATACAATGTACCAGTAGAGGTTATAAATATGATGCACTATGGAACATGTAATGGTAAAGCTGTATTAGATAGAGCAATGGAGTTATATAATTCAAAGTAAATTAAAAAGGGGGATAATCAAAATGGAAGCATTAATGAACTTTATGGAAAGACATTTAGTTCCAATAGCATCTAAGGTTGGCTCACAAAGACACTTAGTAGCAATAAGAGATGGTTTCATTGCTATGATACCAGTAACTATGGTTGGGGCATTTGGATCACTTATAAAAAACTTACCATTAAAACCTTACCAAGATATGTTAGCTAACACTACAGTTGGTCAACAAATATCTGCACTTGGAGGCGATTTATGGTGGGGATCACTTGCAATGATGTCATTATTTTTAGCTGTGTCAGTAGCCTATTCTTTAGCAAAATCATATGAAGCAAATGGTTTACAAGCAGGACTTCTAGCATTATGTGGATTTTTAGTGTTATCTCCTCAAACTGCAGACATAGTAACTGAGGCAGGAGAGGCAGTTTCAGGGTGGGGGTTTATACCTTGGGGTTATGTGTCAACTAATGCACTATTTACTGCTATGGTAGTAGCACTAGTAACAACAGAAATTTATGTAAGATTATCTAAAGTAACTTGGTTAACTATAAAAATGCCAGATGGTGTACCACCAGCAGTTTCTAGATCATTTGCAAAATTATTACCAGGAGTAATAGCGTTATTTATAGTAGGTATAATAGGTATAATAGTAAAACTTTTATCAAACGGATTATTTATAAATGATTTATTATCAACATATTTATCGAAACCTTTAACTGGTATGGCTGACTCTTTAGGAGGGGCTGTGTTTACAGTATTGTTTATCCATGTTTTATGGATATTTGGATTACATGGTGCAAACATAGCACTTCCTGCAGTAGAGCCAATATTAATGGAATTAGGTGGTAAAAATGCTGAGTTAGCATCAGCAGGAGCAACAGAAGGTTACCATGTATTTGCAGGAGCATTTTTAGATGCATTTGTATACTTAGGTGGTTCAGGGATGATACTTGGATTAATAATAGCATTAATAATAGCAGGTAGAAGACGTAAAGAAATGATAGCTTTAGGTGGACCACCAGCATGTTTCAATATAAGTGAGCCTATGATATTTGGTATGCCAATAGTATTAAATCCAATATACATGATTCCATTTGTACTAGCGCCAGTATTATGTACAATAACTTCATACTTAGCTATATCCAGTGGGATAGTAGCACCAGTTTTAATGGCAAAAATTCCTTGGATAACTCCTCCAATATTTAGTGGAATAATGGCTACAGGGCATTGGACTGGTGGAGCATTAGCAGCAGTTAACTTAATAATATCTGTTGTTATATATTTACCATTTGTAGTTGCAGATGAAAGAATGGCAAAAAAAAGATTAGCTAAACAACAAGGTTAGTTAATAATCATAGAGATTGGGTGGTAGAAGATTATGAAAAAAGGTCTTAAGATAGTTACAATAGGGGGAGGATCAAGTTATACCCCCGAATTAATAGAAGGATTTATAAAAAGATATAGTGAGCTACCAGTTAAAGAACTATGGCTTGTAGATATAGAAGCAGGGAAAGAAAAATTAGAAATAGTAGGTAATCTTGCCAAGAGAATGATTAAAAAATCTGGATTAGATATTAAAATTAACCTTACATTAGATAGAAGAGAAGCTTTAAAAGGTGCAGATTTTGTAACAACTCAATTAAGAGTTGGATTATTAGATGCTAGAATAAAAGATGAAAGTATTCCTTTATCACATGGAGTAATAGGTCAAGAAACTAATGGTGCAGGAGGGCTGTTTAAAGCCCTTCGCACTGTACCAGTTATACTAGATATAATAAAAGATATAGAAGAGTTGTGTCCAAATGCATGGTTAATAAATTTTACAAATCCAACAGGTGTAATAACTGAAGCAGTATTTAAATACACAAACTTCAAAAACTATGTAGGATTATGTAATGTTCCTATAGGTGTTAGAAATGGAGTTGCAAAGTTATTTGAAGTAGAAAGTGATAGAATATATATGGATTTTGCTGGACTTAATCATATGGTATATGGGCTTAATGTTATTTTGGATGGCAAAGATGTCACAAAGGAAGCAATAGATAAGTTTGTAAGTTCTAAAATAAGTATGGAAAATATAAAGGCAATAGATTTTAATCCAGAGTTTGTTAAAGCTTTAGGTGCTATACCTTGTCCATACCATAGATATTATTATAAAACTAAAGAAATGCTAGATGAAGAATTAGAAGAATTTAAAAAAGGTAAAGCAAGAGGTCAAGTTGTTAAAGAATTAGAAGGGCAACTATTTGAACTTTATAAAGATGAAAGTTTAGACATAAAACCACCTCAACTTGAGAAAAGGGGAGGAGCATATTATAGTGATGCAGCTTGTAACTTAATAAGTTCTATATACAATGATAAAAGGGATATACAAGTAGTTAATACATTAAATAATGGAGCCATAAGAAACTTTAGAGATGATCAAGCTGTTGAAGTTAGTAGTGTAATAACTAGCGAAGGACCAAAACCTTTATCAATGGGATATCTTCCGCAGTGTACTGATGGTTTAGTAAGTGATATAAAATCTTTTGAAATATTGGCAGCCAAAGCAGCCGTATATGGAGATTACGAAAGTGCATTATTAGCACTTTGTATCAACCCATTAATACCTTCAGATGATTTAGCAAAAACTATATTAGATGAGATGTTAGAGGCTCATAAAGAGTACTTACCTCAATTTAATAAGTAGGTGAAATTTATGACTAAACTTATAGTAAATGCAGATGATTTTGGATATTGTAAAGCTGTAAATTACGGGATAATATCAGCGTATAAAGAAGGAGTAGTAAAATCTACAACAGTTATGGCTAATATGCCAGGATTTGAGCATGCTATGAAACTTTTAAAGGAAAATCCAGGTTTGGCATGTGGAGTCCATATGACTATTAGTTGTAATAGACCAGTACTTCCTAATTTGGAAAGCCTAGTAGACGAAAATGGAAGATTTTTTAGGCGAATCACTAATGATGTAATAGATAAGATGAACTTAGATGAAATTTATGAAGAACTTTGTGCTCAAATAGAAAAAGTAAAGAAATACACTGAAATTTCTCATCTTGATAGTCATCACCATGTTCATACTTTAAAGAAACTACAGCCAGTTATTGAAAGGATAATAGAAAAGTATAAGTTACCAATAAGAGGTGGATTTGAATATAATCTAGAATATTCAAAAGTAGTACCTATGTTAGATACTTTTTATAGTGATAATGTGGAAATTGATTACTTTAAGAAGAATATAAATACTTTAAAAGAATATGACGCTTTAGATATAATGACTCATCCAGCATACTTAGATGCATATATTTTAAACTCTACATCTTATGCAATGCAAAGAACAAAAGAGCATGAGATATTGACATCAGAGGAAGTTAAAAAGTATTTAAATGATAACTTTGAATTGAGTAGTTACAGGGACATTTAGGAGGTTTTTTTAAATGGATGAAAAAATATTTGAAATATCATTTGGCATAATAGGATATGCAGGGGACGCAAAAGGATTAGCTTTTGAAGCAATAGCCCAAGCTAAAAAGGGGAATATAGAAGCAGCAAGAGAAACTATGAAAAATTCTAAGGAAGTAATAACTAAAGCTCATAGATTCCAAACAGAGCTTATACAAGGTGAGGCTAATGGAAGCAAAACAGAAGTGAGTGTTTTATTAGTTCATGCACAAGATCATTTGATGAATGCCATGAATTTTCAGCAGTTAGCAGAAGAGTTTATAGATTTATACGAAAAATTAGAAAGTAAGTAAAATATTTTTTTATACAAAAGAGTATTGAATTAAATTCAATACTCTTTTGTATTTTATAAAAAGTATATTGATTATATTCTTTAAGATAGTTTGTCATATATTTTTAAATATATATTAAGTTGTATTAATATAGTCAAATTATGATATAGCAAATTGTGTAAATTAGAGGAGTATTAATACTTAATGAAGAAAATATACTAAGTAAATGTAAAGTATATCAAGGGGGGACATTAATGAAAAAAGGGGATTTTATATGGGGAGGAATTCTTCTTATCTGGATACTTATATTAGTTATACCAGTTAGTAGGGATTTATTCATTACTGTAACAGGAGAGTATCCATATGTAAGTGGATTTATTAAATTTGCGGTCTTAGCTACAATGGGAGAGTTACTAGGTATGAGAATAAGTTATGGGTACTGGAAGCAACCAAATGGAGTTATGTTTAGAGCGATTATTTGGGGTGTAATAGGTATTGTTATAACATTAGGATTGCCAGTATTCTCTAAAGGTGTAGAGGCTGCTCAAGAGATGGGAAAGCTTCCTTTTAAAGAGTCTATTTTTGCACATGCATTTTTGACAAGTGCGATTATGAATATATTACAATCACCAGCAGTATTTTTATTTCATAAGTGTACAGATACGTACATAGATATAAGACATTATAAAAATGGAGGAAGAGTAAGTCTTAGAGATATAACAAATAAAATCGACTGGTATACGTACATTGATTTCACAGTGTTAAAAACTATACCATTTTTCTGGATACCTTGCCATACGATTGTATTTTTATTTGAACCACAATATCAAGTTATAGTGTCTGCATTTGCATCTATAGCACTAGGGCTTATACTAGCAATGGCAAATAAATCAAAATTAAAAAGTTTTTAGTAGAATAAAAATATAATAAATTCAAAACATAGTAATGCAATTATGTTTTGGAGGAATTATAAATGAATAAAAAAAGAAATATAAGAGTATTTATGTCATTAATATGTATAGCATTACTATCTTTAATACTTTTATATAATACTGAGTTAGTAGATATATCAAGTAAAGTAAAAGCTAACATAGTAGATAGTATAAAAACAGTAAAGGTTACTGAAGAAAGAAGTAAAATAGAATGTAAAAATTTATCAATAACAGTTAGAATGCCTAAATTATATTGTGATAATAAAAATGCTGAAAGGTACATTAATTCTTTTATCAGAAATAATATAAATAGTTATATAAATCATAAGAGGCAAGATATAGAATTACAAAATAATAAACAAAAAACTAATATATTATTAGAATATAATTTAGCGTTTCAAAGTAAAGATGTAATCAATATAGTTATAGTAAAAGAAACTAAAAGTGGAAAAAATAAATTTTCAACCAACAAAGAAAGTTATGTTTTTGATTTAAAGACAGGGCAAAGAATATATATAGATAATCTTTTAGGAGAAGATGAAAACTATAAAGAATTAATAAAATCTTATATAAATAAGACTATAGATGAAAATAAAATAGATATAGACAAAAATCTAGTAATTATAGATAAGGAAACTAATTTTATAATTGTAGACGGGGGATTATCAATAATATTGGACCAAAATAAAGATGGTAAGATGAGAGAATATGAATTTAAAGTTCCATATGATGTTTTTAATAACAAAGTAAAATCAATAAACACAAAAAATATAATTGCAAATGTAGATACGCAAACAATTACTCAAAATAATAAATATATAAATAGTATATTAAATATTCCTATAATAATATCTTCAAATAAGGATATAGATAAAGAATTAAATTATAAAATTAGAAAAGATATAATGGATTTTTATAATAAAGTTTATGAGAGCGCTAAAAACTATTTTGATAATGTTGATGTATCAAAAGATAAATTTGTTGCAAATGTGGATTATGAAGTTAAAAAAAATAGTGATGATATATTAAGTATAAAAGTAACTTACCATCAATATAGTGGAGGAGCTCATGAAGACTATGAAGATATAAGTTATAATATAGACATGAGAAGTGGAAGAATATTAAAATTAAGCGATTTATTTAAGCCAAACTCAGATTATATAAAAGTAATAAATAATGAGATTAGAAGGCAAATAGAGGAATTAGTTAAAAATAATAAGGAGTATGAAGGTATATATCAATTTGAATCAATAGAAAAAGACAATAAGTTTTATATAGAGGACAATAATATAGTTATTTACTTTGATTTATATAAAATTGCACCATTTGCAGCAGGGATACCAGAATTTAAAATAAATAATAGTATAATAAGTCATATGTTAAAAGAAGAATACTTAGAAATACTAAAATAGATAATAATAAAAAGCTTTACTATTTATATCTAATAAAAATTAGATCATAATCAGTAAAGCTTTTATTATTTAGAAATATATTTTATATCTATATTGTAGGATTTAAAGAAGCTATTTTAGTTACAGCTACATATATTCTAGATATTTCGTACCATGTTTTAAAATCAACAATACCATTTTTAGGTAGGCCAAAAATTCCTTGAAATACTTTAACAGCCTCAGCAGTAGATTCTCCAAAAATGCCATCTTCTTTAACTTTAGGTATTAGAGGGTATGAATTAGAGATTGCATTAAGTTGGTTTTGAATAGTTTTAACATAGTTATTATTAGAACCTACTTGTAAAATTTGGCCAGGGAAAGATATAGGAACACCACTTACGATAGGTGCTTTTTCAAAGATTATTTGCTCACCATAAAATGATCTTAATATACTTTCATAGTCTTTACCTTCATCTCCAAGGTATTTACTTCCCCATTGAGTCATTTGATTTGGGCATTGAGATTTTACACCATCACAATATTGAGCTAAAAGGGGCTGTCTAGAGGTAGGTGGTCTTTTTATAAAAGTATTAAATATATCATCAACTACAACATTAATAGTATCAAAGAAGTTTCTATTATTAATAAATTTATGGTCAAAAGCAGTAGTAGAAGTAATAGTATAGCTATAGCCTTTATTTCTGTACCATTCAGTAAATACTCTATTTAAAGTGAATGAAACTATAGCTATTACATTAGCATAAATAGTTTGTTCAGGCCACGTAGAATATATTTCAGAAGAAGCTACGTTTTTTATATAGTCTTTAAAAGGTATCCAATAGTTAGGAGCTGAAGTATCTTCAGGCATTCCATCATGAACGACTATAAATTCTGGAACTACTGGATTATCAAGAACAACAAACCCAGTAGGAGGTGGTAGAGGTTTTAAACTACTTTCAGGGATTTTAGGCGGATAATCTCCATATAGGGTATGGTCTGGAATATCAAATACTTGTTCATTTTGTCTGGAATAAGAATTTCTAGATCTAGTTTTTAAATTAACAGGAACTGTTTGTCGAGCTTCTACAGTAGCTAAGATCTGCGTACCGTCTATTAAAACTGTTTCATAACCATCTTTAGACACCTCAACAGAATAAATGCTATATGGTCTTATAGGTGAAGAAGGATCTAGTGAATAATTTACATCTGGAGCATCTAGTGTTAAACCTGTGATTTGACCAGAAGAGTCTGTTTTTAAGTTTTCGTAAACTTTAGTTAAACGTTGCTCTGACTCTGGAATAGAGTAGATATTAACAGTAGCATTTTCTATTGGTTGATTAGTATTGCTATCTATAACACTAACCGTTAAGAAACCATCTTGCATGCAATCACCCCTTAAAAATAGTATCTTATTATTTTATAGTATGAATAAACATCTTATTTTGTTAAGGAAAATGGAAATAATATAGATTATACAAAAAAGAAAGAAGTGATTATATGAACATAAATATATTTACATTGGCCATAGCACCAACTATAGCTTATATATTTTGGATATACCTAAAAGATAAATATGATAAAGAACCTATAAATAGGTTAGCAAAGTTTTTTTTATTAGGAGTATTTATGGGGATAATTGCTCTTATTGTAGAGCTTTTATTATTGAAATTAGATATATTAACAGGATATACAAGTATAATATATATATCTTTTATAGTAGCAGGTATGACAGAGGAAGGATTAAAGGCAATTGTATTGATTCCAAATCTTTTAAAAGAAAAATATTTTAATGAAAAACTAGATGGAATTATTTACTCCATGTTTTTGTCATTAGGATTTGCAACACTAGAAAATGTATTATATATCTTAAAAGAAGATAAAAGCACAGTGATGGAGGTTGGATTGATTAGAGCTATAATATCTACACCAGCTCACATGTTATTTGCAATAACCATGGGATACTATATATCTAAATATAAATTTAGTACAGAGAAATTTAAAAAAAGAGAATATTTAATACTATCTGTTTTAATACCAATTTTAATACATGGAGTTTTTGATTTTATATTGATGATAGAGTATAGATGGTCTATTATATTGTTTGTGGTTTATATAATTTTTTTATGTAAATTAAACTTAGACAAATTAGATAAATACATAATTAGTTCAAAAAATAGATTTAAGAGAAGAAAAAAGAGAACGAGGAAGGACGATAAGAATTGACAAAGCTACCTGAAAGATTTTTAAGTGATATGAAAGAAATACTAAAAGATGAGTATGATGAATTTATAAAAACATATGATGATAAAAAAACTACCGGCCTTAGAGTTAATACATTAAAAATAAGTAAAAATGACTTAGATAAATTAAATTTATTTAAACTAGAACAAATACCTTGGGTAAATGAAGGCTTTTATTATGATGAAGATATAGATAGACCCGGCAAAAATCCACTACATGAGGCAGGAGCATATTATTTACAAGAACCATCAGCTATGAGTGTTGTGCCAAAGTTGGATATTAAAGAAGGTGAAAAAATTCTAGATATGTGTGCTGCTCCAGGAGGAAAATCAACATACATACTATCAAAACTAAATAATACAGGATTATTAGTATCAAATGAAATAAACCCAATGAGAATAAAAGCACTAGGAGAAAATCTAGAGAGATTTGGAGCTAAAAATTGTATAATAACAAATACAGACTCAAATAATCTAAAGAAGGTATTTAGAGGATACTTTGATAAAATAGTAATAGATGCTCCTTGTTCAGGGCAAGGAATGTTTAGGAAAGATGAAGTTGCTATAAGTGATTGGAGCTATGCAAAAGTATTAGAATGTCAATCTATTCAAAGAGAAATAATAAGAGATGGATATGAGATGCTTAAAAATGGAGGTACGTTAGTATATTCTACATGTACATTTGCGAAAGAAGAAAATGAAACAGTTATAAATGAGTTTATAGAAGAATATGAAAATGCTAAGCTTATAGAGATGGAAAGATTATGGCCTCACAAGATAAAAGGAGAAGGTCACTTTGTAGCTAAAATACAAAAAAATGAAGAAGAGGATATAAAAACTAAAGAATTAAAAGTTAAAAGATTAGATACAGAATTAAAGGATTTTAGAGAATTTGAAAAGAAATTTTTAAATGAGTCAATAGGAAATAAATTTGATATAAGAGGAGAAAATTTATATCTATTGCCAGAAGAAAGTCCAGAAACTAAAAAATTAAAAGTTTTAAGATATGGACTTCATTTGGGAATACTAAAGAAAAATAGGTTTGAGCCATCACATGCATTGTCTCATTATTTAAAGCCAAATCAAGTTAAGTATACAGAGAATTTATCAATACAAGATGAAGAAGTATTAAATTATTTAAGAGGAAATATCATAAATACAGGACAAAGTAGAGGATGGGTATTAGTAACAGTAGAAAATATACCACTAGGGTGGGGAAAAGAATCCAATGGAGTATTAAAAAACCACTATCCGAAAGGTCTTAGAATAAAATACTAAAGTAGCTATAAAAAGGTACTAAGTTATAACTTAGTACCTTTTTATAGTATATATGTAGACACACTTATTTTAAATTTATAGATAAATATAATTATTATATATATTATTCAAAAAAGCCTTAATATATTATATTTAATATGAGCTTTTTTACATAATATAAACCTTCTAGTTTAATAATAAATATATGTGTATTAAAAAGAGGTACAACTAGGAGGGAAATATGAATCCATTAGATAAAAGTAAAGAGTATGTTATATATAAATTTTTACAAAGATATGATTATGATGCGGTAATTGATGTATTAGAAGAAGTTGGTATAGTCGAAGGAGATCTATACCTATTAATGGAATCATCTAAGTATGCTATAAACTTTGACTTTAAAAAAGCATCGATAAGTTTAAAAAAGATGAGCAGTGAGATGTTAAGTAGAAGAGAGATAAAAAGATTGGTTTCTAACCTAGAAAATCTAGAAAATGGAGAACCTGAAGACATATTATCAGAGCTCATAGAAAATATGAAGATACAAATTGTTAATGAAGAGTATATTGATTTTTTGGGAAGGTTATATAGATTAAAGGAAGCATTATTTAAATATATATTTGTAAGTACTAAGGAAAATAAAAAATATAAAGTAAATATGCATGGTTATATGGTATCAAAGAAAAATATTCTATATACATTAAAAAAGAAGTATAATATATATAATGGAAATCTAATAACTGGGGTGACTAACTATATAAATAGGTATATTAAAAAAACAAAAAGAATGGAAAAGGTTGTTGATATATTAAATGGAGAAAGACTAGAAAATTTAATTAAGATTAGACATGAAAGCCCAGTTGGACATGGATTTAAAGGGGTTAGCAAAGAAGATATTGAAGAGTTATATGGCAATCCCATGGAAGTAGTTCAGGACTTAGTTAAAGCATGTGAATTACTAGACTTAGGTATAAAAATGGATAAATATGATAATATAAATGAGATGGCTATACAAATGATAGGAAGTTACACCAATTATTAACTAAATTAAAATTTAGGAGGAGATTATTAGGATGAGTGAAAAATTAAAAAAAGAAGCAATAGAGTGGATTAAGGTAATAGCTACTGCTCTTATTTTTGCATTTATAATAACTCAATTTATAAGACCTACTTTAGTTAAGGGAGAATCTATGTATCCTACTTTAAAGGAAAATGATTATTTAATAATTAATAGAATGGCTTATAAAATAGGAGAGCCAAAAAAGGGAGACATAATAGTATTCCATACGAATTTACTTCAAGACAATGGAAAACCTAAAGACTTAGTAAAGAGAGTTATAGCAACCGGAGGAGATCATATTAAGATAGAAAATTCCAAAGTATATGTAAATGGAAAGTTATTAGATGAACCATATATACATGATAATTATACAGATGGATATATAGATATGACAGTTCCAAAGGGTGAAGTATTTGCAATGGGAGATAATAGAGAGAAGAGTTTAGATAGTAGATATGAAGATGTCGGGTTAGTAAATGAAAAAAATATAATGGGTAAGGTAATGATAAGGTTATATCCATTTAATAAAATAGGAACTGTAAAATAGGTGAATTACATGAAAATTGGTATATCAGCATTATTATATAATCTTGATGAAGCAATAAATTTGTGCAAAGAGATAGATGAAATAAAACATATAGAACTTGGTATAGATAACTTATATGAGTGTGATGAGATATACAAATATATAGACAAGCTTAAAGAATTAAATGTATCTTTAAGTATTCATTTACCTATGGAGTTAAACTTGTGTGAGAATATAGAATTTATTAGACAATCTTGGGTAAGATTTGTAGAAGAAATGAACTATAAATTAAAACATTTAAATATTTGTTACTACAATCTTCACCTAGGGTATGTTATATCTGATAGATTAGATAAAAATAGAGAAAAATATTTAGATATATCATGTAGTATGTTAAATGATATTATAAATAAGACGAAAGCTAATATATCAATAGAAAATACTTATTCTAATAATGGTGATTTATCAAATGTAGGTAACAAACTATATGATTTTGAATATATATTTAATAAAGTAGAAAATGAAAAATTATGGTTTTGTTATGATACAGGCCATAATCTAATCAATAGGGATAATTATATAGACAAATTACATAACAAGATTAGAATAGTTCATTTAAGTGACAATGATGGAAAGAAAGATATACATATAGGGATAAATAAAGGTATATTAGATAAAAAAGAAGTTAAAACTATCATTGACTTAGAACCAGAGTTCTTAATATTAGAGATAAAATATCATGATATAAAGGAAAGTATAGAATATATAAAAGAGATTAAAAAAGAGGTTTAAATACCTCTTTTTAAGTATAAAAGAAAGGAGATTACTATGAAAAATATAACTATCAATGTAGAAGGAAATGAAAAAGTTTATAAAATAGAAAAAGATTCTCCAGGAGTAAAACTAGAAAGTATAGTAAAAGAAATAGATAAAGACTATAAAGGATACATAACATTAGGAGTTATAGACAACAAACTAAGAGAATTAAATTATAGTATAAACAAAGACTGTAAATTAAGTTTTTTAGATACAACTAGCGAAGATGGATTAAGAGTATACTTTAGAACTGTGTCATTTATATTTATAATGGCTTGTAACGAAGTATTTAAAGATTGTCGAGTAGTAATAGAACATTCTCTATCAAAGGGATTATATTGTGAAGTTCATAAAGATGGAGAATTGATAGAGAAAGATGTAGAAGCTATAAACAAAAAAATGAAAGATATAATAGAGTCTAATTATAAAATAGAAAGAATAGACACTAATAAAGAAGAAGCAATAAAAATATTTAAAGATAATAAAATGTATGAGAAAGCAGAGCTTCTTAAATACAAGGAACATGATGATGTAAAGATATATAAGTGTAACAATCATATAAATCATTTCTATGGATATATGTTACCATCTACGGGATATATAAAGACATTTGATTTAAAACCATATAAAAATGGAATAATAGTATTAGGTCCAAGTGAAGAAAATAAAAATATACCAACTAAATTTAAAGAACAGCCTAAGTTATCGAGTGTATATCATGAAGCGGAGAATTGGTCAAAGCTTATGGGAGTAAGTAAAGTAACTACACTTAATGAGGTAATAGAAAGAAAAGAGTATGGAGAAATTATAAGAACAGTAGAAGCTCTACATGAGAAAAAATTATCTCAAATAGCAGATATTATAAAAGAAAAAAATAAGAGAGTTATATTAATAGCAGCTCCTTCATCATCAGGTAAAACAAGTTTTGCTCATAGATTATCAATACATCTTAGAGTCAATAATCTAAATCCTGTATCAATATCTTTAGATGATTACTTTGTTAATAGAGAGCATACTCCACTAGATGAATTTGGAAATTATGATTTTGAGTCTATATATGCAATAGATTTAGAGAGATTTAATAAAGATTTAAAAGATTTACTAGAAGGTAAGGAAATAAGTTTACCTAAGTTTAATTTTAAATTAGGAATAAGAGAAGAAAAAGGAAAGAAGTTAAAAATAAAAGAAAATCAGCCAATAATATTAGAAGGAATACATGGATTAAATCCTATGCTAACATCATCAATACCAGATGAAGATAAATTTAAAATTTATATAAGTGCCCTAACTCAAATTAATTTAGATGACCATAATAGAATACCTACAACGGATTTAAGGTTAATAAGAAGAATGGTTAGAGATTATAATTTTAGAGGTTATAGCGCAGAAAAGACAATAATGCAGTGGGAATCAGTAAGACGTGGAGAGAAGAAAAATATATTCCCATATCAAGAGGAAGCGGATATAATATTTAACTCTGCATGTATTTATGAATTAGCAGTATTGAAAAAGTACGCAAAACCATTACTAGAGGAAATTGATAAGGAAAATAGTTCATATATAGAAGCTAATAGACTTTTAAAGTTTCTTCAATATTTTGTTGAGTTATCAGACATATCAGATATACCACCAACATCAATATTGAGAGAGTTTGTAGGTGGAAGTAAAATAGTTGATTAATACTATAAAACCCCTGATGTTGACAGAATATCAGGGGTTTCTGTATTATATATTTATTAGACATTTGGAAACGTAATTAAATTAGGAGGAGAAGTATGGAAAAGATTCTTGAAGAAGTATTAAATTCAAATAGGAAATATACAAATTATGGACAGGTAGCAGGATACATACCAGAATTAAAGAAAGCCAAAAGAGATGATCTGGGTATATGTGTAATAGATAAAGATAACAACATATATAAAGCTGGTAATTGGGATACTAAATTTACGATTCAAAGTGTATCTAAAATAGTTGTTCTTGCGATGGCGTTGATGGATAATGACTGGCAATATGTTTTTTCTAAAGTAGGTAAAGAACCTAGTGGTGATCCATTTAACTCAATAATGAAATTAGAAACAAATGATACTAAAAAGCCAAGTAATCCAATGATAAATGCAGGTGCTATAGTAACTACATCTTTAATAAAAGGTGCTAGTTTAGAAGAAAAAGAAGAAAGAATGTTAAAGTTCTTTAGAAAATTAGCTAAAAATGATAACTTGGGAATAAATTATGATGTGTATAAGTCAGAGAAAATGACCGGAGATAGAAATAGAGCTATGGCTTATCTTTTAAGAAATGACGGGTTTATACAAGGAGATGTAGAAGAATTATTAGATTTATACTTTAAACAATGTTCGATAGAAGTTGACACATTAGATTTAGCACGAATAGGAGTTAATCTTGCATCTTATGGTGTAGACATAGAAACTGGTGAAAGAATAATAGATGAAAAAGTATCAAGGATAGTTAAGACATTTATGGTTACATGTGGAATGTATGACGCATCAGGAGAGTTTGCTATAAAAGTTGGAATACCTGCAAAATCAGGAGTTGGTGGAGGAATACTAGCATCTGTTCCAAATACTATGGGTATTGGAGTATACGGACCAGCTCTAGATAAAAAGGGAAATAGTATAGCTGGTATAAAGATACTAGAAGAATTATCTCAAAAGTTAGAACTTAACATATTTTAAATTATAGAATTTTTTGACAACTACAAGTCCTTAATATATAATTATCTTATAAATAAAACAATTTTTTTATAGGGGTGGGGGAATGAAGGAAGTACTAGTGCTTAGGGACTTAGAATGTATAAAAGCAATTGCACATCCTAGAAGAATAGACATTTTAAAAACATTTGATAAATCACCACTATCAGCAAAGCAATTATCACAATTATTAGATGAGCCTCATGCAAAAATTAACTATCATATAAAAACTCTTTATAAGGTAGGAATTTTGGAGTTAGTAGAAGAAAAGATAAAATCTGGAATAGTAGAGAAGTACTATTACCCGAGTGCAAAAAATATAGTTATTGGGCAAAAGATTCTTAACTTCTCACTAACAGATGAAGAACAACTTAGTATATCTAAGTTTGAAAACATGAGCGAATTATTTTATAGTGCAGCAGAGGGAAATAGGTTGCTTGATGAAAGTATAGTTGAATATCAAAATATATCACTTACGGAAAGTGAACTTATAGAGTTAAATAATGCAATTAAGATAAAAATACAAGAAATCGTAGATTCTAGAAATACTGATGAAAATGAAATAGGATATAACATATCAGTATTGGCAATACCAGTAGAAGAAGCGATTAGCATATAATAAGTATCGACCTTTGTTGATACTTATTTTTTTGGGTATAATTAAAATATAAAATAAATCAAAATATGATAAAAGACATAAGGAGAGTAAATATGATTATAATAGGACCACATATATCAATAGCAAAAGGATATGCAAAAGCTGCAAAAACAGCAGTCGAAATAGGAGCTAACACATTTCAATTCTTTAGTAGAAATCCAAGAGGAGGAAATGCCAGAGAATTTGATACAAAAGATATAGCAAACTTTCAAGAAATAAGAAAAGAAAATAACTTTGGCCCATTATTGGCACATGCACCATATACTATGAACTTGGCAGCTGCTAAAGATGATGTATATGAATTTGGAAGAAAAGTCATAAAAGAAGATATAGAAAGAATGGATTCTTTAGGAATAGAGTATATATGTTTCCATCCAGGCAGCCATGTTGGTGGAGGGATTGATGCTGGAATAAATAAGATAATAGCAGCACTAAATGAAGCCTTAACAGGAAATGAAAATATAACAGTTCTTTTAGAAACTATGTCTGGAAAAGGTACTGAAATAGGATTTGAGTTTGAACAAATAAAAAGAATTATAGATGGTGTAGAACATAATGAAAAACTAGGGGTATGTTTAGACACTTGCCATATATTCTCAGCAGGATATGATATAGTAAATAACTTAGATGAAGTTTTAAATCAATTTGATGAAATCATAGGATTAGATAGATTGAAAACAATACATTTAAATGATAGTATGATGGGATTTGGTGAAAAGAAAGATAGACATTCAGTAATAGGAGAAGGTAAAATAGGATTAGATGCTATTATTAATTTTATGACACATCCAAAGATAAAGGATTTACCATTTTTCTTAGAAACACCTCTTGAAGATGAAGGTCATAAAAAAGAAATAAAAATGCTAAGGGATATAATAGAAACTAAATAGTAAAGTTTAAGTGGAGGGAAGTAGATTGAGAGAATTAGGTAAAACTAATATGAAGGTTAAAAGAGTAGGATTTGGGGGAATACCTATACAAAGAATTACCCAAGAAGAGACTAATAAAGTAATAAATGAACTTGAAGCACAAGGAATAAACTTTATAGATACAGCTAGAGGATATACAGTTAGTGAAGAGTATATAGGAAATGCAATTGAAGAAAAAAGAGAAAAATTTTTTATAGCCACAAAGAGTATGTCTAGAGACTATGAGGCTATGAAAAATGATATAGAAATAAGTCTTAAGAACTTAAAAACAGATTATATAGATTTATATCAACTACACAATGTAAAAAGTGAAGAATATGATGAAATATTTGCAGATAATAAAGCATATAAAGCTTTGTTAGAAGCTAAAAAAGAAGGAAAAATAAAACATATAGGAATAACTAGCCATAGTTTAGAAACTATAGAAAAGGTAGTTGAAAATGATAAATTTGAAACTATACAGTTTCCTTATAATATAGTTGAGAATCAAGCAGATGAAGTATTTAAAAAAGCTAATGAGAAGGGTATAGGAATAATAGTAATGAAACCTTTAGCAGGAGGAGCACTAGATGATGCAACTTTAGCTATTAAGTATATATTATCAAAAGATTATATTGATGTTGCTATACCAGGTATGGAAAGTATAGAGCAGGTAAAGCAAAATAGTGCGGTACTTAATAATCTAGAATTAAATGAAGATGACAATAAAAAAATAGAAGAAATAAAAAGTACATTAGGCAAAAGATTTTGTAGAAGATGTGAATATTGCTTACCATGTCCAGTAGGAGTAAATATCCCAGCCAATTTTTTACTAGAAGGATATTATACTAGATATAACCTTAAAAAATGGGCAAAAGAAAGATATGCATCTACAGTTGGTAAAGCTAATGAATGTGTAAATTGTGGGTTATGTGAAACTAAATGTCCATATAATTTACCAATAAGAGAAATGTTAAAAGAAGTATGCGCTAAACTTGGTTAATAAAAAGAGAACTTAATTTAGATTAAGTTCTCTTTTTAGATATAAAATCTTATAGCTTATATAGTTTTTAGAAAAAATAATCAAAGTAAAAATCAAAAAGTTTATGTTACTATTTATTTTTTAAGAATGCTATAAGAAACATCATATTCAGAAGCAGGATAAAGTTCTATTTCAACACGAGGATTTTCTTTATCTATAAAATCAAATAATAATACAGGTTTTAACTGTTTATCATTTTTTATTATTCCACTTTTTTCTATTCCATCACATATACTTTTAGGATAGTTATGTAAATCGCCCATACGTTTATTAGGGAAATATAATTTTAAAATAGTTATTAAATCTTCTTCTATAGTTTCTCCATCATATTGTTGGTTTATATAACCTGCTATCATGTTTTCATAGGCTAAATATTTAGAGTGTTTACCTTTTGATGGCATCCATGCTTGACCATGGACGTTGTGAAGTTTAAAATTAGACTTACTTATTGGTCTACCTGGGATTGTTAATTTAATCAATTTATCACCATCCTTACATCTTAAATATTATAAAGCTAATAAAAAATTAATGGAAGGGAATTTTATGAATAAAGAAAAATTAAAAGAGTACTTTAAATCATTGGGCTTAGATACAGTAGGCATAACAGGAGTTAATGTAAACTATGAATTAGAAAAAAAATTAAAAGAAAGAATAGAAAAAGAACATATTACTGGAATGGAAGAACCTATTTTAGAAAACAGAATTAATCCTAAAAATATAATGAAAGATGCTAAATCTATAATAGTATGTGCCTTTCCATACCATATAGATAATGAAAAAGAGTCAAATTTATCTAGATACTGTAGAGGTTTAGATTATCATATAGTAGCGAAAGAATTATTACAGAAAGTATGCGATTATTTAGATGAGAATATCGAAGGATTTGAATATAAAATATTTGTAGATAATGGTCCATTAGTAGATAGAGAATTAGCTTATTTGTCTGGAATAGGGTATTTTGGAATAAATAATAATATAATAACAGATAAATATGGTTCTTATGTATTTATTGGTTATATTATAAATAATTATGAATTTTCTTTAGATAAGCCATTGGATAAAGAATGTATGAAATGTGGAAAATGTGTAAAATATTGTCCGGGAAATGCTCTTTTAGGAAATTATGATATGAACCCTAGAAAGTGTTTATCATATATAACTCAGAAGAAAGAAGAATTATCTTTAGAAGAAGTTAAAGCAATTAAAAATAGTGGGAAAATTTTTGGATGTGATATATGCCAAGAAGTATGTCCTCACAATAAAAATATAAAAGAAACTCATATAGAAGAATTTATGAAAGATTTAATATTAAATTTAGATTTTGAAGAAATTGATGAAATATCAAACAAAGAGTTTAAAAGGAGATATGGAAATAGAGCTTTTAGTTGGAGAGGCAAAAAAATAATAAAAAGAAATATAGAAATAATATTAGAAAAGTCTTAGTCTTTTAGATTAAGACTTTTTTTATAGATATATCTACGAAACTTTTACAAGCTATACAACATAAAATGTATAAAAGAGTTGAGGAGGTATACATATGTTAGTGTATAAAAACACATCAGAAATAGAACCTCTAGAAAGTATATTGGGGCAAGAAAGAGCTATTGAAGCTATGGAGATAGGTCTTAAAATAAACAACCCTGCGTATAATATATATTTAGCTGGAGAACCAGGAACAGGAAAAACTACTTATGCAATGAAAGCTCTTAAAAAATATTCATTAGAAAAAGATACACATAAGGATTGGTGTTATGTGTATAATTTTGAGCATCCAAGAGAGCCAATAGCTATAGGATTAAGAAAGGGATCTGGGAAAATATTTAAAAAAGATATAGAGAAATTAATTGAGACTTTATTAGATGAATTGATAGAAGCTTTTGAAAGTGAAGATTTTGAATTAAGCAAAAATCAACTTGTAGAAGAGTATGAAATAGAAAAAGATGCTTTGCTTAAGCAGATAAAGAAATATGGAGAAGAAAAAGGATTTAAGCTAAAAACTAGTAAAGTTGGAATGGTATTTATGCCAATAGAGGAAAATGGAGAAGAAGTAGATGATGATGAATTCTATAAATTAAAAAGAGAGTTAGAAAATATGGCAATACAAGTTGCATATAAAATAAGGGATTTAGAAGATGCAGCAAAAGATGCATTGCTTGACCTAGAAGAGGAAACTGCAAAGTATATTATTGATCCACATATAGATAACCTTAAAGAAAAGTATAAAGAGTATGAAAAGGTAAATTTATATCTAGATAATATGAGGAAAGATATATTAGAGTATGTTTATTTATTTTATATGAGTGAAGAAGAATTAAAAGATAAATATGATAAAGAACATTTTATAAAATATAAAGTAAATTTATTTGTAGACAATGGTGGAGATAAAGAAAACGAATCAGCACCAATAATCACAGAAATAAATCCTAGTGTATCTAATTTATTTGGAAAAGCAGAATATGATTATAATAATGGAAGTATAAAAACTGATTTTACAAAACTTATACCAGGGGCCATACATAAAGCTAATGGAGGATATCTAGTATTATACACAGATCAACTGCTTAGATATGGGTTATCTTGGGATATTCTAAAGAAAACGATTCAAACTAGAAAAATAAGTATAGATACGCAAACATCTATAACTCCAGAAAGCATACCTATAGATGTAAAGGTAATTCTTATAGGTGATAATTATATGTATAATCTTTTATATCATTATGATAAAGATTTTAGTAAGTATTTTAAGATATTAGTGGATTTTGATAATGAAATGGATGAAAGTGAAATTAATAGAGATGGAATAGCTAGATTTATAGCATTACAATGTGAAAAAAATAAATTAAAACATTTTACCTATGAAGCAGTAGAAGAAGTTATAAAGTTTTCTATAAGACTATCAGGTGATAGTTTTAAAATATCTACTCAGTTTAACAAAATACTAGAGATTATAATTGAAGGTGATGCTTATGCCACAATTAGAAATGCAGAGTTTGTAGATAAAGATGATGTAAAAAAAGCAATAAATGAAAGAAGGAAAAGACTTAGCAGGATAGAAAGTAAAATGGATGAATCCTTAGAAAATGGATTTACTTTAATAGAAACAGAGGGGTGTAGAGTAGGAGTTATAAATGGGCTCTCTGTACTAAATATGGGTGAATATTCATTTGGTAGACCATCTAGAATAACAGTAACTACTAGCCCTGGAAATAAAGGCATAGTAAATATAGAGAGAGAAGTAAACATGAGTGGTCCAATTCATAATAAAGGCGTATTAATATTAGGTGGATATCTATCTGAAAACTTTGCAACGGACTTTTTATTATCTCTAAATGCATATATATGCTTTGAACAAAACTATGGTGGAATAGATGGTGACAGTGCTACAGGAGCAGAATTATATGCACTTATATCTTCTATAAGTAAAATTCCTTTAAAGCAAAATATTGCAGTTACTGGTTCTATGAACCAAAAAGGGGAAATACAAGTTGTAGGAGGAATAACTGAAAAAGTAGAGGGATTTTATTATACTTGTAAGAAAAAAGGATTAAGTGGAGAACAAGGAGTTATAATACCTAAGAATAATAGAAGAAATTTAGTTTTATGTGATGAAGTTAGTGATGCTATAAGAGACAATAAATTTAAAATATATGAAGTAGAAAATGTAAAAGAAGCTATAGAGATTTTAACGGATATGAGTTTTGAAGATGTTAAGAAAAAAACAATAGAAAGGCTTAAAGAATTTAGCAATATAAATAAGAAGTTAAAAGACTAGTTTTATTATAAATTTCATGGGTAAGATATAAAAGGAAGTAAAATTATTTAAAATTTTACTTCCTTTTATAGAATATCAAAATACTACAGTATATAAAATTAACATATAGATTTAAATTTTATATAGAGATTAATAATTAAAATTTTACACATATATATAAAAATAATATAAATAATAAATAATATACAAGATAATGAGGGAGTCTAAGATGAAAAATATAAATAAGATATTAGATATATTAGAAGAAACTTATCCTGATGCTAAATGTGAATTAAATTATACTACGCCATTTGAACTTTTGATTGCTACAATACTATCAGCTCAATGTACAGATGTTAGAGTAAATAAGGTAACAGAAGAGATGTTTAAAAAATATAATACTCCAGAAGCTTTTGCTAAATTAAGCATAGAAGAAATTAGTGAAGAAATAAAAAGTTGTGGATTATACAAAAGCAAAGCTCAAAAAATAAAAGAAACATCAATTAAAATTTGTGAACTTTATAATGGACAAGTTCCAGATAGCCTAGATGAATTAATTAAGTTGCCTGGAGTGGGAAGAAAAACAGCTAATGTTGTACTTAGTAATGCTTTTGGACAAGATGCTTTAGCTATAGATACTCATGTATTTAGAGTTGCTAATAGAATAGGTATGGTAAATACGACAACTCCAGAAAAAACAGAATTTCCATTAATGAAAGTTATACCTAAGAAAAGATGGTCTCATTCTCATCATTTATTAATTTTTCATGGAAGAAGAATATGCAAGGCAAGAAAGCCAGAGTGTGAAATATGTCCTATACAAAAGTATTGTAAGTACTATAAAGAAAATAAATAGGACCTCTTGTTTTAAATACAAGAGGTTTTTATGTTTTTATGAAGAATTAAATTAGAAGACTGCATTATTGTTATAAACGTAATTTCTGTTATAATATAATTTAGAATATTAGAGTTTTAAGTGATAAGGCATAATAAAATTGAACGTACTTTAATATAGGTAAGTATAGTTGTTATTTAAATAAGTAAGGAGGGAAAATATGTCATTAAATATAGTTTTAGTAGAGCCAGAGATACCTCAAAATACTGGAAACATAATAAGAACATGTGCAGCAACAGGCACAAACTTACACTTAGTTAAACCTTTAGGATTTTCTCTAGAAGATAAGTATTTAAAAAGAAGCGGACTTGACTATTGGGATATAGCCAATATAAAGTATTATGATAGCTTTGAAGAAGTTGTAGAAAAAAACCCTGAAGGTAAGTTTTTCTTCGCAACTACTAAAGTCAATCAAGCTCACTCAGATGTTGATTATGTAGATAATTCATTTATAGTTTTTGGAAAAGAAACAAAAGGATTACCAAAAGAATTAATAGAAGCTAACTTAGAAACATGTATAAGAATACCAATGTTAGACATTGAGAAAGCAAGGTCGTTAAATTTATCTAACTCAGTTGCTATAGTTGTTTATGAAGCATTAAGACAATTAGATTATCCAAAAATGAGATAATAAACTAACCTTACTATAAAGTAATAAGGGGGAAGTACATGAAAGATATAAAAATAATATGTGATAGTTTATCAGATATACCTAATGAATTAATAGAAAAATATGATATAGAAGTAGTACCATTAACTGTAATCTTAAATGAAAAAGAATATAAAGATGGTGTAGATATATCAAATGATGAATTTTATAAAACTCTTAGGGAAGAGAATGTATATCCAAAAACATCTCAAGCTACATATGCTCAATTTAAAGAAGTATTTGAAAAATACGTTAATCAAGGAAAAAGAGTACTATATATAGCAGGTTCATCAGTTGCAACAGGAACTTATCAAAGTGCTGTTATGGCTAAAAATGATACAGATGGAGAAATATATACATATGATTCTCAAGCATTTTCTTATGTTATAGGAATATTAGTAGTTGAAGCTGCAATAATGGCATCAGAAGGATATGATATAGATGAGATAATGAAAGCCATAGAAGAGTTAAGAGATAAGACTTATGTTTTATTCTCAGTAGATACGTTAGAATATCTACAAAAAGGTGGAAGAATATCTTCAACTAAAGCGGCTATAGGAAGTATATTAAATATTAAGCCAATATTAGATATAAAAAATGGTTTAGTTGCTCCAGTTTGCCAAGTTAGAGGCAAAAAGAATGTCATATCTAAGATGATAGAATTAGTAAAAGATAATTGTGGAGAAAATCTACAAGACCAAACAATATGTATTGGATACAGTGATGATTTTAAAGAAAGAGAAAGATTAACTGAAGCTGTTAAAGCTGAATTTAATCCAAAAGATATACTATATTTCCAAATAGGATCTTGTGTTGGTTCTCATGCAGGTCCAGGATTAACTGGAATAGTATGCATTAAAAATAAATAGTGTAACATAAAAAAGAGTCTTAAGCTTAAGACTCTTTTTTTATTTTTCTACTTATAATGACTTAATAAAACAAAATGGCTTAAAACTAATAGTTTGAAATTAAATAATAATATTTTCTGTAAAGTGATATATAAATTATATTTTACATATATATTTAATTAATAAATGAATTATTATGTTTAAAATAAGTCTTAAACACAAATTTTTAAGAAAAATAATATAATTTGCCATAAAAATAAATTTTTATGTAGAAAAAGTTTTTAAAATAGTGTACAATATAAATAAATAGTACACTATATTTAAATTTGGGAGGAAATACATGAAACTTAAAAAGTTATTAACTTTAGGGTTAACTGTAGTTATGAGTGCTAGTATGTTAGTTGGATGCTCATCTAGCAAGAATGCAGACTCTTCAGAGGCTGCTGAGGGGAATGAAAAAGTAATTAGAGTAGGTATGGTTACTGATGTTGGTGGAGTAAACGATGAATCATTCAACCAATCTGCATGGGCAGGCCTTGAGAAAGCTAAGAAAGAGTACGGAGATAAAATAGAAGTTAAGTACTTAGAATCTAAGCAAGATGCTGACTATGTTCCAAATATAGAAACATTTGTAGATCAAGATATGGATTTAATAATAGGTGTAGGATTTAAATTAGCAGATGCTATAAAAGAAGCAGCTGAGCATTATCCAGAAAATCAATTTGCTCTTATAGATGCTGCTTATCCAAAACAACCAAAAAATGTTACATCATTATTATTTGAAGATAACGTATCAGCTTATTTAACAGGATTAATAGCTGGTAAAATGACTGAAACTAATAAAGTTGGTTTCATAGGTGGTGTAGAAGGAGAAGTTATAGATAGATTTGATTACGGATATAGAGCAGGTGTTAAAGCTGCTAACCCAGATGCAAAAGTAGTAGTTCAATATGCAAACAGCTTTACTGATTCAGCATTAGGAAAGTCTATAGCTAATCAAATGCACAAAGATAATGTAGATATCATATTCTCTGCTGCAGGTGCTGCAGGTATAGGAGCTATAGAAGCAGCTAAAGAAAATAATAAAAAAGCTATAGGTGTTGACCAAGACCAAAACAAGTTAGCTCCAAACAATGTAATAACTTCAGCTATGAAGAATATAGATGTTGCAGTATTTAACTTAGTTAAGTCTATGATGGATGGAACTTATAAAGGTGGACAAGTTATAGTAAACACACTAGACATGGATGGAGTTGGAATAGCTCCAACTAGTGATAAGAATGTTCCACCAGATGTTTTAGAATATGTTCAAAAAGAAGCAGAAAAAATAAAATCTGGTGAAATAAAAGTTCCACAAAATGAAAAAGAATATAAAGAATTAAATAAATAACATTAAAGGCTATCCTGTAAGAATAGGATAGCCTTTAATATTTAAAAATAAATTATATATAAATTGGAAAGAATAAAACTATGTAATAAATCGTATTTTCCATACAATTAGATAAATATGATGTATAAATAAGTTTTAATTTATATATAATATACAACAAAAAGCGATAAAAAATGACTTTTTTATCAAAAATAGTTAAAATAGTTTGTTATATATACGATATTTTAGTATAATAAAAATACTAGAAATTTAAATTAAGGAGGGTAAGAAAGAGCGATGAATAATAGTAATGTTAACTACAGTCAAAAAGTTGTAGAAATGAAAAATGTAACAAAAAAATTCGGAAACTTTGTCGCAAATGATAATATAAATTTGACTGTACATAAAGGGGAAGTACATGCTCTTTTAGGTGAAAATGGAGCGGGTAAATCTACTTTAATGAACATATTATATGGATTATACCAACCAACATCAGGAGAAATATACATAAATGGTAAATTAGTTGAAATGGATAATCCAAATGTTGCTATAGCAAATGGTATAGGGATGGTTCATCAACATTTCATGTTAGTACAACCATTTACAGTAGCTCAGAACATAATATTAGGTACTGAGCCTACAAAAGGACTTGGAGCTGTAGATATAAACAAGGCTATTGATGATGTAAAAGCTATATCTGAAAAATATGGTCTATATGTTGATCCAAATGCAAAGATAGAAGATATATCAGTTGGTATGCAACAAAGAGTAGAAATACTAAAAGCATTATATAGAGGGGCAGAAATATTAATACTAGATGAACCAACAGCAGTTTTAACGCCACAAGAAATACAAGAACTTATACAAATAATAAGAAACTTAACAAAAGAAGGTAAGTCAGTAATAATAATAACTCATAAATTAAAAGAGATAAAAGCAGCTGCAGATCACTGTACAATAATTAGAAGAGGTAAATATATAGATACAGTAAAAGTATCAGATGTTACAGAAGATGATTTAGCAGCTATGATGGTTGGTAGAGAAGTTAACTTTAAAGTAGACAAAAAGGAAGCTAAGCCAAGTAATGTTGTTTTAGAGATAAATAACTTAACTGTTAAAGACAATAGAAAAATATCAGTAGTAGATGAATTATCGTTAGAAGTAAAAGCTGGTGAAATATTAGGGATAGCTGGTATAGATGGAAATGGGCAATCAGAATTAGTTGAGGCTTTAACAGGCCTTAGAAAAGCTGAATCTGGAAGTATAAAAATAAATGGAAAAGAATTATTAAATAAAAATCCAAAAGAAATGTTTAACAATGGTATTAAAAATATACCAGAAGATAGACATAAGAGAGGATTAATACTAGACTTCACAGTAGCAGAAAATACAGTTTTACAAAACTATAAAGATAAGAGATTCTCTAAAAATGGAATATTAAATAAAGCTGCAATAGAAAAATATGCAGATGAAATAATAGAAAGATTTGACGTAAGACCTACAGATCATACTGTTAAATCAAGAGCTTTATCTGGAGGTAACCAACAAAAGGTTATAATAGGTAGAGAGGTTGACAATATAGAGGTAGCAAGAGCCACTACTAAAGAGGCACAATTATTAATAGCAACTCAACCAACAAGAGGATTAGATGTTGGAGCTATAGAGTTCGTTCATCAAGCATTAGTTAAACAAAGAGATGAAGGAAATGCAGTACTATTAGTATCATTAGAACTAGATGAAGTTATGAATGTATCAGACAGAATAGCTGTAATATATGAAGGAAAAATAGTTGGAATCGTCGATGCAAAAGATGCAGATGAAAATACATTAGGATTAATGATGGCTGGAGGTGAAGATAATGAGTAGTAAGGTAAATAAGAAAAAACTATCTTTAGCTGATAATACTATTTTATTTTCTATTATCTCGATAGTTTTAGGACTATTAGTAGGAGCAATAGCATTAATAATAGCAGGGTTTAATCCAATAGAAGCTTATTCAGCTATGATAGATGGTGTATTTGGAAAACCAAAGTTTATAGCTTGGGCTATAATAAGATCAACGCCACTTATATTAACAGGTCTATCTATTGCATTTGCATTTAGAACAGGACTATTCAACATAGGAGCTGAAGGGCAATTTATAGTAGGTTCTTTAGTAGCAACTATCGTAGGAGCTGGGGTACAATTACCAGCAATAATACACGTACCACTTACTCTTTTAGCAGCAGCATTGGCTGGAGCTGTTTGGGGGGGATTTGCTGGTTGGTTAAAATCTAAGTTTGGAATAAATGAAGTTATATCAACTATAATGCTTAACTGGATAGCATTTTACTTAAGTAACTATATGATAAAAAATACTTGGTTAGCTAGACCAAACAGTGAAGCATCAATTAGTATACATGACTCGGCTAGCATAGGTATAAGTTGGTTAAATGGATTAGTAGGACCAGCTACTAAAGTTAACTGGGGTATAGTTATATCAATAATACTTGTTTTAATAATAGCATTCATATTATTTAAAACTACTTTAGGTTTTGAATTAAGAGGAGTTGGATACAACAAATTTGGTGCTGAATATGCAGGTATAAATGTTAACTCAGCAATATTAAAATCAATGGCAATAGCAGGTTTACTTGCTGGTATAGCTGGAGCTATACAAGTTATGGGTGTATCAAATAACATAACAATATTAGCAGCTCAAGAAGGTTATGGATTTGATGGTATAGCAGTTGCTTTAATTGCAAATAGTAATCCAATTGGAGTTATATTCTCAGGATTATTATTCGGAGGGCTTAAGTATGGATCAACTAAGATGCAAGCTATAGGGGCTCCTTCAGAAGTAGTAAATATAGTTATAGGATCTATAGTATTCTTTATAGCATTAAGTAGTGTATTAAGAAATTTATATATAAAAATGAGAGATAAAAAAAATAAAGGGGGAATTGCATAATGGAAGATTTAGCTTTAATCATTAGTACCACTTTAATGTACTCTACGCCCCTTATATTTGCAGCATTAGGTGGAGTATTTTCAGAGAATTCAGGTATAGTTAATATAGGACTAGAAGGAATGATGACAATAGGAGCATTCTCAGCAGCAGCAGCAGGTGTTCTTATAGGAAATCCTTGGATAGCATTTTTAATTGGTGGATTAGCAGGTGGACTATTTGCTTTAATACATGCATTTGCAACAATAACTTGTAATGCAGACCACACAATATCAGGGGTTGCAATAAACTTATTAGCTCCTGGGGTAGCATTATTTACATCTAAGATAATGTTTGATGGTGCAACAATGACACCAACAATACCAATGGAAAATAAAATACCAAGACCTTTACATGGTTTATTTGAAACAGGAAGTATATTAGATACAATATTTAATTCATATGCAACAGTATTTTTAGCATTTATATTAGTTGCAGTAGTTTATTATGTACTATATAAAACTAAATTTGGTTTAAGAGTTAGAGCAGTTGGAGAACATCCAGGTGCAGCAGATACATTAGGTATAAGTGTTGCTAAAACAAGATATGCAGCAGTTATAATATCTGGTATATTAGCAGGTTTAGGGGGAGCATCAATGAGTTTAGCTGTTGTTTCTTCATTCAGACCTACATTAATATCAGGTCAAGGATATATAGCATTAGCAGCAGTTATATTTGGTAAGTGGAGACCTCAATGGGCAATGGTAGCTTGTCTATTATTTGGATTCTCTACAGCATTATCAGTATTCTTTGGTAATCCGTCATTGCCATTTAGCATAAATGAAAACTTATTATCTATGATACCATATGTTGTAACATTAATAGTTTTAGTTATCTTCGTTAAGAGTTCTAAAGCACCAGCAGCACTTGGTAACCCTTATAAAAAAGGTGAAAGATAATCAAAAAAATGATAGCTTAAAGCTATCATTTTTTTTAAAAATTAATATAATATGAATTAAAAATATAAAAACACATATAATAAAATCTATAAGATATATTGATATAAACAACTATCTTGAAATAATTATCTAGGTTCCTCTTAAATCAAGAAAGGATCACAAGTTAGGTATGAAGACAATAAAAGTGAGTTTATTATCAGAAGAAAAACTTTATGCTAAAAATATTTTTTCTAAAAGCAAGAATATATCAGAGGATAATGAAATTGTAGAAATTGAACTTGATATTAATGAGAATAACAAATCTACTATAAGTGGGATATCTAGTATAGTAATGAAAATTATAAGAGATAAAATATTAAAAGACCATATAGATAAGGAATATAGTAATATTTATCCAGATGAAAAAGATGAAATATATATATATTCTTTAGAAATATTAAAAAATAAGGAACCATTTATAGAAGAATCCATACGGCAAAAGCTGCTAGATTATATAAGGACAAATGACTACATAAATTTAGATGGATTTGTTAATTTTAGGATGAAAAATTTTAAAAAATACATATTAGCTGTAACAGATAGGGCAGTAGAAGAATACATAATTAAAAAGGACCAAGATGAATTTATAAAGGTTCTTAAATATTTTATAGAAATTCAAGATGATAAAATTGACTTAGTGAAAGTGCATATAAAAGACGAAGATACTTTTCTTATATATGATAAAAATGGCAATAGAATAAATGAAATGAATAATGAAGATATTGTAAATATGGTTATAGAAGAAAACTTAAATTCAGAAGATTTTTTAATAAGCACTTTACTAAGTTTATGCCCTAAGAAAATAGAAATACTAGATACATTAAAAAATAATATATCTAAAGAAATGATAAATACCATAAAATCTATATTTGGAGATAAGGTTAGTATAGTATATCAAAATTAAAGAATATAGATAATTCTTCTTAACTAATGTAAGTTATGTTAATATTATACAATAATTAGATAGCTTTATTTATTAAATGAAAAAGCTTATAATTATGTAAGATATGGACAGAATTAATATTAGTAAGGAGATTGCAAAATGGATAATTTATTAAAAGTTTTAATACTTGCGATTATAGGGGGCGTAATAGGATATATTACTAATATAATAGCAATAAAGTTAATATTTAGGCCTATTAATCCAATAAAAATACCTATAATTAATACAGAAATAATCGGTATAATACCAAAAAGAAGAAGTGAAATAGCAACTAATATAGGTGAGATTATACAAGATGAATTTTTATCTATTGATGAAATACTTAATCAAGTTATTACAGATGAAGATAAGGATAAAATAGCAGAGTATATACAAATTAAAATAAAAAGTATATTAAATGAAAAAATGTCATTTGCACCAAGTTCAATAAAAAATCTTATACAATCTTATGTATCAGATATGATAGAAGAAGAAATAAAAAATAGTATAGATGATTTAAGTAGTGAAATGATAAATAAGGCTAGTAAAAGAATAAATATCCAGCAAATGATAGAAGATAAGATTAATGAACTTGACTTATATGAATTAGAAGAAATAATTCTTAAAGTTGCTAAAAATGAATTAAAGCATATAGAGATCTTAGGATTTGTATTAGGTTTTGCAATAGGAATAGTGCAAGGAATAATAATAGTAATTCTATAATATTATGGTTGATAGAACTATTACTATCTGATATAATGATACTAACTTAATAGAAATTGCGATGAAAAGGACAAGTAAAATAGAAACAATTTCCAGAGAAGATGAGTCACCGGCTGAAAGCTCGTCTAAATATGTCTATTTGAAAACTACCTTGGAGCAGAATTTAGTAGCATATGTGAAAGTATTCGGTTGACTACCTTATAGTCGTCTTAAGAGGGTGTATTATATACATCAACTTGGGTGGAACCGCGAATTTATACTCGTCCCAAATATATATATTTGGGTCGAGTTTTTTTAATTTCATGAAATAATAAAAATGATTTAGGTAATTATATTTAGATATCAGTATATCTAAATAAATAGGAAATAAATTAAAAAATAATAGAGGAGGTAACAAAAATGGTTAAAGTAACTTTAAAAGATGGTTCAGTAAAAGAATTTGAACAAGGTATCTCTATCATGGATGTAGCAAAATCTATAAGTGAAGGCTTAGCTAGAGCTATAGTAGCAGCATCTGTAAATGGAGAAGTAGTAGGTTTAGACTATAAAATAAATGAAGATTGTGAATTAAACTTATTTAAATTTGATGATGTAGAAGGAAAAGATGTATTTAGACATACATCAGCTCATATGTTAGCTCAAGCTATAAAGAGATTATATCCAGAAGCTAAGCTTGCAATAGGACCAAGTATAGAAAATGGATTCTACTATGATATAGACTTAGAGCACAGATTATCAGCTGAAGATTTAGAAAAAATAGAGAAAGAAATGAAGAAAATAGCTAAAGAAGATTTAGCTATAGAAAGATTTGAATTACCAAGAGAAGAAGCTTTAGCTTGGGCTAAAGAAAATGGTGAAGATTATAAAGTAGAGCTTATATCAGAGTTACCAGAAGGGGAAGTAATATCTTTCTATAAGCAAGGGGACTTTACTGATTTATGTAGAGGGCCACATTTACCATCAACTAAGAAGGTAAAATCAGTTAAGTTATTAAATGTAACAGGAGCTTACTGGCGTGGAGATGAAAAGAACAAAATGCTTCAAAGAGTATACGGAATATCTTTCGAAAAGAATAAAGATTTAGAAGAATACCTACACATGTTAGAAGAAGCTAAAAAGAGAGACCATAGAAAATTAGGTAAAGAATTAGAGTTATTCTTCATACCAGAAGAAGGTCCAGGATTCCCATTATTCCTACCAAAAGGTATGGAACTTAAAAATGCATTATTAAACTTCTGGAGAGAAGTTCATAGAAAAGATAACTATGTAGAAATAGAAACTCCAATAATATTAAACAGACAATTATGGGAAACTTCAGGTCACTGGTTCCACTACAAAGAAAATATGTATACTGTGGGTATAGATGAGCAAGATTTCGCTATAAAACCAATGAACTGTCCGGGAGGAATGTTATTCTACAACTTCAAGCCACATTCATACAGAGATTTCCCTATGAGAGTTGCTGAATTAGGTAGAGTTCATAGACATGAATTATCTGGAGCATTACATGGACTTATGAGAGTTAGAGCATTTACTCAAGATGATGCACATATATTCATGTTACCAGAACAAATAAAAGATGAAATAAAAGGTGTAGTTTCATTAATAGATAGTGTTTATAAGGTATTTGGATTCGAATATCATATGGAGTTATCTACTAGACCAGAATCTTCTATAGGAACTGATGAAGAGTGGGAAGTAGCTGAAAATGGATTAAGAGAAGCTTTAGAAGAGTTAAATTTACCATATAAGTTAAATCCAGGAGATGGAGCATTCTACGGACCTAAGATAGACTTCCACTTAAGAGATTGTTTAGGAAGAACTTGGCAATGTGGAACAATACAATTAGATATGCAATTACCTCAAAGATTTGATATAACTTATATAGGTCAAGATGGTGAAAAGCATAGACCAGTAATGATACACAGAGTTGCATTCGGAAGTATAGAAAGATTTATAGGTATATTAATAGAGCACTATGCTGGTAAATTCCCAGTTTGGTTAGCTCCAACTCAAGTTAAGATATTACCTATATCAGATAAATACAATGATTATGCTAAGGAAGTTAAAAAAGCTTTATTTGACAAAGGTATAAGAGTTGAAATAGATGATAGAGCAGAAAAAACAGGATTCAAGATAAGAGAAGCTCAGCTTCAAAAAGTACCTTACATGTTAATAGTAGGAGAAAAAGAAGAAGCTGATAAGAAAGTATCTGTTAGATCAAGAGATAATGGAGAAATAGGAAGCTTAGACTTAAATGAATTCTTAGAAACTATATTAAAAGAAATAGAAGAAAGAACTAATATAGAGTTAGCCTAATAAAGAAAAAGGGTATTAATAAAATTTTATTAATACCCTTTTTTGATTAATTTATAAATTGTTTAGTTATCAAAGACTTTAATTCTTCATGAGTCATAGTTTCATTATCAAATAAATGTTTAGAAACTACATGTAGATCATTTATATTATCCTTTAAAAGACTTAAAGTTTCATTGTAACAATTTTGGACAATATCATTGGCTTCTTTTTGAACTTGTTCAGACATAAATGTTTTTACATTTCCATCTATAGTCATAAATCCTAAGTTACTCATACCATACTCACAAACCATTTGATTTGCTATATCTGTTACCTTTTTTAAGTCATCTTTTGCGCCTGTTGATTTATGATTAAAAATTATTTCTTCAGATGCTTTACCTGCTAATAAAATTTTCATTTTACCAATTAATTCTTCTTTTGTGTAGATATATCTATCTTCATCAGGTAATTGGAGAACATACCCTAATGCTTGTCCTCTAGGTATTATTGATATTTTTTGTATAGGACAAATTCCAAGTATATTGCTAACAATAGCATGTCCTGCCTCATGATAAGATACTATTTGTTTTTCTTTTTCTATTAACTTAGAGTTTTTAGATTCAAGTCCTGCAATAACTCTCTCAAGTGCTTTATCAAAGTGATCAGTTGTTATAACATCACTATTATCTCTAACTGCAAATATAGCAGCTTCATTAGCTATATTTGAAAGATGAGCACCGTTAAATCCATGAGTTTTCTTAGCAAGTAATTCCAAATCTACAGATGGATCAAGAGGTTTATTGTTTGTATGAACTTTTAAAATTTCACATCTAGTATGATAGTTAGGAGAACCTATGTGTATATGTCTGTCAAATCTTCCGGGTCTAAGGAGAGCTTCATCTAAAAGATCAAGTCTATTAGTAGCTCCTATTATTATGACATTTGAGTCTTTAGTGAATCCATCCATTTCAACTAATAATTGATTTAGTGTTTGATCTTTTTCGTTATTACTTTCAAGATGTCTTTTTGCTCCAATAGCATCTATTTCATCTATAAAAATGATGCTAGGAGATTCTTTTCTAGCTTTTTCAAAAAGTGTTCTTACACGCTTAGCACCTACACCAACGTATTTTTCAACAAACTCAGAACCAGTAACATTGAAAAAAGATGAATTTGTCTCACCAGCTACAGCGGATGCAAGTAATGTTTTACCTGTACCAGGAGGTCCATAAAATAATACTCCTTTTGGTATTTTAGCACCCATTTTTTTGTACTTATCAGGAGACTTCATAAAATCTACTATTTCAAACAACTCTTCTTTTACTTCATCTAAACCAGCTACATCACAAAATGTAGTTTTAGGTTTAGTAGAAGCCGAGTCTTCCTTAGGAGATTCTTTCTCAAGTTTAGTTTGAGCAAATACAGGTACTGGTTTGTTAATCTTTTTAAAGAAATTGTCTAACATTTTCATAGTCATACACCTCAGATAAAAAATTGTTTATTGGTTTTATAATTTCTAACAAACCAAAAACCATCGAAAAATCATTTGTTTATATTTAAGTATAACCAAAACTTTGTTTAATCATTACTAAGAATATAAATTTTAGGTTAGTTATACATATTATGAGAATTAAAAAATTTAAAAAATAATAAAAAAATAGTTGCAAATAATATTTAGAAGTGATATATTATATAGAGTAATTAATAACAAAAGCAAGTAGAAGTCCGCTTCTCACCTTTCGACTTAGGTTGTCTGGTAAATATAAGTTCAAAACTTTAAATATATTATTTCAATATGTTTAGGTTTATATAAATTTGTTGACTTATATGGCGGGTGATTATATCATTCGCCTTTTATTTTATATAAAAAATTTGGAGGTGTCCTACCATTAGCAAGGAATTAGCAATCAACGAACAAATAAGAGAAAAAGAAATAAGAGTTCTTTCACATGATGGAGAACAATTAGGAATAATGTCAGCTAGAGAAGCTCAATTAATAGCTAACGAAAGAAACTTAGACTTAGTTATGATATCACCTAATGCACAACCACCGGTATGCAGAATAATAGATTATGGTAAGTATAAGTACGAACAAGCTAGAAAAGAAAAAGAGTCTAAGAAAAAGCAGAAAGTTGTAACTGTTAAAGAAGTAAGACTTAGACCAGGTATAGAATCAAATGATTTAAATACTAAGGCTAACAACGCTATAAAGTTCCTTAAAAAAGGAGATAAAGTTAAGGTTGAGCTAAGATTTAGAGGTAGAGAATTAGGACATAAAGATCTTGGAAAAGAAGTAATGCTTAAGTTTATAGATATAGTAAAAGAGTTTGGAGAACCAGCAAAGCCACCAAAATTTGAGGGCAATAACATGGTTGTAATCATAGATCCAAAAAAATAGATGATAAACTGAGAGGAGGAAATAAAAATGCCTAAAATGAAAACTCATAGAGGAGCTGCTAAAAGATTCAAAAAAACTGGAAGTGGAAAATTAAAGAGAGCTAAAGCTTTCAGAAGACATATATTAACTAAGAAAGCTGCTAAAACTAAGATGCAATTAAGAAAAGCAGGAATAGTTAGTGAAGGTGATGCTAGAAGAATAGCACAATTATTACCATACTAAAAATCGGATTAAATTAAAATAGAAATTTTAAAAGAGAAAAACAAAGGAGGTCACAGAGATGGCAAGAGTTAAAAAAGCAATGAACGCTCGTAAAAAGCATAAGAAAATATTAAAGCTTGCAAAAGGATTCAGAGGATCTAGAAGCAAGTTATACAGACCAGCTAATACATTCGTAATGAAGGCGTTAAAGAACGCATATATAGGAAGAAAGTTAAAGAAGAGAGACTTCAGAAAACTTTGGATACAAAGAATAAACGCTGGAACTAGAGCTCATGGATTATCATACTCAAGATTCATGAACGGATTAAAATTAGCAGGTGTTGAAGTTAACAGAAAGATGTTATCTGAAATGGCTATAAACGATCCTCAAGGATTTGCTAAATTAGTAGAAGTTGCTAAGTCAAAATTAGCTTAATTAAATAGTTAAGTTCATAAAAAGCCTTTGAATAAAATTCAAAGGCTTTTTTTATATCCATAAAATTATAGATTTTATACTCTATAAAAAAATAAAAAATTATATAATATGAATACGTTTTGTTAAAAATATGTAAAGGAAGTTTATAAATTGTGAATATTTTAAATAGGCCAATTTACATATCCTTTATTGTTTTTATATAGGTTTTGGAATATAATATAGTAATAATTGAAAAGAAGGATGTATCTAATGAGAAAAAACTTATTAGCTATAAAGTGAGAAGGAGGCATAAATACAGATGAAGACCATATTTAAGCGATTTATTGCTCTTATAAATAAAATGCAACCAACTCAAGTAATGGTTTTAGGGTTTGCTAGCGTTATATTAATTGGAGCGCTTCTATTAAATCTTCCTATAGCAACTCAAAGCGGAGAAAGCATCGGATTTATAGATGCCTTATTTACTTCAACATCAGCTGTATGTGTAACAGGATTAATAATGGCAGATACGGCAACTTATTGGAATGGATTTGGACACGTAGTAATAATACTACTTATTCAAATTGGTGGTTTAGGATTTATGACAATAACCACGCTATTTGCACTTATAACTAAGAAAAGAATAAATCTGAAAGAAAGACTATTAATCCAAGAATCTTTAAATCAATTTGATTTGTCAGGGTTAGTTAAGTTAACAAGGTATGTATTATTAATGACATTTACCATAGAAGGTATAGGAGCATTAATATTATCAACAGTATTTATACCTCAATTTGGGCTATTAAAAGGAACTTGGTATAGTATATTTCATGCTATTTCAGCTTTTTGTAATGCAGGATTTGATTTAATGGGGCCAGTTTCAGGTAAGTTTACATCATTAACATACTATGTAAATAACTTTACAGTAAGTGTTACAATTTCATTACTTATAATATTTGGGGGATTAGGATTCCCTGTAATTTTAGATATAATAAAAAATAGAAAATTATCTAAATTAAATTTACATTCTAAAATAGTATTAATTACAACAGTGTCATTAATATTAGTAGGTATGTTACTTATTTTAGTATTAGAATACAACAATCCTAAAACAATAGGAAAGTTAGGATTTGGTGGAAAAATGCTTGCATCGTTCTTCCAATCAGTAACAACTAGAACAGCAGGATTCAATACAGTCAATTTAACGGCAATGCATGAGAATAGTTTATTTATAATGATAATACTAATGTTTATTGGTGCATCTCCTGCATCTACAGGTGGTGGTGTAAAGGTTACGACTATAGCTACTTTAGTTCTAACTGTTAAATCATTTATACTTGGAAAAGAAGATATAGAAGTAGGATCAAGAAGAATTGGAACATCAATAGTTAGAAAATCATTAGGAATATTTCTTATAGGTATAATTGTTGTTTTATCTGGAACTATAATTATAACTATAACTGACCCAAGTTTTAGTTTAATAGAAGCAGGGTTTGAAGTAGTATCAGCATTTGCTACAGTTGGATTAAGTCTAGGTGGAAGTCCTAATTTAAGTACATTAGGAAAAATATTTATAATGTTATTTATGTTTATGGGAAGAGTTGGATCTCTTACAATATTTATGGCAATAATGTCTAGAAAAACAAAGAATAATCCTCCTATAAGATACCCTGAAGGGAAGATAATAGTTGGATAATATAGCCTTTACTTATAGTAAAGAATAATTTAAGTGTGGAGAGGACGAAGGAAATGAAGCAATATATAGTTATAGGTTGTGGAAGATTTGGAGCATCAGTTGCTACAACTATGCATCTTTTAGGTCATCAAGTGATGGCTATAGATAAAAGTGAAGAAATTATACAAAATATAGCAGATAAAGTAACTCATGCTGCTATAGTAGATGTAACAGATGAGCAGTCATTAAGATCTTTAGGACTAGGTAACTTTGATGTTGCAATAGTTGCCATCGGTTCAGATATAAGAGCATCTATAATGGCTACACTTATAGCAAAAGAAATGGGTGTACCTCATATAGTATGTAAGGCAAAAGATGAACTACAAGCTAAAGTTCAATATAAAATAGGAGCGGATAGGGTAGTATTCCCAGAAAGAGATATGGGTGTTAGAGTTGCACATAACTTAGTTTCTGATAATATACTAGATCATATAGAATTAGATCCAGATTATTCAATTGTAGAGATAGTAACACCAAATAGTTGGGTAGGAAAGACTTTAGTTGAATTAAACTTAAGAGCTAAGTTTGAAATAACTGTATTAGCTATAAAAACAGGTAAGAGCATAAATGTTACTCCAGCTCCAGATGAAGAGTTAAAAGCAGGTAGTATTTTGGTTGTAATAGGTCAAAATAGCCATATAAGTACTATCGCATCAGAAAATGAAGAATTTATTAGGAGAAAGTAATAATGCCTACAATAATAACAGCTAAAGATAATAATAAAGTAAAATATACGAAATCACTACTTAAGACTAAAAATAGAAATAAAGAATCTAAATTTATAATTGAAGGATATAGAATACTAACTCTTGCAGTAGAATGTAAGGCTAGTCTAGATTATGTATTTATAAATGAAGATTTTGAAAATAAAGAAGAACATCTTAAATTTTTAGATACCCTAAAAACTAATAATATAAAAATTTATAAAACGACTAATAAAATATTCAATGAATTAATAGATACGGAAAACACTCAAGGTATTTTAGGAGTAGTAAACTTTAAACAAAGAAATATAGAAGAGTATTTAAAAGATGAGCATAAATTTGTTTTAATATTAGATAGAATACAAGACCCAGGTAATATGGGTACGATAATAAGAACAGCAGATGCTGCAGGGGTAGATGCAATAATTGCATTAAAAGGATGTGTAGATATATACAATCCAAAGGTTATAAGGTCTACTATGGGTTCTATATTTGATATGAATATAATACATGCTACTCAAGAAGAAGCTCTTAGAATTTTAAAATTAAAGAACTTTGATATAGTATCAAGTTATTTAAATACAAACAATTACTACAACACAGTTGAATATAATTACAAAACAGCTTTAGTAATAGGAAATGAAGCTAATGGAATAAATGATGAATTAGTATCAAAATCAGATATGTTGGTCAAAATACCTATATATGGGAATGCAGAATCATTAAATGCAGCTATAAGCTCTGCAATATTAATGTATGAAATAAAGAAATACTTAGTTTAACATCTTGTAAATATTATGCATAGTATGATATAATTAAACGCAAAAACAATATTATCAAATACTATGAAAGAGAAAAGTATTTTGAATTAACTTAGCACAGAGATAAGTACCGTAGGCTGTGAGTACTTTCTAAGTATCCAAAAGAAGTTCCCTCTGGAGTATTAAAGCTGAAATTATAGTAGGCTTTAACGTTAAAACGCGTTAAGTTTGTTAGAGGTGGTTTAATAATTTATAATTATTAAGCTACTAGGGTGGTACCGCGAATAATAGTCTTTCGTCCCTAGATAGGGATGAAGGGCTTTTTTTATACAAAAAACTGCGAAAGGGTGAATTAATATAATGCAAGAAAAATTACTTAATTTACAAGAAGCTGCATTAAATGAAATTAAAGATACTTCTAGTATAGAAGTTGTTGAAAGTTTAAGAGTAAAGTACATGGGTAAAAAAGGTGAGATAACATCAATCCTAAAAGAAATGGGTAAATTATCAGCAGAAGAAAGACCTGTAATAGGTAAAGTTGCTAATGAAGTTAGAGCGGCTATAGAAGGTGCTATATCTTCAAAGAAAGAAGAGTTAAAGTTAGCAGAAAAACAAAGAAAATTAGCAGAAGAAGTTATAGATGTAACTATGCCATCAAGAACAGTTAAAGTTGGTAAAAAGCATCCAATATCTCAAATAATAGATGAAGTAAATGAAATATTTATAGGAATGGGATTCTCTATAGCAGAAGGGCCAGAAGTTGAAACTATAGAAAATAACTTTGATGCATTAAATGCACCAAAAGATCATCCATCTAGAGATATGAGTGATACTTTCTATATAAATGAAGAGTTATTACTTAGAACTCAAACTTCACCAGTTCAAGTTAGAACAATGAAGAGTCAGGAATTACCAATAAAAATAATATCTCCAGGAAGATGTTTTAGATTTGATGCTCCAGATGCTACACATTCACCAATGTTCCATCAAGTTGAAGGACTTGTAGTTGGTAAAGATGTAACAATGGCACAATTAAAAGGAACTTTAGATATGTTCGTTAAGAAGTTATTTGGTGAGCATACAAAAACTAAGTTTAGACCACACAACTTCCCATTCACAGAGCCAAGTGCAGAAGTAGACGTTACTTGCTTTAAATGTGAAGGAGCAGGATGTCCAATGTGTAAAGGTGAAGGTTGGATAGAAATACTAGGAGCAGGTATGGTTCATCCAAATGTACTTAGAAACTGTGGAATTGACCCAGAAGTTTATAGTGGATTTGCATTTGGTATGGGACTTGATAGAATAACAATGCTTAAGTATGAAATAGATGATATAAGACTATTATTTGAAAATGATATGAGATTTTTAAATCAATTTTAATTAGGAGGATTTAAGATGTTAGTACCTTTAAAATGGTTAAGAGATTACGTTGATATAGATTTAGATACACAAGAATTCGCTGATATGATGACTATGACAGGATCAAAAGTTGAGAAAGTAGAGTTCTTTGGAAAAGAAACAAATGGAGTTGAAGTATGTAAAATACTTGAAATAGAACAACATCCAGATGCAGATAGATTAAAAGTAACAAAGGTTGAAGTAGCTGATGGACAAATACTTCAAATAGTAACTAATGCAACTAACATAAAAGTAGGAGACTATGTACCAGTTGCTAGAATAGGTGCAGTATTACCTGGAGATTTCAAAATAAAGAAAGGTAAGTTAAGAGGAGTATTATCAGAAGGAATGTTCTGTGGTGCAGAGGAATTAACTATACCTTCTCAATACGTTGAAGAACATAAAAAAGATGGCATATATATATTAGACCATGAAGAATCTTTTGAATTAGGAAAAGATGTTAGAGAAGTTTTAGGAATAAACGATGCATTAATAGAATTTGAAATAACTTCTAATAGACCAGATTGTAGATCTATAATAGGATTAGCAAGAGAAGCTGCCGTTACTGTAGGAAAAGAATTAAAATTCCCAGGAATAAAAGTAAATGGTTCTGATGAAGAAATGCAATTTGAAATAGATATTCAAACAGATTTATGTAAGAGATATTGTGGAAAAGTTGTAAAAGACGTTAAAGTTGGGCCATCTCCATACTGGATGCAAAGAAGACTTATAGAAGCTGGAATGAGACCAATAAACAACATAGTAGATATAACTAACTATGTTATGTTAGAGCTAGGTCAACCACTTCATGCATTTGACTTAGAAGATATAAAATACAATAAAATGACAGTTAAATTAGCTGAGCAAGGTGAAAAGTTTACTACGCTAGATGGTGTTGAAAGAGAATTAACATCAGACATGTTAGTTATAGGAAATGAAGAAAAAACTTTAGACTTAGCAGGAATAATGGGTGGAGAAAATTCTGAAGTTAAAGATACAACTACATCAATATTCCTTGAAGGTGCAAGCTTTGCAAAAGAAAGTATAAGAGCTACATCTAAGAAATTAGGACTTAGAACAGAAGCTTCATCAAGATTTGAAAAAGGTATAGATGTTAATTTAGCAGAGACTGCTGTAAATAGAGCATGTCAATTAATAGAAGAATTAGGATGCGGTAGAGTTCTTAATGGAATGCTTGACTACTATCCAGTAAAAGAAGAAGTTCAAAAGATAACTGTTAACCCTGTGAGAATAAACAAATTATTAGGTGTTAACGTACCTATGGACCAATTTATAAGCATATTAGAAAGATTAGAGTTTAAATGTAACCTAATATCTTCTGAAAAATTAGAATTAGAAGTTCCAAGCTTTAGACTAGATATAGCTGAAGATGCAGATATATTAGAAGAAATAGCTAGAATATACGGATATGAAAATATACCAACAGCTACTTTAGAAGGAAATGCTACAGCAGGTGTAAAAACTGATAAACAAAAGTTCACAGATAAGATAGTATCTAGTTCAATAGCAGCAGGCTTAAATGAAATATTAACATATTCATTTGTAAGCCCAAGAGGTGTTGATAGAATAAATTTATCATCTGAAGACTCTAGAAGAAACTTTGTAAAACTAATGAATCCATTAGGTGAGGAAACTTCAGTTATGAGAACTACACTAATACCTAATATGTTAGAAGTATTATCTACAAATGTAGCTCATAAAGTTGAAGAAGTATCAGCATTTGAATGTGGAAATACATTCACACCACAAGAAGGATTACCAGTAGAAACGAAGAAATATTGTATAGGAATGTATGGAAAAGATGTAGATTTCTTCTCTATAAAAGGTGTTGTAGAAAGTGTACTAAATAATGTAGGGTTCAAAGGATATGAAATAGAACCAGAAAAAACTAACCCAACATTCCATCCAGGAAGATGTGCTAAAGTTATGTTTAATGGAGAATGCATAGGTACATTTGGAGAATTACATCCAGACGTAATAGAAAATTATAACTTAGGACAAAGAGTTTATGTTTGTGAAATGAATGTAGAATCTGTATTTGAAAATACATCAACAGAAAAAACTTATACTCCATTACCTAAGTATCCATCTACATCAAGAGATATAGCTTTATTAGTTAAGGATGAAGTATATGTTAAAGAAATAGAAGATATAATAAAAGCTAATGCAGGTGGATTAGTTGAAAGCTACAAATTATTTGACGTATATAAAGGTGCTCAAATAGAAGAAGGATACAAGTCTATAGCATACTCTATAACATATAGAAGTATAGAGAAAACTTTAACTGATGAAGATGTGGCAAAAGTACACGATAAAATATTAAATGAGTTAAGTGAAAAATTAGGTGCAACACTAAGATCTAACTAATACAAGGGGGATATTAGTATGAACAAAGTTACCGTTAAGATACATGGTGCAGAGTATCCTATGGTTGGAGAAAAATCTGAAAAACATATGATAAGTGTAGCAGCATTTGTAGATACAGAAATGAATAAAATAGGTGAGGCTAATAAAAGATTAAGCTCATCTCAAGTAGCTATATTAGCAGCTATAAATATAACAGATGAATTGTTTGATTGTGCAGATACACTAGAAAAAGTAGAAAAAGAAAATGAAGAATTAAAGAAAAAAGTTGGAAATAGTGGGGAAGAATATAAGCTTGAAATAAAAGAGCTTGAATACCACTTAGAAAACAAAGATAAAGAAAATAAGAACCATATATCTAAGATAGAAGAACTTAATAAGTTAATAGAGGAACAAAAGAAAGAAATAGAGCAACTAAAAAATGGTACTAATTTATCTAAACAAGAAGTTGAAGATTTAAAAAATGAAATAAAAGAGCTTAAATCATCTGTTGAAATGGCAGAAGAAAAAGCTAATGTTGCAGAACAACTTTCTTCTAAATTCCAAAATGATGCATATAAATTACAATTAGAAAAAATTGAAATAGAAAATGAATTAAAATATCTTAGAGCAATGAAATAAGTTTACTTATATTTAAAATTAAACCTTCAGGGGGACCTGAAGGTTTTAATTTTAAGACTTAGGGACATTATAAATATAGAAAAAATATTACGTATAGGAGGAGAAGTATGAAAGACATAGAATTATTAGCACCCGTTGGTTCCTTTGAAGCGTTAAAAGCAGCTGTTCAAAATGGTGCAAATGCAGTTTACTTAGGAGGAAAAGAATTTAGTGCTAGAGCATCAGCAAATAATTTTGATAGAGAAGAATTAAGAGAAGCAGTAAAATATGCTCACATAAGAGGAGTACAAGTTTTTGTAACGGCTAATACATTAATAAAACAAAATGAAATAGAAGATTTTTTAAAGTATGCTAAATATCTATACGACATAGATGTAGATGCAGTTATACTTCAAGACATAGGTATAGCTAGAATTATTAAAAATGAGTTACCTGATTTTGAAATACATGCAAGTACACAAATGGTAGCACATTCTTTAGAAGATGTTAGATATCTAGAAAATGCTGGATTTGATAGAGTAGTACTAGCAAGAGAAGTTAAAGTAGATGAAATAAAATATATATGCGATAACTGTAAAGCAGATATAGAAGTATTTGTTCATGGAGCACTGTGTGTATGCTATTCTGGACAATGTTTAATGAGTTCTATGATAGGTAACAGATCAGGAAATAGAGGAAGATGTGCTCAACCATGTAGACAAAGATATGAACTTTTAGATGTTTATACTGGAGAAGTAGTAAATAGCAATGGAGACTATTTATTAAGTCCAAGAGATTTAAGTACAATAGAAGAAATAGATAAAATAATAGATGCAGGAGTTCATTCTCTTAAGATAGAAGGTCGTATGAAAAGACCTGAGTATGTAGCTACTGTTATAGAGAGTTATAGAAAAACTATAGATGAATACTTACAAACTAAAAAAGTGAATGTTTCAGATGAAACAATCAGCGATTTATACACTATATTTAATAGAAAATTTACAAAAGGACTTATCTTAGGAGAAGTTGGCGCAGATGTAATGAATTCACAACTTCCAAACAATCAAGGATTATATGTAGGTAAGGTATTAGATTACAATAAAAAAGCTAAAAGATTAAAGATAAGACTTGAAAATACACTTAAAAAAGGCGATGGAATAAATCTTGGTGGTGGAACTATAGGAAGAATTATCAAAAATGGTGAGATAGATACTATAGGATATAAGGGCGAGATAATAGAACTAGATTTTATAGGTGAAGCTAAAAGAAACCAAATAGTATTTAAAACATCAGATAGCGAACTTATGGATAGAGTACAAGCTACATTTACTCAAGATAAAGAATTTGTTAAAAACATGATAGATTCATATATAAGTGTTAAGCTAGATAAAAAACCAATACTTACATTAGCTGATAAAAAAGGAAATACTGCCACAATAGAAGGAGATAAAGTAGTTGAAAAGGCTATGAAAGTAGCTTTAAGTGAGGAAAAAATAGAAACTCAGCTTAGGAAATTAGGTAATACTCCTTATGAAATGGATAGTGTAAATATAGAATTAGATGATAACGTAAGTTTACCAATAAGTATACTAAATCAGATGAGAAGAGATTGTATAGAACTTTTAGACAAAGAAAGGGTTAAGATAAAAAATAGAGATTTTAAAAATAGAAGATTATCATATAATCCAATTAAATTTAATCGAGATACGGTAAGTAATTTATCTGTTAAAGTTAAAAATTTAGAACAATTACAAAGTGCACTTGAGTGCGGTATAGATAAAATATATTATGAAGATACTAAAACATTAGAAGAAGCTATAAAAGCTGGACTAAAATATAATATAAAAGTTATATATTCAGCTCCTAGAATAATAAGAGGCAAGGAATACAAGCAATTAGAAAAAGCTAAAAATATAGGAGTAAATTCTATACAAGTAGGTATATGGGGAGCTATAGATTATTTTAAAGGTAAAGAGCTAAATATAGATTACTACTTAAATGCATTCAATAGTGAAACTATAAATTACTTTAAAGAAATAGGTGCAACTAATCTTTGTATATCTCAGGAATTAAACATAAATGAAATAAGAGAAACAATAAAATATACAGATATTAATATAGAATCTGTGGTTTATGGATATACTCCACTTATGATAACAGAATACTGTCCAATGGGAGTAGTAGTTCGAGATTGCAAAAAAGATAAAAGAGTTGCTAAATGTAGCCAAAGCACATATGCACTAAGAAACTCTAAAGGGGAAGAGTTTAGATTATCACAAGATCTATTCTGTAGAACAACTATATATAATACAAATGTTACTTGTATGTTAGATAACTTATACGAACTAAATGAAATAGGTATAAATACATTTAGATTAGATTTTACATTAGAAGATAGTCAAACTGTTAAGAAGGTAATAGAGGCATATCAAGAAGTATTAAGTAACAACTACAAATTAGGAAGTAAAGCTACAAAACTTTATAATGAATTAGATGCTAAAGGTGTAAGTGCAGGTCATTATTACAAGGGAGTAGAATAAATTAAATTTGTATAGTAAGTATATGTATTATCAACAATATCAAATATATTTACTTAAAAAATTATAATAGATTTAATATTTATATAGGAGGTATTGGGAAATGAGAGAACAAGCAGTAGGATTAGTAAATAAATATTTAAAATCTGAACATCTAATAAAGCACTCATATGCAGTAGAAGCTGTAATGAAAGCTTTAGGAAATAAACTAGAACCAGAAAAATCTGATGACTGGGCATTAGCAGGATTACTACATGATTTAGATTCAGATATGTTAGATTATAAAAATAATCCAGAAGAATCTAAATTGCATGGGATCAAAACTATCGAATTACTTAAAAATGAAGGTTTTGGAAATGATTACATATATCAAGCAATAAAAGCTCATAATGAAGATAATGGAACAAAAAGAATAAGCACAATTGATAAAGCTATATATGCAGCAGATCCAATAACTGGATTTATAACAGCCATAGCTTTAGTTTATCCAGATAAGAAATTATCTAGTGTAAAAGTAAAGTCTATAACTAAGCGTATGAAAGAACTTAAATTTGCAGCAGGAGCAAACAGGGATGCAATGAGAAGCATAGAAGAATTAGGCATTCCATTTGCTGAATTTGCACAACTATCACTAGAGGCAATGCAAGGAATAAGTGATGAGCTAGGACTATAGAGATATAATATACATAAATTGACTATAATTAATAAATATGATAATATTATCAACAGTATAAAAGTTGAATAATGCTCTGGGTATTAGTATCCAGAGCATTTTTAAATATATATAATATAAAGTTTAGTATAAATTAAATTTAGTAAATTCGTATAACTTAGCCAATATAAAATATTTTTATTATGTATGGCTAATATAGATTTGCATAAAATTTATTAATTTAACTTTTGTATATATAAAATAAACTTGAAAGAGAGACGGATATTATGAGCAGAAAAAAAGTTTTTAATGGTAAAAGATTAAAAATAGCTAGAATGTATAGAGGAAAAACTATAGATATGCTAGCTAAAGAAATAAATATAAATAAAAAAGATATAATTGCTTTTGAAGAGGAAAAGTACAAGCCAACTCCAGAAAATGAAATGAAATTAGCAAATGCTTTAAGGTTTCCAAAAGAATACTTCTTCCAAATGGATAACATTAAAGTTGTAGTTGATAGTACTCATATAAAGCCAGAATCGAGAATACCTAGAGTAGAAGAAATTTCATACAAAGAAAAGTTAGTAATGGCACATAAAATATTATCTTTTATAGAAGGATATATACAATTCCCAGAAATGAACATACCAACTAACTTAAATAGAAACGATGATATAGAGACATTAGCAACAAAAGTAAGAAGACATTTTGAATTAGGTGATGGACCTATAGGAAATGTGTTAAGCGTGTTAGAGTATAATGGGATAATAGTAACAGACACTAATGTAAATACAAAAGGAGCACTAGCGTTTACGCAAAAACAAACAACTGATAAAAATACTAGATATATAGTATCTTTAGGAAATGATAAAAAATCAGCGACTACAAGAAACTATGACTTAGCTTATGAATTAGCATACATGGTTAGTGTTGAAGCGGGGATACAAGCTAAAAAATTCTCAAAAGATGAATTTGCGTGTGCATTTTTATTGCCAGAAGAAACATTCTTACCAGATTTAAAAGATGTTAATGAGATAGAGGATTTTGTAGAATTAAAAGCAAAATGGATAGTTCCAATATGGGCTATGATATTAAGAGGATACCAGCTAGGTGTTATTAATTACAAGAAATATATGTACTTAATGAACCAAATGGATAAGAAAGGTTGGAGCAAGAAGGAACCATTAGATGCTAATATAAAAGCAACAAGTCCAGTTTTACTTAGAAAATCTGTGGATATGATACTTGAAAGTGGTATTATGAGTGGAGCTACTTTAGTGGATAACTTAGCAAGTTGTGGATTAAGCCTTTATCCTGATGAAATAGAGTCATTATTAGGACTAAAAGAAGGAAAATTAGCACCTAAAGTTAAGAGAGATAATGTAACAAAGGTTAATTTTAAAAATAAAAAATAATACCAAAAGAGTAACAAAGCCTAAGTTATAATAAGCATTTGTTACTCTTTTAAATTGTAATAATTTATTAAATAAAATATCTTAAAATAATAGTAGAAAATTAGAATATTTTTTTAACAAATATTTAACACAAAAAACATATACAAAGTATAGAATTTTATGTTATTTTAAACTTAAGGATAAGAAATCGAACCTAACATAAAAGAATAAATTTAACATAAAATAATTATATAACAACAGTAAGATAAAAAATAAAGTTTTTAAATATAATTCCAGTATTATTTAAAATCCTGCCTATAAAAATTCTAAAACCTTAAATTTAAATTCACTAAACTTAATTAATTATAATAAAGGAGGTAATAATTATTTGATAAACTTAATGATTATGTGTTCATTAGTTCTATTAATATGTATAACATCAAGTAAAATTTTATATAAATTTGGAGTCCCAATTCTTCTAATTTTTATAGGATTAGGAATGTTGACTGGATCTGATGGTATTGTTGGAATATATTTTGATAACTATGAATTAACAAGACAGATATGTTCTATAGGATTAGTTTTTATAATGTTCTATGGAGGATTTGGTACTAGTTGGGATATGGCAAAACCAGTTGCTGTTCCATCAATACTTCTATCAACAGTAGGTGTTGTTATAACTGCTGGTTTAACAGGAATATTTTGCTTTAAGGTATTTGATACTTCTTTATTAGAAGGATTACTTATAGGATCGATAGTTGCATCTACAGATGCGGCATCAGTTTTCGCAATATTACGTTCTCAAAAGTTAAACTTAAAGGGATCTATTGCTTCAATATTAGAGATTGAAAGTGGAAGCAATGACCCTTTAGCATATATGTTGACTATAATTATTTTAGGATTAATGGCAGATAAAGGATATGATACCATAATACCAATGCTTTTAAATCAAGTTGTAGTTGGAATTTTATCGGCTGTTTTATTAGGTAAGCTTACAATTTATTTATTAAGAAATACCAAGTTTGAAATAGATGGATTTTATCCTATATTTGTTATGGGAATAGCAGTACTATCTTATGCTTTAAGTGAGCATTTTGGTGGAAATGGATATTTATCTGTATATATGACTGGTATTATGATAGGTAACAGTAAGATACCACATAAAAAAAGTATGTTCCAATTTTTTGATGGAATTTCATGGATTATGCAAATAATGTTATTTTTCATATTAGGACTGCTATCATTCCCATCGCAAATACCTTCTGTAATGATAAAAGGTATTTCCATATCTATATTTATGATTTGTATAGCAAGACCAATAGCAATTTTTAGCATACTAAGTTGGTTTAAAATTCCTTTAAAGCAACAAGCTTTTGTATCTTGGGTAGGTCTTAGAGGTGCTGCTTCAATAGTTTTTGCAATATATGCAGTAACTTATGGAGTTCCTGTTGAAAGTGATATTTTCCATATAGTATTTTTTGTTGCTTTGTTCTCTGTTGCGATACAAGGTACACTTTTACCTACAGTAGCTAAAAAGCTCGACTTAATTGATGATAAGTCTCCAGTATTAAAGACATTCAATGATTACAGGGAAGAGATAGGTACAAATTTATTAGAAATAACGGTTCAAAATAATAGTGGCATTGCAAATAAAGCTATAATGGATTCAAATATACCAGAGGATATACTTATCGTAATGATAAAGCGTAACAAGGAAGTATTGATTCCAAATGGATCTACTCAAATTCTTCCTCAAGATGTGTTAGTTATAGCTGGAAATGATTTTGAGGTATTGAATGACTTATTATGTAAAAGCAATTAATATTTATGTATATAAGTAAATTTATGCTACAGGATATATTTAAATATCGTTCGAAAAATAGTTTTTTGTTAATATAGGGAAAGAATTTTAGGATTATATTTAAATTCTTTATTAAATAATAAATAATTTGATAGGGGTATGTGCCCCTATTTTTTTGCTTGTAATAAATTTTATTAATAGTAAAGAGATTTAAACTGTAATATAAGTACAATTTACTGTGTCCTATGTATATTTATTTGATTATCAAATGTATTAGGAATTATAATAAAATTAAATAAACTACCAAACGAAAATATTGCAATACTAATAAAATAAGGGGGATGTGTTATGAAAAAAATGAAAATGCTATTATTAGTATTTTTAACAGGAGTTGTACTAGGGGGATGTACTACTTCAAAATTAAGTGAATCTTATGATGAAGAATTGTTAAAAGAATATGCTCAAGGAATAGTTAATATGATTTGTAATGACGAGTATAGTAAAGTTATAGATAAAATGAGTGAAAATTTAAAAACTCAAATAAATGCAGAACAATTAAAAGAAGCGTGGCAACCTATGAAAGATAAACTAGGTAAATTTAAGTCTATTAACAAAGAAGAATTAATAGGTAATGAAGATTTAGCTACTGTAGTAGAAGTTGTGGAATTTGATAATGGTAAAGCACAGTTTACAATCACTTATAATGAAGATATGAAGCTAGAGGGGTTGTATATGAAATAATGTATATAAAAGATATATAAGTTGGCTTTAACATGTTAACTTATATATCTTTACTTATATAAGGGGGTATATTATGTTTTCTAATAAATATGAAAAGATAGTCTTTGGGATAATGATAGTTGTAATTATAGGTTTAATTATATTTTTTAATATAGACTATAGTCCTCATAAAATGCATTTTGAAGAAGATAAAATAAGGATAAAAATAGATAACATATATATAAAGGATATTAAAGCAGTAGAGCTATTAGATGACGTTCCTATAGGAAATAAAATAAAAGGCACTAGCACAGCAACATATTTAAGGGGAACTTTCCAAATAGACGGAGATGAAAAGGGGAATTTATATGTGTATCGTAATAGCAAACCATATATAAAAATCACAACAAGCGATAAAACCCTAATATACAATGATAAAGATAGTAATAAAACAATAGAAACATATAATCAATTAATAAAAAAGTATAATTTAAAAAGTAGCACAAATTCGGTTAAATATAACAATTTCAAGTCTAGCCAAACAAGCTATACTCAAAAAGATGATATAGTAATAGCTATATCAATGACGCCTGCAGTTTTAATTTTTGTAGGAATAGGAATATATTCATTTAAAAGAAAAACTCCTATGCACTTTTGGGCAGGGACTACAGTTAAATCAGAAGAAATAAGTAATATAAAAGCATATAATAGGGCAAATGGAATTATGTGGATTTCATATGGATTATCATTTTTATTGATACCATTACTTGGCTCTATGGTAGGAAGTATAGTTATTGCTATACTATCTCCATTTATGATAGTAGGAATGGTACTTTGTTATAGATGTATTTATAATAAATATAAGGTTAAATAGATTAAAAACGAAAGATGAGGAATTGAAACAAAAGGGGAAATTTATGGGATATATAAAATCATATACTAATTTGAGTAATATAGAAAAGAATGAAGTTTATAAATTCATAAAAGTTTTAGATTAAATATAAAATAAGTAGGGAAAATTCCCTACTTATTTTATATTTAACAAGAAACTAACCTTAGTTATGTTCATTCATTGATTTTAATATAGCAACTAAGTATTCCCAAGTACGAGTAGTTGAAGATATACTTAAATGCTCATTTGGTGTATGAACTTCAAACATGTTAGGTCCAAAAGATATAGCTTGTGCATGAGGCATTTTGTCTAATAATAATCCACATTCAAGACCAGCATGTAAAGCTTTTATAATAGGCTTTTTACCATTTAATTTTTCATAAGTATGGACACATATATCTTCTAATTTAGAACCTTTAGCATATTCCCATGCTGGGTAATCACTTTCTAAAGTAAATTCTCCACCTAAAGTTTGAGATAATAAGTTCATTTTATTAGTTATATTTTCTTTTAAAGAAGTAACTGAACTTCTAACAGCACATTCAAAAGTTACTTCATTTTCAAGAGTTCTAACAACACCTAAGTTAGTAGAACTTTCAACAAGTCCTTCTATATCCATACTCATAGTTTGGATTCCATTAGGTATTAAGTTTAAAGTTCTTATTACATTATTTTTACAATCATTAGTAAGAACCTTTTCAACAGTAGTTTCTTTACATTCTACAACTATGTCAGGATCAGAAGAAGCAAATTCATGTCTGAAAGTGTTTTCCATTTCTTTTATACATGCCATAGCTTTTTCTACATCATTCTTATCAACTACTATAACAGCTTCGCACTCACGAGGTATAGCATTGTTCTTAGAACCACCTTCAACTTTTGCTAAGTCAAAGTCAACACATAATGAGTTTAAAAGTCTTCCCATTAATATATTAGAGTTAGCTCTTTGTTTTATTATATCCATTCCTGAGTGTCCACCAAGAAGTCCTTTTATATCAACTAGTAGAGCTTGTTTGTTAGCATCTACATTGGTAAACTCAGCATTTAATTTAGAGTGAGCAGTAACCCCACCAGCACAACTTACAAGTAAGAAACCTTCTTCTTCTGAATCAAGGTTTATTATGTATTGTCCTTTAAGATTAGAACCGTCAAGAGCCATAGCTCCACTCATTCCAGCCTCTTCATCTGAAGTTATTAAAACTTCTATTTGAGGATGTGCTAAATCATTAGATGCAAGTACAGCCATACCCATAGCAACAGCTATACCGTTATCAGCACCAAGAGTAGTTCCTGTAGCATATATCATGTCATCTTCTATTCTTAATTTTATTGGGTCTTTAGTAAAGTCATGTTCTGTGTTTTTATTTTTTTCACAAACCATATCCATATGACCTTGAAGTATAACACCTGGACAGTTTTCATATCCTTTTGTAGCAGGTTTTCTTATTATGATATTTAACGCATCATCTTGGATAGTTTCTAAGCCTAAGTCTTCACCAAATTTTTTTAGATAATCACTTATAGCTTTTTCATTTCCAGAACCACGAGGTATCTGAGATATCTCTTCAAAATAATTAAAAACAAGCTCTGGATTTAAACCTTTTAATACGTTTTCCATAAGTATTCACTCCTTTTAGATGAAATTAAATATTTAAGTATATGCTAAGTAAAAAGCATGAAACTTAAATAATATAATTATATTATAACACTAAATCTAATATATTCCAAAATAAATAGTTAGTTTTGAAACTAATAAGTTTATATATATAGTAAAATACAGTTTTTATCCTATTATAAACAACTATATTTATGTATAATATTAGTTAGCTATACAAATAGTATAATACAAATATACATAAAATAAACGTAATTATATAGATATAGATTCAAGGAGGAAATAATGAATTCAAAAGCACTAAAGGTTTTAGAATTTGAAAAAATAATAGACCTATTGAAAAGCAAAGCATCATCTTCATTAGGTATGAGATACATAGAAAAACTAACACCAAGTTCTGACTTTAATGAAGTTAAGTCAAGATTAGAGGAAACAAGTGAGGCACAAGCCATACTTATAAAAAGAGGTTTTGTTGGATTACAGGGAATATACGATATAGAAGATAAGGTAAAGAGAGCAAGTGTAGGGGCAGCATTAGACCCAGGTAGCTTACTAATGATAGGAAATACTTTAAGAGTAGCTAGAATGCTTAGTAATAATTTAGCATCTAGTGAAGAAGAAGATTTTAACTACCCAATAATACAATCCCTATCAAATTCTTTATACACATATAGAGATTTAGAAGAAGAAATTTTCAATGCAATAATAAGTGAGGTAGAAATATCTGATAATGCATCTAGTGAGCTTAGAAATATAAGAAGAAGAATAGTACAAAAGAATCAATCTATAAGATCTAAGTTAAACTCAATAATATCTTCAACTACATATCAAAAGTACTTACAAGATGCAATTATATCTGTAAGAGGAGATAGATTTGTTGTGCCAGTAAAAGCTGAGTATAGATCACAAGTAGCTGGTATTGTACATGATCAATCATCATCTGGAGCAACATTATTTATAGAGCCTATGAGTATAGTTGATATGAATAATGAATTAAGACAATTAAGACTTCAAGAAAAAGAAGAGATAGAAAAAATATTAGCAGAATTATCTTCTAAGGTAGGAGAAATAAATAATGAACTATTAGCTAACCAAGAGATATTAGGAAGATTAGACTTTGCTTTTGCTAAGGGAAAATTATCTATACAAATGAGAGGTATAGAACCTACTTTAAATGAAGATAAATTTATAAATATAAAAAAGGGAAGACATCCATTACTAGATAAAGATACTGTTGTTCCAAACTCGATTTATTTAGGGAGAGAATTCCATACATTACTTATAACAGGACCTAATACAGGTGGTAAAACTGTAACTATCAAAACTGTTGGTTTATTTGCACTTATGAATCAAAGTGGACTTCACATACCTGCTGATTTTGGAAGTAGTATGTGTGTATATGATAATGTATTTGCAGATATTGGTGATGAGCAAAGTATAGAGCAAAGCTTATCTACATTTTCATCTCATATGACAAATATAGTATCTATATTAAAAGAAGTAACAGAAGACTCTTTAGTAATATTTGACGAGCTTGGGGCTGGAACTGACCCAATAGAGGGAGCAGCTCTTGCAATAGCTATACTTGAAGATGTAAAAAGCATTGGAGCTAAATGTATAGCTACAACACACTATAGTGAATTAAAGAACTATGCACTTACTAAAGAAGGTGTTGAAAATGCAGCTGTTGATTTTGACTTAGAAACTTTAAGTCCTACGTATAGATTACTTATAGGTGTTCCAGGGAAATCAAATGCCTTTGAGATTTCTAGAAAGTTAGGGCTAAGTGATTATGTAATAAGTAGAGCTAGAGAGTTTATAGATAGTGATAATATAGCAATAGAAGATGTACTTCAAAATGTAGAGAAAAATAGAATTAAAGCTGAAGAAGATAGAGAAGAAGCCGAAAAATTAAAGTCAGAAATAGAAAAGCTAAAGGCTGAGTACGATGAAAAGCTTGCGAAAATGAGTGAACAAAAAGAAAAGATAATGGAAAGAGCAAGACAAGAAGCCTTTAGAATAACAAGACAAGCAAAAGAAGAAGTAGATTTAATAGTAAAAGAACTTAGAGAACTAGAAAAAGAAAGAGCATCTAAAGAAAAGAATCAAAGGATAGAGGCGCTTAGAAAAGAAATATCTAGTTCAATGGGAAGTCTTCAACCAACTGTTAAGAGCATGATTGTTCCTAAAGTATCAAGTAAAGAAGTAAAAGACTTAAAAGTTGGGGAAGAAGTAAAAGTTATAACTTTAAATCAACAAGGTAGCGTTGTTTCAGTTGATAACAATAAAAAAGAAGCTGTTGTTCAAATAGGAATAATGAAGATGAATCTACCGTTTAAGTCTCTTCAAAAAGTTAAAAAAGACCCTAAAACAACAATCACTAAATCAACAAGAAGTATAATAAAAGCTAAATCAGGAAGAGTAAAAAGCGAAGTAGATTTAAGAGGTATGAATTTAGAAGAGGCTATAATGGAAGTTGAAAAATATTTAGATGATGCTTATGTAGCTGGCCTTGAAATGGTAACTGTTATACATGGCGTAGGAACTGGAGTATTAAAATCTGGACTACAAGATGTATTAAAGAGAAATAGACATGTTAAGTCTCAAAGAGCTGGACAATATGGAGAAGGTGGAGCTGGAGTTACTATCGTAAATCTAAAATAAAAAATGATTTGTTCACTATATCGTGAGATGTTTAAAATATATAATTTTGCGATATAGCAAATTTTTTATAAAAGTAATATATATAAGGTGGTACAATATGATTTTAGTATCAGCATGCTTACTTGGAATAAATTGTAAGTACAATGGAGAAAATAATAAAAATGAAAATGTAAAAAAGTTCTTAGAAGGTAAAGAGTTTATAATAGTGTGTCCAGAACAATTAGGAGGAATGAGCACACCAAGAGAACCTTCAGAAATAGTTAAACTAGATGGATATGATGTTATAAAAGGAAAAGCAAGTGTAATTAATAAGCAAAGATTGGATGTAACTAAAAAGTTTAGAAATGGAGCAGATGAAGCTTTAAAAATAGCTAAATTATATAACTGCAAAGAGGCTATATTAAAAGATGGAAGTCCATCTTGTGGTTCAAGTTATATATATGATGGAAGTTTTGCAGGTAAAAAGAAGGACGGCTTAGGAGTTACTGCTGCATTATTAATAGAAAATGGAATAAAAGTAATAAGTGAAAAAGAACTATAAGTAAAGTAAATTTTTATTTTAAATTTAAATGGAATAATTAACTTATACAAAATTGTATTATAAATAAGAATATTGCTAAAATATAGTTAATAAATAAACCAAATAACTTGAAAAAACTCATAAATTGATTTACCATAAAATAATAAGAATATGAGAGGAGAAATATAATGCAAGATTTTAAGATAGAAATAGCAAACTGCTTAAAAGAAAACATAGAAGATTTAACATTAGAAGAAATAGTTGGTCTTATAGAAGTACCACCAAACAAAGAAATGGGAGATTATGCATTTCCTTGCTTTAAATTAGCAAAAGTATTTAGAAAAGCTCCAAATATGATAGCGGCAGAATTAGCAGAAAAAATAGAAGCTAAAGGAGCAATATCTAAGGTATTACCTTTAGGAGGATATGTTAACTTCTTCGTTGACAAATCTCAATTAGCTAAAAATGTTATAAATGATGTTTTAACTCAAAAAGAAAAATACGGACACAGTGATTTAGGAAAGGATAAGACAGTTGTAATAGACTTCTCATCTCCAAATATCGCTAAGCCATTCCATATAGGGCATATAAGAACTACTGTTATAGGAAATTCTTTATACAAAATATATGATTCTCAAGGATACAATACAGTAAGAATAAATCACTTAGGAGACTACGGAACTCAATTTGGTAAGTTAATAGTAGCTTTCAAATTATGGGGTAGTAAAGAAGCTGTAGAAGCCAACCCAATACCAGAATTATTAAAATTATACATACAATTCCATGATGAAGCTGAAAAGCACCCAGAGATGGAAGATGAGGCAAGAGCTTGGTTCACTAAATTAGAAAATGGAGATGCTGAAGCTAAAGCATTATGGCAATGGTTCAGAGATGAAAGTTTAAAAGAATTTGCTAGAGTTTATGACTTATTAGATATAGAGTTTGATTCATATAATGGAGAAAGTTTCTACTCTGACAAAATGGACTCAGTAATAGAAACTATAAAAGAAAAAGGATTATTAAAAGAATCTCAAGGAACAAATGTTGTTGAGTTAGAAGAATTCAATATGCCACCAGCTCTTATAACTAAAAATGATGGTTCAACATTATACATGACTAGAGACTTAGCAGCTGCAGTTTATAGAAAGAATAATTATGATTTCGACAAGTGTATATATGTAGTTGGTTCTCAACAAAGCTTACATTTCCAACAATTATTCAAAGTTCTAGAATTAGTTGGATTTGAATGGGCTAAAGATATGGTACATGTACCATTTGGTATGGTTGCTTTAGAAAATGGAACAATGTCTACAAGAAAAGGTAGAGTAGTATTCTTAGAAGACGTATTAAAGCAAGCTATAGAAAAAACAAAAGAAACAATGTTAGCTAAAAATCCTAATGCATTAAATGTTGATAAAATAGCTAAGCAAGTAGGTGTTGGAGCTGTTGTGTTCCAAGAGCTATCTAACAGCAGAATAAAAGATTATACATTCTCATGGGAAAGAACTTTAAGCTTTGATGGAGAAACTGGACCATACGTTCAATATACTCATGCAAGATGTTGTGCAGTTTTAAGAAAAGCTAATGAAGAAATAACTACAGATATAAATTATGAATTATTAAATGATGAAGATAGTTCAGAAGTATTAAAGGTTATAGCATCTTTCAACAAGTCTATACTTAATGCTTTAAGAAAGAATGAACCACACATAATAACTAGATTTGTATTAGATTTAGCACAAGCATTCAATAAATTCTACCATGACAATGCCATATTAGTTGAAGATGTTGAATTAAGAAAAGCAAGACTTGCTTTAGTTGCTGCTACTAGACAAACAATAGAGAATGCTCTTAAGTTATTAGGTATGCATGCACCAGAAAGAATGTAATTATAATATTGATTAAAAATTAATATTATAATTTAGATATAATATACAGTGGTAGCTAAAACTATTGGTTCTAGTTACCACTATAATATTTTCTAATATATTTATTTTAAATCTATGTAAAAATATAAATAGTAATAATTTATATAGTTTATTAAATATAATCAAGTTTTGAAATGGCAGTGAAAAACTGTCTCTTTTTTTTGGTTAGTCAAAGCAAAGTATATTAAGTATAATAGATGATAACAATAAAGTAATATAGAGTTTCATATGAGAAAGGTTAAGAGTATGATAGCTAATACTACAATAGAAAATAATATAAAAAATGCATATATATCAGCATTTGAAATGAATGACAAATCATTAAAAGATTTAATAATAATAAATACAAAATGTCTTATTGATGATAAAATACAGAGATATGTATATATAGATAGCAATAGACTAAGAGATGAATTAATATACTATAAATTTTATGGAGAGAAGTTAAGTAGTAAAAATATAATAAATATATTACTTCCAGTAATACTTTCAAACACAAACGCAGATAAAAGTGAAGAAGTTGTTATTGATTTAGTGAGTAAGTATATAAGGTTTCTTAAAATAGAAGAAAATACATATGAGTATATATTAAGTGCTATTTGCTATAATATTATAATCCATAAATTAATAGAAAATAAAAATGTAGAATATGAAGAATTATTGCAAAGTGCAAAAGAAAAAATTATAGGATTTACAATGGAATTAGATAAATCTCAAGTAGTTAAGTTTCAAATGGAACGAATTAAAGCAATACAAATAATAGACAAGTATATAGATTTAAAAGTATATGAATACGAAGAAGATAAAGTATTAATAAATATGTTAAATGTATTGTATGATATATATATTGAAGATAGGGAAATAAGTGATAATGGAATATTAAGTATAAAAAAATCTATACTATCTATACTAAACTTCGAAGAGAATTTAAATATAAACAATATAGACTTCACCTTATCAATGGCTGAATATGTAATTAAACTAAGAAAATATATAATTAACAAAAAGATTTATAATAATCGTGTAGATCCAAGATCCCTAATTAAATTAGAAGTAGGGGAAATTACTATAGATCCGATATTTAATCAAATTGAAATTATAAAAAAAGATTTTAAAAATGATATTCTTGAGATAGGAGTCAAAGCTAAATCAGGAATATATAATCTTAAATTTAAAAAATCTTAGTTAGTATTTTCTAGGTAATTAACAAAATCTTCTTCGCTAGTATCAGTTAAAAAGCATAGTTCTTTTATTATACTGTTTCTTAAATCTATAAATTCATTAAGTCCAGTATTTTCATTTGTATACTCTAAGGCTTTTATAATAAGCAATAAGTCCCTTTTTGATAAGGCATTGATAGATACTTGATCGATTAATTCCATAAAAAACTTCCTTTCTAAATTAGATATAATTATGATACTATTATTCTACAAAAAGGTTTAAAAAACCTTCTATTAAAGAAAAAAATGATAATATACTACATATAGTATTTTAACCTAAAATGTACAGAAAATCATAGCATAAATGAAAAAAGAGGTGAAATAATTGAAAATTTTATTAACAACGTTAAATTCAAAATTTATACATACAAATTTAGCAATAAGATATTTAAAAGAGTTTGTAAAAGACTTAGTAGAAGTAGATTTAAAAGAATATACAATAAATAATGATTTAGATTATATATTAAAAGATATACACAAACATGATTATGATGTAATACTATTTTCAACTTATATATGGAACGTAAACGATATAGTTAGATTATGCCATAATATAAAGAAAGTAAAGCCAAGTATAAAGATAGCTCTAGGTGGGCCAGAGGTAACTTATGATAGCGAAAGCTTTATGGAAAAGCACTCATTTGTAGACTATATACTTTATGGAGAGGGAGAATTAGTTTTTAGAGATTTAGTAATGTATCTAAAAGGACAAAAATCTTTAGAATATGTAGAAGGTATAGTTTATAGAAATAACGATGAGATAGTTGTAACTAAACCTAAGGAATTATTACAAAATCTAGATGAAATACCTAGTCCTTATGATCATTTAAATCCAGCAGAATATGAAAATAGAATTGTTTACTATGAAACATCTAGAGGGTGTCCTTTTAATTGCCAATACTGCTTATCTTCAACACTTGAAGGATTAAGATATTTTAGTATAGATAGAGTAAAAAAAGATTTAAAGGCATTAATAGATGCAAGGGTATCTCAAATAAAGTTTATAGACAGAACTTTCAATGCTAACAAGAAGTTTGCACAAGAAATAATGAATTTCCTTATGGAAAATGACAATGGTTATACAACATATCATTTTGAAGTCACAGCACACTTATTAGATGAGGAAACATTAAACTTCTTAAAAGATTGCAAAGAAGGGTTATTCCAATTTGAAATAGGAGTACAAAGTACAAACCAGAAAACTCTTGATGCAGTTGGAAGAAGAGATGATTTTGAAAAATTATCTTATGCAGTTAAAAAAGTAGCATCGTATAGAAATATACATCAACATTTAGATTTAATAGCGGGACTTCCATATGAAGATTATGCAAGCTTTGAAAATTCATTTAATGATGTATTTAATTTAGGTATAGAGCATATACAATTAGGGTTCTTAAAGATGATAAAAGGAACTGGTATAAGAAATACTGCAAAAGAACATGGATATAGATACAAAGATTATACACCATATGAAGTATTATATAATGATTATATAAGTTATAGCGAAATGATAAAGTTAAAAGATATAGAAGAAATACTAGAAAGATACTATAACTCTAAAAACTTTGTATTGTCAATGAGATACATAATACATAATTATTATGAGCAAAGTCCATTTAAATTCTTTGAAGAATTTGCAACTTACTTTGATGAAAATGGGTATTTTGATGTAGCACAAGGTAAGAATCAATTATATAAAATATTATTAGATTTCTACAACGATAAGATAAATGATAAAAATGAATTATTTAATGATATATTAAAGTATGATTATATATCATTAGGTAAAACTTCAAATTTACCTCAAATATTCAATAAAGAAGATGTAGAAGATTTTAAAAATAGATGTCATATGTTCTTACAAAATGAAGATAACATATTAAAATATATACCACAGTTTGAAAATAAACCAGCTAAGCATATAATAAAATATGTTCATTTTGAACCATTTAGATTCGATATATTAAAGTTAAAAGAAGATATACATGCTGATATAAAAGAGATAAAAAATATAATTTTATTTGTCTATGATGATGATAACAAAGTTTTTGAAAAGTCAAAGTCATATAGTGTTAACATATAATATTAAATGCTAATTATTACATATTGGTATTATATATTATGAAAACATATCACATAAATTTTTAATGGGTATAAACATTAATAGATTAAAAATTATTATGTGAAGTTACAAAGGAGGAAAAGATGAAGTTTAAAATAGAGAAGTATTTATTAAAGAAAACAGAAGAATTATCTTTTATAACTATAAAACATGGTGGAGAATTTAACTTAGAAGGTTACACTATACCTAAGGGTGGATTAGATGTACCTATAAAAAATGAGGTATTAGTTAAAGGAATAAAAGAAAAGACAGCGCAAGATAAGATAAATACAATGTCTATAGCAGATGCTATGATATATATAATGGGTATTGATAGCCAATTTAAGTATAATGAAGAATACAGAAAATTTTTAGATGCTTTTAGCAAAAAAGTAAATATAAATATAAAAGAATATATGGGCTATATGTCTAAAAAATACTTTGATATTGGTGAGATAACTGATTCGTTAATATACTTAAAAGCTATGATAAGTATGTATCCAAATGACATAGATGGATTATATCATTATTCAATAGTTTGCCAGGAACTAGCAAAGCAGTATCAAAAAGATATGGACAAAGAAGCTATGAATAAGTTTTTATTAGAAGCCTTAGAAAAGTTGGAAATGGTTATACAATTAGATGAAAACTTTGCTTTAGCTTACTATCATTTAGGATATCATTACTACAATCAAGGTCAATATTTAAAGGCTAGAGTTATATGGGAAGAAGCACAAAAATTAGGGTTAGATGCAGACTTAATGGCAGAGGTTCAAGAAAATATAGGAAAGATGGACTTTAAAGTTCAATATGAAGAAGGTTATAATTTAGTATTCCAAGGAAAATGTGAAGAAGGACTAGAAAAATTATTACCTCTTGAACAAGATCATCCTGATTGGTGGAACTTATTATTTATGATAGGATTAGCTTATAAAAATATGGGTGAATTTGAAGAAGCTAAGAAATATTTTGAAAAAATACTTATAACTAAACCACATCAAGTAGATACAATGGTTGAACTAGGCCTTTGTGAAGCTAGTATGTTCAATATAGATAAAGCTATAGAACACTTTGAACAAGCAGCTAAAATAAAAGAAGATCCAGAAATATTATGCAATTTAGGGATGGCATATCTAAACAAAGGTGATATAGATGATGCTATATATTATATAGAAAGAGCTTATGAATTAGATCCACAAGATGAAATTACAGTGGCATGTTTAAGAGAACTTGATAAATATAGATAAAAAATAAGTTAAAATTTACTATAAAAAAATCTAAAATTGACTTTAACTAAATTAAAGGGTATAATAAATCACTGAGATTATATAATTATATTCAAAAGTTAAAATTAGGAGCGAAGAAGTATACCTTGTATATGGGCACTTGAGGTATATGGAGTTAATAGTGCAACCGACTATTCAGATAATATTTAAATATTATTCGAATAGTCTTTTTTATTTTAAGATACAAGTTTATTGATAAGACATTAATGAAAATTAAATGAAAGCTAACAATTTTATATAGCATAAATGCGAACAAATTAAAATAATTAAAAGGACATAAATACATATAAGCTAAAAATAGGAATGAAGAAGTATACCTTGTATATGGGCACTTGAGGTATATGGAGTTAATAGTGCAACCGACTATTCAGATAATAAATCATTATTATCTTGAATAGTCTTTTTTATTTTAAAATAAAAGTTTATTGATAAGACATTAATGAAAATCAAATGAAAGCTAACAATTTTATATAGCATAAATGCACACAAAGCAAAATTATTAAAAGGGCATAAATACATATAAGCTAAAAATAGGAATGAAGAAGTATACCTTGTATATGGGCACTTGAGGTATATGGAGTTAATAGTGCAACCGACTATTCAGATAATAAATCATCATTATCTTGAATAGTCTTTTTTATTTTAAAATAAAAAGATTTAAAAAGGGTGGTGAAATTTATTGAAAAATAAATACAAGTTAGGAAAAAAAATAATATCGATACTTACGTCAGTACTAATGGTTATAAATGTGTTAATTAATACACATTTTGCGTATGCTGAAGAAGTTAAGACAGATAATCAAGGGGATACAATAGAAGTATCTATAACATGTGATAAAAAAGAGATTGAGCCTGGAGAAAAATTGAATTTTAAACTAGAGTATAAGGCTAAATATGGTCCAGGGAGTATAAAACCAGGTGATACTATAGAATTTGAAATGCCTAGTTGGCTTGAAAGATTTAGCTTTAAATTCCCCCCAGAGCATTTTAAAAGTGTACAAATGGAAGGTAATAAAGTAGTAGCAACTTTTGGGGATGATGTTTATGATGCAATAGGAGGATATGTTAATGTATCAGCATATGCAGATAAAACGGAAGAAGTAGATAATCAGAAGATAGAGGTATGGGTTGATGGAAAACCAGTTACTAGCATAGAAATAGCTATAAAACCATCTAATGAAACAGAGCCTATAATAGATAGACAGATTCTTAAAACTATAAATAATTATGACCATGTAGATTCAGATGGAAATACGGTAGGAAATATATATTATCCAGTACTAGGAAAAACTCAACAATATAGAGTATATGTTAATGAGAAATTTTCAAATATATCAAATGCAGTATTAACAGATAATATGCCTGAAGGAATGGAGCTTATACCAAGCTCTGTAAATGTAATTAAAATAGAAAGAGATAGCGCAGAAACAGATGTCACAGATAGCTTAAATATAAGCAAATCATCTAATAGGCTTAGTATAAACTTTGGAAATATTAAAGATAAATATATTGTAACTTATAAGACAAAGATTACTCAAAATTTGAGTTCTTATAAGAATACAGCAGTATTTAATAAAAGCGATGGTAAGTTAAATAGTACTGTTATATTAAAACAAAAAAATGAAGCAAAAGATGTTATAAGTAAGTATAGTTATACTTCTGCTAAAAATTCAGAAGGTAAAAATGTAGCATCTATGAACGAAAATGTAAGATATAGAATAGATATTAATGAAAATAGGTCAAATCTTAAAAATGTAACTTTAAATGACTTTACACCTAAAGGAATGGAACTTTTAAAGGACAGTATAAGTATAGGTAAATACAATAAAGATGAAAGCTTTGAGTGGGTAACAGATCAATTTAAAGATAAAATAAACACTAATAATGGAAATTTAACTATAAATTTTGGAAACGTAGATGATTACTATATTGTTTGTTACGACATGAAGATTACAAATGTTGAAGATTCATACTCAAATACTGCAAAGTTATCATACAATGGAACTAGAAATAGTGTTGATGATACGGTTAAATATGAATACAATGCAGGAGCTATAAATGCTCACAAATCTGTTGATAAGACTAAATTAGAAAAAGATGATGACCAAAGTGTTGTATATTCTATAAACTTTGAGAGTTTTGGTGTATTCCAAAAGGGATATATAGATTTAGTAGATAAATTAGATCCGAACGTAAAGATCGTAAAAGTTGAAGTTCCAGATGCTTTTTCTAGTAAAATAGATAAAGCAAATAATACAGTCAATATTATCAATGATAAGGGACAAATAAATTACAAAGAAAATTTAGAAGTAAAAATATATACTGATTTTAGCAATGTAAAAGATGGAACAACTGTATCAAATATAGCTAAAATAAATGGTAATCCAAGTAATAAAGTTGAAACTAAAAAGGGATATGCTTTTGAAGCTATTAAAGTTGATAGTGAAAATAAGGAAAGTAAGCTTAGTGGAGCTATATTTAATCTAAAAGATTCTAATAAGAAAGTTATAGGAAAATTAACTAGTGATGAGAATGGATTAATTAAATCAGATGTAGATAATGTAGGAACATATTATTTACAAGAAGTAAAAGCTCCAGAGGGATATTCAGTAGATGGAAAAGACATAAAGTTTACTATAGAAAAAAGTGATATAGGAACTGTTAAAAATATAGGAACTATAACAAATGAGAAAACAAATGGAGAAGTAGAAATAAAGAAAGTAGATAAAGATAATACAAGTAAAGTGTTACCAGGAACAGAGTTTGAAATACAAATACAAGATGGGCAAAAGGTAACAACGATAATAACTGGAAAGGACGGAATAGCAAGAGCAAGTCTAAAGCCAGGAAAGTATAAAGCAGTAGAAACAAAAGCATCCAAAGGATATATATTAACAAATGAAGTACAAAACTTCGAAATAAAGTTTAATCAAAAGGAAGATGCAAAATTAGTATTTGAAAATGAGAAGCAAGAAATTCCTACTGAAAAAATTAACAATAAGTTAAATGAATCAGAGAATAAATCAAGTGGAGAAGTAGAAATAAAGAAAGTAGATAAAGATGATACAAGTAAGGTGTTACCAGGGACAGAGTTCGAAATCCAAACACAAGATGGGAAAAAGGTGACAACGATAATAACTGGAGAAGACGGTATAGCAAGAGCAACTTTAAAGCCGGGAGAATATAGAGCAGTAGAAACAAAAGCATCAGAAGGATATGTATTAACAAATGAAGTACAAAATTTTGAGATAAAGCCTAATCAAAAAGAAAATATAAAATTAGTTTTTGAAAATAAGAGGGAAGAATTGCCTGTAAAAGATACTAATAATAAGCAAAGTGAATCAGAAGATAAATATAATAATGATAATAAAGTAGTAGATGAAAAAACAAATGGAGAAGTAGAAATAAAGGAAGTTGATAAAGACAATCCAAGTAAAATGTTGCCAGGAACAGAGTTTGAAATCCAAACACAAGATGGAAAAAATGTGACAACAACAACAACTGGAAAAGACGGAACAGCTACAGTAAGTCTAGAACCAGGCAAGTATAAAGCAGTAGAAACAAAATCATCAGAAGGGTACCCATTAACAAATGAAGTACAAAATTTTGAGATAAAGTCTAATCAAAAAGAAAATGTAAAATTAGTTTTTGAAAATGAGAAAGATGAAGTGTCTGAAAAAAATACTAATAGCAAGACAAAGGAATTAGAGCATAAATATAATAATGATAATAAAGTATTAGATAAAACTACTAATACTCCTAAAACAGGAGAAGAATCTATAATAGGATATACTGCATTAGTTATATTAGCTTTAGTGGGGATTGTATTTATAAACAAGAGAAAGTAAATAAAAAAATAGTATTAGTGTATTATGCTAATACTATTTTTTTAATTTTATAGAATATTTAGACTATACTACTAGAAAACTATTTTAGTACTAAATGTGATATTATTTAAATATATATAACAAGGGGGAGTATGAGATGATAAAAGATTTACACGATATGTTAGACAAACTAAAGCAAGAAGAAAAAGTAATACTTTCAGTTGCAGCAGCAGAAGATAGAGAAGTTTTATTAGCTATAAAGGATGCAGTTAATAAAGAAGTTATACAACCTATATTAGTAGGACAAGCAGATAAAATAAAGTCTATATCAAATGACATAAACTTTGAGTTAGAAGGTATAACTATAATAGACTCGCCAAGTATAGAAGAAAGTGCAAAGATTGCCGTAGAGTTAGTGTCTAAACAAGAAGCTGATTTTGTTATGAAGGGATTACTTGATACATCAATACTATTAAAGTCAGTGCTCAATAAAGAGTATGGACTTAGAACAGAGAGTTTACTTAGTCATGTAATGATATATCAACTTGAAAACTACCATAAGCTTTTAATATTAACAGATGGCGGAATGAACATATCTCCAGATTATGAACAAAAAGAAAAAATACTAAAAAATGCAATACAAGCGGCAAAATGTTTAGGTGTGGATGAGATAAAGGTAGCATGTTTAGCAGCAAAAGAAAAAGTAAATCCAAAAATGCAAGCTACAGTAGATGCTAGACTATTACAAGAAGCTTGTAAAGAAGGTAAATTTGGAGAAGGCGTTATAGTCGAAGGTCCGCTTGCATTTGATTTAGCTATATCAAAAGAAGCAAGTGAAGTAAAAGGATTTAAAAGTGAAGTAAGTGGAGATACAGATATATTATTAGTTCCAAATATTGAAGTTGGAAATGGAATAGGAAAATCATTTACATATATGGCGAATGCGAAATCAGCAGGAATTATAATGGGAGCAAAAGCCCCAGTAGTATTGGTATCAAGAGCAGATAGTCATGAATCTAAGCTATATTCTATAGCATATGGAGCACTTATTGCCAAGAGCATGAAATAATATATACAAATAATGTAAACAATATTATAATATAAATAGGTAAACGTTTTTAGAAAAATTCAAATTAATAAAAATTTTAAATTAATATATATTTTTCAATAGATAATATGGGGAAAATATAAAATATACTTCTTATATAAAACTTTATACAAGAAGTATATTTTATATAAAAAAATAACTTATATTGAGCAAACTAATTTTGTTAAAAAAATATTTAAAAGAATACCAAATTAACAAAATTTAGTATATAATCAAATTAGGGAATCAATAACTTTAGTCTTACAATGGACATAATTTTTTATCACCTCTAGGATTAAAAATCAAGGAAAAAGGGGATAGGAATATGGATAAAAAAATGATGACTATCGATTTGAACAGTCAAGCTATGTTAGATAAGGCGGCAAAAGATGGTGTAGAAACTATGTATGATAGAAAGCTTTCTATGAAGGCTCAATGTGGATTTGGTCTTCAAGGAACTTGTTGTAGAATATGTGCAGCTGGACCTTGTAGAATAACTCCTAAAACTCCACTTGGATTATGTGGAGCTGATGAGCATGTAATAGTAGGTAGAAACTTTGCTAGAATGGTTGCAGCGGGGACTGCAGCTCACTCTGATCATGCAAGGGGTATAGCTCATACATTATCTTTATCTAGCAGAGATGGAAACTACACTATAAAAGATGAAGTTAAATTAGTTAATTTAGCTAAAGAATGGGGAGTAGAGACTGAAGATCGAGATATATATGATATAGCTCATGAAGTTGCAGATATAGCTTTAATGGAGTTTGGTAAACCACATGGAGTATTAAACTTCTTAAGTCGTGCTCCAAAGCAAAGACAAGAAATATGGAAAAGATACGCAATAGAACCAAGAGCTATAGATAGAGAAATAGCCACAATAATGCACTCAACTCATATGGGATGTACAGCTGATATAGATAGTTTAATAAACTTATCAATGAGAACTTCATTATCAGATGGATGGGGTGGATCAATGATAGGAACTATATTCAGTGATATACTATTCGGAACACCAACAGTTAGACAATCAGAAGCAAATCTAGGAGTATTAGAAGATAATAAAGTAAACATAATATTACATGGACATGAGCCATCATTATCAGAAATGATAGTTTTAGCATCTGAAGATCCAGAATTAGTAGCATTAGCTAAAGAAATGGGAGCAGATGGAATAAACTTAGCTGGTATGTGTTGTACTGGTAATGAGGTTACAATGAGACATGGTGTAAGAACTGCAGGAGACTTCCACCAACAAGAGTTAGCTATCGTAACAGGTGCTGTAGAAGCAATGATAGTTGACGTTCAATGTATATTCCCTGCATTAGCAAAAGTCGCAGAATGTTATCACACTAAATTCATAACAACATCTCCAAAGGCAAAAATAGCAGGATCAACTTATATAGAATTCACAGAAGAAACAGCTCTTGATGATGCCAAGAGAATAGTAAGAGAAGCTATACTAAACTTCAAAAATAGAGATAAAGAAAAAGTTGAAATACCACAGTTAAAATCTTCAACAACTGTAGGATTCAGTGAACAAGCAATAATAGGTCAATTAGATAGAGTTGTAAACTCTCAAATAGATCAAGCGGGAACTGTTAAACCATTAGTAGACTGCTTAAAATCAGGAGTATTAAGAGGGGTAGTTGGTGTTGTTGGATGTAACAATGCAAGAAGTACTTCAAATAAAGCTCATGTTACTATAATGAAAGAATTAATTAAAAACGATATACTTGTAGTTACTACAGGTTGTGGTGCTTCAGCTGCTGGTAAATTTGGACTATTAACTAAAGAAGCTAGAAGTATGGCTAGTAAGGGGCTTGCAACAGTTTGTGAGTTAGTTGATATACCTCCAGTAATACACTTAGGTTCTTGTGTTGACTGTAGTCGTATATTATCTGTAGTGTCAGAAGTTGCTAAGTTCTTAGATATGGATATGTGTGATATTCCAGTAGCAGGTGTAGCACCAGAATGGATGTCAGAAAAAGCTGTTGCTATAGGTACTTATGTTGTAGCATCAGGGATAGATACATACTTAGGAATTATGCCTCCAGTTGCTGGTTCTGACAAAACTGTTGAGATATTGACTCAAACATTACAAGATTCAGTAGGAGCTACATTCAAGGTAAATGAAAATCCTGAAGAATTAGCTCAAATGATAATACAAGATATAGAAAAGAAACGTGTTCATTTTGAAAAATTAGTAGAAGAAAAAATGAATGAAGAAGCTACTGTTGAAGCTTAATAATGCAAAATAAGTAATAATTATTTATTAGTCTAAAAACGATAAGTGGATATAAATATAACAAATATCTACTTATCGTTTAATATAAATAAAAGACTAAAAATAATTAAATTTAAATAAATGTAGACATACAAAGGGATTGACCAGATTTAAATAAAGAAAAACAGAAATAAACATTAAAAAATAAAGTAACTAATGACAAAAGGTGGTATAATATGAAAATAGCAATAACAGGTAAGGGCGGAGTAGGTAAAACAACTTTTTCTTCAATGCTATCTAGAATGTTTGCAGAAGATGGATATAGAGTACTAGCAGTTGATGCTGATCCAGATGCAAACTTAGCTTTAGCACTAGGATTTCCAAGAGAAGTCTATGAGTCAATAGTTCCAATCTCAGAAATGAAAAAACTTGTTTCAGATAGGACTGCTGCATCAGTAGGATCATTTGGAAAAATGTTTAAAATGAATCCTAAGGTAGATGACATACCAGAAAATTTATGTAAAGAACATAATGGAGTAAGGCTACTTACATTAGGAACAGTAGATTCTGGTGGTAGTGGATGTGTTTGTCCAGAACATGTACTACTAAAAAGGCTATGTTCACACTTAATATTACAAAATAAAGATGTAGTTGTTATGGATATGGAAGCAGGTATTGAACATTTAGGGAGAGGAACAGCTGAAAGTGTAGATGCATTTATAGTAGTTGTTGAGCCTGGAGAAAGAAGTCTTCAGACCTATAGAAAAGTAAAAAAGCTAGGACAAGATATAGGAGTTAAAAAAGTATTTGTCGTAGGAAATAAAATTAGAAATAAAGAAGACGAGGAATTCATAATATCTAACCTAGAGGATGGGGAACCATTAGGATTTATATACTATAACCAAGATGTTATAGACGCAGATAGATCAAACAAATCTCCATATGACACAAGTGAAGAGACTAAAAATCAGATAAAAGCAATTAAAAACCATCTAGTTAAATTGCAAAATATATAACTGAAATGTCAAAAATCTAACTTTTAAGTGTCATAATAATTATGTTAAACACTATATGTATTTAAAACCATTAACTTTGTGGTATACATACATAGTGAAATATAAAATTATTAAATTTGTAGGAGGAGATTGAGTAATGGGATTTAAATCAGATATAGAAATAGCACAAGAAGCTAAGCCACAAGATATAAGAGAGATAGCTAAAAAATTAAATTTATCAGAAGATGATATAGAACTATATGGTAAATACAAAGCTAAAGTAGATTACAACTTATTAAAAAGAGACAATGGTGGGAAAAAAGCTAAATTAATATTAACTACAGCTATAAACCCAACTCCAGCAGGAGAAGGAAAAACTACTACAACTATAGGTGTAGCTGATGGATTAGCTAAATTAGGAGAAAATGTATTAGTTGCATTAAGAGAGCCTTCTTTAGGACCTGTATTTGGTGTTAAAGGTGGAGCAGCTGGTGGAGGATATGCGCAAGTTGTTCCTATGGAAGATATAAACTTACACTTTACAGGAGATTTCCATGCAATAGGAGCTGCGAATAACTTATTAGCTGCTATGCTTGATAATCACATCCACCAAGGAAATGAATTAGGAATAGACTCTAGAAGCATAACTTGGAGAAGATGTGTTGATATGAACGATAGACAACTAAGAAATGTTGTTGACGGTTTAGGATCAAGAGGTGATGGTGTAGCTAGAGAAGATGGATTTGATATAACAGTTGCTTCAGAAGTAATGGCTGCTTTCTGTTTAGCAAGTGATATAGTTGATTTAAAAGCTAGATTAGGAAGAATAATAGTTGGATACAACTTTAATGGAGATCCTGTAACTGCTGAGCAATTAAAAGCTAATGGAGCTATGGCTGCATTATTAAAAGATGCATTAAAGCCAAATTTAGTTCAAACATTAGAAGGAACACCTGCATTTGTACATGGTGGACCATTTGCTAATATAGCTCATGGTTGTAACTCTGTTATAGCTACAAGAATGGCTATGCACTTTGCTGACTATGTAGTAACAGAGGGAGGATTTGGTGCTGACTTAGGTGCTGAAAAATTCTTAGATATAAAATGTAGAATGGCTAACTTAAAGCCAGATGCTGTTATAATAGTTGCTACAGTAAGAGCATTAAAATATAACGGTGGAGTACCAAAAGATCAATTAAATAATGAAAACTTAGAAGCTTTAGAAAGAGGAATTCCAAACTTATTAAAGCATGTTGAAAATATAACTCAAGTATTTAAATTACCAGCAGTAGTGGCTATAAATGAATTCCCAACTGATACAGAAGCAGAAGTTAACTTAGTAAGAGCTAAATGCCAAGAACTAGGTGTTAACGTTGCATTATCTCAAGTATGGGCAAAAGGTGGAGAAGGTGGAATTGAGCTAGCTAAAGAAGTTATAAGATTAACTAGCGAGCCAAATGAATTTGAATTCTGCTATGAAGATGATTTATCAATAGAAGAAAAAATAAATGCTATAGCTACTAAGATATATGGAGCTGATGGTGTAGATTTTACTCCACAAGCTCAAAAAGAATTAGCAAAATTAGAAAAAATAGGATGCGGAAAAATGCCAATATGTATGGCTAAAACTCAATATTCTTTAACTGATGATCAGACTAAGTTAGGAAGACCAACAGGATTTAGAATAACAGTTAGACAATTAACAGTATCAGCAGGTGCTGGATTTATAGTTGCTTTAACTGGGCAGATAATGAAGATGCCAGGACTTCCAAAAGTTCCAGCAGCTGAAAGAATAGATGTTGATGAAAATGGAGTAATCTCAGGATTATTCTAATAAAGGAGAATGAAACAGTAGAGTATGACTATAGTCATACCCTACTGATTACATATAAAAACCTTAGATGATTCAAGGGGGAAGAAAATGAAAATATCAGAAAAAACTTGTGTTGAATTTGTAGAAGTTTTAGCTTCTAAATCAGCAGTACCTGGAGGAGGAGGAGCAGCTAGTCTAGTTGGAGCTATAGGAATGGCTTTAGGTAGCATGGTTTGTAACTTAACAATAGGTAAGAAAAAATATGCTGAATATGAAGAAAGCATAAAAGAAATCTTAGCTAAAGCAGGAGATATAGAAAAGAAATTATTAAGCATGATAGATGAAGATGCAGAAAACTTCTTACCTCTTTCAAAAGCTTACGGTCTTCCTACATCAACTGAGGAAGAAAAGAAGATAAAAGAAGAAACAATGGAGAAAGCTTTAAAGGTAGCTTGCGAAGTTCCAATAAATATAGTAAGAGTATGCTTTGATGCAATAAAATTACATGAAGATTTAGTAGATAAAGGTTCAAGACTTGCAATAAGTGATGTAGGTGTTGGAGTACAATGTTTAAGAGCTGCTATACTTAGTGGCCAATTAAATGTAGTAATAAATATTAATTCAATAAAAGACGAAGAATATGTAGCTAAAGTTAAAAATGAAGTTGATACTTTAGTTGAAGAAGGCGTAAAGATATGTGATGAAGTTTACGCTAAAGTTGAAAAAGCATTAGGTAAGTAATTATTTAAATAGAAATCAAGAATTACATAAAGTATATAAATATAAATTAATAGGGGGAATTGGATCCATGGAAACAACTATAACAAAAGGACAAATAATAAAAGGAAAGCCAGTTGCTGACCAAATAAGTGAAAACTTAATAAAAGAAGTTAATGAATTAGTTAAAGAGGGTATAAATCCTAAGTTAGCTATATTAAGGGTAGGTGCAAATGGAAGTGACTTAGCTTACGAAAGAGGAGCATTAAAAAGATGTGAAAGCATAGGAATACAAACTCAAGTTGTTGAATTACCAGAAGATGTAACTCAAGAAGAATACATAAAAACATTAAAGGGATTAAATGAAGATAAAAATGTTAATGGTATATTATGCTTTAGACCTCTTCCAAAGCAATTAGATGAAGAAGCTATAAAGTACATAATATCTCCAGAAAAAGACGTAGATAGTTTCAGCCCAATAAACTCTGCTAAAGTTATGGAAGGAGATAAAACTGGATTCCCTCCATGTACACCAACTGCAGTAGTTGAAATATTAAAGCACTATGGTGTTGAATTAAGTGGATCTAAGGTAGCTGTATTAGGTAGATCAATGGTTGTTGGAAAGCCTGCTGCAATGCTTTTATTAAATGAAAATGCAACAGTTACTATATGCCATTCAAGAACTAAAGATTTAGCTAAAGTAACTTCTGAAGCTGATGTATTAGTTGCTGCTGTTGGTAGAGCGAGAATGGTTAAAGAAGATTTCGTTAAAGAAGGAGCAGTTGTTATAGATGTTGGTATAAACGTAGATGCAGAAGGAAACTTATGTGGAGATGTTGATACTAACGCAGTACTTGATAAAGTATCTATGATAACTCCAGTTCCAGCAGGAGTAGGTTCTGTAACTACATCTATACTTGCTAAGCATGTAGTTAAAGCTTGTAAGTTACAAAACAACAAATAAGATAAGTTTTTAGGGGGAATAGAGATGATAGTTTCTGAAAATAAATCAATGCAAGAAATTTTAGGATTCTTAAAGAAAGCTCAAAAAGTTGTTATAGTTGGATGTAATGAATGTGCAGCTACTTGTAAAAGTGGTGGAGAAGAAGAAGTTTTAAAAATGAAAGAAGCTTTAGAGTCAGAAGGAAAAACTGTTTTAGGATACACTTTACTAGAACCTGCATGTAATCTTTTAAAATCTAAAAAGGATTTAAAAGTATTAAAAGAAGAATTAAAAGAAGCTGATGCTGTTTTATCTATGGCTTGTGGAGATGGAACTCAAACCATAGTTAAAAATATAAAGAAATTACCAGTATATCCAGCAAATAACACTATGTTTATCGGGGAAACAAAGAGAGTTGGAGAATTCGAAGAGTCTTGTAAGGCTTGTGGAGAATGTGAACTTGGATGGACTGGAGGAATATGTCCAGTAACTGTATGTGCTAAGGGATTAATAAATGGTGCATGTGGTGGAGCTAAAAATGGAAAATGCGAAGTTAGCCCAGAAAATGATTGTGCTTGGATAATGATATATGAAAAGTTAAAGGAATTAGATCAATTAGAAAATATGGTTGAGATGAGACCAATGAAGGATTATTCAAAGCAAAACAATCCAAGACACTTAAACTTAAAGAAAAAAGAAGAAGAAGCTTCAGCTGAGGCTTAGATCGTTTAAAAGGTTAAAAGGGGGATTTTTTCATGAGCTTATTAAGAGAAACATTAGAAAGTGGGAAGTTTGCAGTAACAACTGAAATGGCACCACCAAAAGGTACAGATCTTTCTCACTTAATAGAGTGTGCAAAACCATTAGTAGGAAGAGTTCACGCTGCAAATGTAACAGACTTCCAATCTGCAGTTATGAGAACTACTTCGCTTGCTACATGTAAATTATTAAAAGATGTAGGATTAGAACCAGTAATACAAATGACTGGTAGAGATAGAAATAGAATAGCAATACAAGGAGAAATGTTATCTGCTGGTGTATTTGGAATAAACAATATGTTAGCTTTAACAGGAGACCATACAGTAGTTGGAGATCATCCACAAGCTAAAGGAGTATTTGATTTAGATGCTGTTGGTATACTTCAAACTGCTGAAACTTTAATGAAGGGTACTGACTTAGTTGGTAACGCATTAAAAGGATCACCAGAATTTTTCTTAGGAGCTTCTGTTACTCCAGAATATGCTCCAATAGAAGTACAATTATTAAAAATGCAAAAGAAAATAAATGCTGGAGCTAAGTTCTTCCAAACTCAAGCTGTATATGATATAGAACATATGAGAGAGTTTAGAAAGTTAACTAGAGATATGGATTGCAAGGTATTAGCTGGTATAGTACCTTTAAAATCTCCAGGAATGGCTAAGTTTATGACTGCTAATGTTCCTGGTATATTTGTTCCAGATGATCAAATAGAAAGATTAAGAGCTGCAGGAAAAGAAAATTGGGTATCAGAAGGTATAAAGATGGCTGGAGAGTTCATAAGACAATTAAAAGAAGAAGATTTATGTGATGGTGTTCACATAATGGCTATAGGAGCAGAAGAAAATGTTCCAGCTATATTAGATGCTGCAGGTTTATAATATATAGATAAATAGCTATGTTGCTTAAGTTTTCTAACTTAAGTAACATAGTATAAATAGATTTTATTAACGGATATAAATGGGGGAAAAAATATGAAAATAGCAGTTGTAGGTGGTGGACCAGGAGGATACGTTGCTGCAATAAAGGCAGCTATGCTTGGTGCTGAAGTAACAGTAATAGAGAAAAAGAGAGTTGGAGGAACTTGCTTAAATGTAGGGTGTATACCAACTAAAGCATTATTAGCATCTTCTTCTATGTTAATGAATATAAAAGAAGCTAAAGATTATGGAATAAATATAGATGGTGAAATCAATGCAGATTTCAAAGCTATAATGGGAAGAAAAGATAAAATAGTAAACCAATTAATAGGTGGTATAGAATTTTTATTTGAAAAAAGAGGAGTTAACTTAGTTAATGGATTCGGAAAATTAGTAGATAAAAATACTATAGAAGTTACTAAAGAAGATGGAAGCTCAGAAATAGTTAAGGCTGATAAAATAATATTAGCTAACGGTTCTGTTCCAGTAGTTTTACCAATGTTCCCATATGATAAAAAGAGAGTTATAACTAGTGACGAAGTACTAGGACTTGAAGAATTACCAGAGTCTATGTTAATCGTTGGTGGTGGAGTTATAGGTTGTGAAATAGGTCAATTCTTAAGAGCTTTAGGAACTGAAGTAACTATAGTTCAAAGAGGAGATCAAATATTACCTTTTGAGGATAAAGATGTAGCAAAACAGTTGCAGAGACAGTTTAAAAAGGATAAAATTAAAGTGTTAACAGATAGTGGAGTAGAGAAATGTGAAGTTGTAGAAGATGGGGTTATATCTACACTTTCAAATGGAAAAGAGATAAAAACACAATATGTTTTAATGGCAATAGGTAGAAAACCAAATCTTGAAGGTTCTGGAATAGAGGAAATAGGTATAGAGCTTAATAGAGGTAAGATTGTAGTAGATGAAAACTTACAAACTAATATAGAAGGTATATATGCAATAGGTGATTTAATAGATACACCATTCTTAGCACATGTTGCTTCTAAAGAGGGTATAGTAGCTGTGGAAAACGCTTTAGGCAAATCTAAAACTGTTGATTATACAGCAGTTCCAAGATGTGTATATACAGAGCCAGAGCTAGCTGCTGTTGGGAAAACAGAAAGACAATTAGAAGAACAAGGTATAGAATATCATGTTGGTAAGTTTGAATTTAGAGGATTAGGTAAAGCTCAAGCTATGGGTCACTTCCAAGGATTTATAAAGGTTCTTGCAGATAAAGAAGACAAAATAGTTGGAGCATCTATAGTAGGTCCTCATGCTACAGACCTATTAACAGAATTATCTCTTGCAGTACACTTAGGATTAACAGTAGAGCAAGTAGGAGATGTTATACATGCACATCCAACATTATCAGAAGGGTTAATGGAAGCTCTTCATGATGTACATGGAGAATGTGTTCATGCAGCTCCTAAATTAGCAAAAGCATAAGATAAAAACAGAGTAAAGGGGAAAAGCTCTGTTTTGACAAATAAAGGGGGAAATCTTGGTATGGGATATAACATAGCAGTAGCAGGAAAAGGTGGAACTGGTAAGACTAGTCTTACAGGGCTTTTAATTAATAATTTAGTAAGTAATAAAAAAGGACCAGTATTAGTTGTAGATGCAGATGCTAATGCTAACATAAATGAAGTATTAGGTATAGATGTTGAAGATACGATAGGGTCTATAAGAGAAGAAGTAAATCAAAGGGAAAAACAAGGTAATGCTTTTCCAGGAGGAATGACTAAGGCTCAATATTTACAATATAGATTAAATACTTGTATGTCAGAAGGCGAAGGATATGACTTAATAGTAATGGGAAGATCTGAGGGTGAAGGTTGTTATTGTTATGTTAATGGGATATTAAGAGAGCAAACAGACAAACTAGCAGATTCTTACGAATATTTAGTTATAGATAACGAAGCTGGAATGGAACATTTAAGTAGAAAAACTACTAAGCACATAGACAAATTGCTATTAGTTAGTGATTGTTCTAGACGTAGTGTTCAAGCTGTTGCTAGAATAAGAGATTTAGCTAGGGAATTAAAGCTAAGTGTTTCAGATATATATTTAATTGTAAATAAAGTTCCAAATGGAATATTAAATGATGGGATAAAAGAGGAAATTGAAAAGCATAATCTAAGTCTTATAGGTGTAGTACCTATGGATGAAATGATATATGAATATGATTCTAATGGTATACCTTTAGTAGAATTACCAAAAGAATCAAAAGCTAAAGTTGCTATAAATGATATAGTAACTAAATTAGAATTAAAATAGGCTTAAGGGGGAGTAAACTATGGCATTCAAGATGTCTGTTCAAAAGTATTCTGGTAAAATATCAGAAGTAGAAATAGGGACAGGAGAAAAAGCGATAAAAATAGGTGGAGAGAATATTCTACCATTTTATAACTTCGATGGGAATGGTGGAAATACTCAAAAAATAGGAATAGAAATAACTGACATATATCCAGAAGGATGGAGCGATGCTTTTAAAGAAATGTATAAAGATGTTTGTGATTGTCCAGTTAAGTGGGCTAAGCATGTAGAAGAAAATACAAAAGCAGACTTTATATGCTTAAAGCTTGAAAGTGCAGATCCAAATGGATTAGATAAAACTCCAGAAGAGTGTGCTGAGGTAGCTAAAAAAGTTGTTGAGGCTGTTAGTGTACCAGTAATTATAGCTGGATGTGGAAACCATGAAAAGGATGCTAAGTTATTTGAAAAAGTAGCGCAAGCAGTAGATGGGCATAATTGTTTATTCTTATCAGCTACAGAAGACAACTACAAGGCAGTAGGGGCTGCGGCTAGTATGGCTTATAGTCATAAAGTGTCTGCTGAGTCTTCAGTTGATATAAACCTAGCTAAACAATTAAACGTATTATTAGGACAATTAGGCGTTAAATCTGAAAATATAGTTATGAACATAGGTTCATCAGCTGTAGGATATGGATATGAGTATGTTGCATCAACTATGGACAGAATCAGACTTGCTGCATTTGGTCAAAATGATAAAACATTACAAATGCCAATAATAACTCCAGTTTCAAAAGAAACTTGGAATGTTAAAGAATCTATAGCAAGTGTTGAAGATGAACCAGCTTGGGGATGTGTAGAAAAAAGAGGTATAGCAATGGAAATATCAACTGCTGCAAGTGCATTAGTTGGTGGATCAAATGCAGTTATACTTCGCCATCCAGAGTCAGTAGAAACTATAAAAGAATTAGTTAGCGCATTAGCTTAATAAATTGTAAGGTTAGGGGGAAAAAATCATGGCATTAAAAGCTTTAGATATATTCAAATTAACACCAAAGAAAAACTGTAAGGACTGTGGATTTCCAACTTGTATGGCTTTCTGTATGAAAGTTGCATCAGGAGCAGTAGAGGTAGAAAAGTGTCCACATATGTCTGATGAGGCATTAGCAAAATTATCAGAAGCAACTGCACCATTAATGAGAGGTGTAAAAGTTGGAGCTGGAAATTCTGAATATGAATTAGGAGCAGAAACTGTATTATTTAGACATGAAAAAACATTAGTAAATAGAAATAGATTTGCAGTAGCATTCTGTGAATGTATGACTGATGAGCAAGTAGATGCAAAACTTGCTAACATGAAAGCTGTTGACTACGTAAGAATAGGTGAAGAAATGAGAGTTGAAATGGCTCTAATAGAATACTTTGAAAATAAAGAAGGATTCTTAAGGGTAGTTAACAGAGTTAAAGATAGCGGATTAGATTTAGCTTACATATTAGTATGTGAAGATGCTGAAGTTGCTAAAGAAGCTGTTGAAATATTAAAAGATAAAAAACCAGTAGTATACGGAGCTACTAAAGACAACTATCAAGCTATGATAGATGTAGTTAAAGGAGATAAGTTAGCTTTAGGTGTTAAAGCATCTAGTTTAGAGGAATTGTACTCTACAGTAGAAGCTATACAAGCTGCAGGATATAGAGAATTAATATTAGATGTAACAGGAGAAAATATAAAAGATACATTTACAAATGCTGTTCAAGTTAGAAGAATAGCATTAAAAGAACAAGACAGAACATTCGGATACCCATCAATAGTATTTGCAAATAAATTAGCTAAAGAAAATCCTAATATGGAAGTTGCTTTATCATCTGTATTCACAGTTAAATACGGTTCTATAATCGTAATAGATGATATAGACTATTCTAAAGCATTACCATTATTTGCTCTAAGACAAAACATATTCACTGACCCACAAAAACCAATGAGAGTTGAAACAAAAGTTTATCCAATAAATAATCCAGATAAGAATTCTCCAGTAATAGTTACTGTTGACTTCGCTTTAACTTATTTCATAGTATCGGGAGATGTAGAAAGATCTAAAGTTCCTGTACATTTAGCTATCCCAGATGCTGGAGGGTACTCAGTATTAACAGCTTGGTCTGCTGGTAAGTTTAGTGGAAGTTCTATAGCTAACTTCATAAAAGAATCTAATGTAGCAGAAATTACTGATAATAGAGATTTAATAATACCAGGTAAGGTTGCAGTTCTTAAGGGAGATATAGAAGAGGCATTACCAGGATGGAATGTAGTTATAGGACCTGAAGAATCTATGGAATTACCAAAGTTCTTAAAAGAATACAAAGCTAAGAAAGATGAAGCTTTAGCTAACGCGTAATATTAAAATCAATAACATATGCTAGTCAATGAACTACATATACTCAAATAGAGGTATATAGTGAATTGGCTAGTATAAAATTTAACGAAAAAGACTTTTAGAGTCTAATTAAGGGGGATAATTACTATGGAAAAGTTCATGATAATAGGGGAAAGAATACACTGTATATCACCAGTAATAAGAAAAGCATTAGAAGAAAGAAATCCAGAGCCAATACTTAAAAGAGCTAAAGAGCAATTAGAAGCAGGAGCTCACTATATAGATTTTAATATAGGGCCAGCTGAAAGAGATGGAGAAGAGTTAATGACTTGGGGAGTTCAATTACTTCAAAAAGAATTTAACAATGTTCCATTAGCATTAGATACTGCTAATAGAAAAGCTATAGAAGCAGGTCTTAAAGTTTACAATCCTATAAATGGTAAAGCTATAATAAACTCTGCAGACGCAGGTGGAAGAATAGATTTAATAGACTTAGCAGGAGAATACCAAGCTAAAGTAATAGCTTTATGTGCTAAAGAAGGTATACCAAAGGATAATGATGAGCGTATGGCTTACTGTCAAGAAATGTTAGAAAGAGGTTTAATGGCTGGATTAGAGCCAGAAGACATGTTATTTGACCCATTATGCTTAGTTATAAAAGGTATGCAAGATCAACAAATGGACGTTTTAGAATCTATAAGAATGATGACTGAAATGGGATTATTAACTACAGGTGGATTATCTAACGTATCTAATGGTTGTCCAAAGCATGTTAGACCAATACTTGATAGTACTTGGCTTGCAATGGCAATGGCAAATGGATTTAGTTCAGCTATAGTAAACCCATGTGACGAAGAAATAATGAGAACAGTAAAATCTTGTGACATAATAAGAAATGCCTCTTTATATGCTGACTCATATTTAGAGCTTAATGAAGGTGGATTTGCATTTAATGCATAATAAAGAAAAGAGATAAGAAGCTTAAAAAGGGGGAAAATAGAGTGAATTTATATAATACTATTTTTAATGGTTCAGAACAAGCTTTGGCTGCTGCTAAAGGCGCTGTAAGCGAAGCAATAGAAAAACATGGAAGAGAACATAATGTAGCATTCCCTGATACTGCATATTCATTACCTTGTATATACGCAGCAACAGGACAAAAAATGAATACGTTAGGTGATTTAGAAGGTGCTTTAACTATAGTAGAAGGTTTAGTAAATAGAACTCATTTATTAGAGCATGCACTTAATGCTGGTTTAGCTACAGCTTTATCTGCTGAAGTTATAGAAGCTGTAAAATATGCTACAATAGATGCACCATATAGTGAACCTTGTGCGGGTCATATAACTGACCCTATAATAAGATCATTAGGTGTACCTCTAGTTACAGGAGATATACCAGGGGTTGCTGTTGTACTTGGAGAATGCCCAGATGCAGAAACTGCAGCTGAGATTATAAAAAATTACCAATCTAAAGGATTACTTACTTTCTTAGTAGGAAAAGTAATAGATCAAGCTATAGAAGCTGATGTTAAGATGGGTCTAGAACTAAGAGTTATCCCTCTAGGATATGATGTAACTTCTGTTATCCATGTTGTATCTGTAGCAGTAAGAGCAGCATTGATATTTGGAGGATTAAATCCAGGAGATTTAGCAGGATTATTAGATTATACTGCTAAGAGAGTTCCAGCATTTGTTAATGCATTTGGACCATTAAGTGAATTAGTTGTATCTTGTGGAGCTGGAGCAATAGCTTTAGGATTCCCAGTTATAACTGATCAAACAGTATTAGAAGTTCCAATGAATTTATTAACTCAAAAAGATTATGATAAGTTTGTAGCTACTTCATTAGAAGCTAGAGGAATAAAGATAAAGGTAACTGAAATACCTATACCAGTATCTTTTGCTGCTGCATTTGAAGGTGAAAGAATAAGAAAAAATGACATGTTTGCTGAATTTGGTGGAAATAAAACTGAAGCTTGGGAACTTGTTGTTAAAAAAGAATTAAGTGAAGTTGAAGACCATAAAATAGAGGTTATAGGTCCAAATATAGATGAAATAGAGTCTGACGGTGTTGTAAGATTACCACTTGCTGTTATAGTTAAAATAGCTGGTAAAGCAATGCAAGAAGATTTCGAACCAGTTTTAGAAAGACGTTTACACTACTTCTTAAACTATATAGAAGGTGTAATGCATGTTGGTCAAAGAGATATGTCTTGGGTAAGAATATCTAAAGATGCTTTTGAAAAAGGATTCAGATTAGAGCATATAGGAGAAGTTTTATATGCTAAGATGCTAGATGAATTTGAATCAGTTGTTGATAAATGCGAAGTAACTATAGTAACTGATGCACAAAAAGTATCAGAAATGAAGGGTGAAGCTATAGATAGATATAATGCTAGAGATGAAAGATTAGCTTCATTAGTTGATGAAAGCGTTGAGGAATTCTATTCTTGTAACCTTTGTCAATCATTTGCACCTGCACACGTTTGTGTTGTTACTCCTGAAAGACTTGGATTATGTGGAGCAGTTAGCTGGTTAGATGCTAAAGCTACTAAAGAACTAGATCCAACAGGACCATGCCAACCAATAGTTAAGGGTGAATGCTTAGATGAAAGAACAGGAATATGGCAAGCAGTTAATGAAACAGTATGTGAAATATCTCAAGGTGCTGTTGAAAATGTTACATTATATTCTATATTAGAAGATCCAATGACTTCTTGCGGATGCTTCGAGTGTATATGCGGTATAATGCCAGAAGCAAATGGATTTGTTATAGTTAATAGAGAGTTCTCTGGTGAAACTCCTGTTGGTATGACATTTGGAGAATTAGCTTCTATGACAGGTGGAGGAGTTCAAACTCCAGGATTCATGGGTCACGGAAGACACTTTATATCTTCTAAGAAGTTTGCTTATGCTGAGGGTGGACCAACTAGAATAGTTTGGATGCCAAAAGAGTTAAAAGAATATGTAGCAGATAAGTTAAATGCTAGTGTTCAAGAATTAACAGGTATAGAAAACTTTACAGATATGATATGTGATGAAACTATAGCTAGTGATTCTGAAGGAGTATTAGCATTCTTAGAGGAAAAAGGTCATCCAGCTTTAGCAATGGAATGTGTAATGTAATCAACTAATAAGGGGGATAATCAAATGAAAGTTATACCAAGTTTAAGATATTCAGATAAACATACATGGGTTAGAGTGGAAGGAGAATTTGCTTATATAGGAATAACTGATTTCGCTCAAGATCAATTAGGAGAAATATTATTTGTTGAAATGCCAGAACTTGAAGATGAATTAACTCAAGGTGAAGAATTTGGTGTTGTTGAATCTTCAAAAGTAGCATCTGACTTAATAGCTCCTATATCTGGTGAAGTTGTTGAAATAAATGAAAAATTAGATGATGAGCCAGAGTATGTAAATGAAGATGCATATGATGCATGGATAGTAAAAGTTAAAATATCTGATGCAGATGAATTAGAAAACTTATTAACTGCTGAGAAATACGAAGCTATAGCTGAGTAGTTATAAATAAGGAGTACAGAAGATTTAGTAAATCTAAAACATCTGTACTCCTTTGATTTTATACAAAATAAATGTAGTAAATTTTATTAAATTTAAGGCATAGGTTTTTAAATTGATAGTACTATAATTTTACACACAAAAGATACTTATAATATTATGAATTTGAGTACTTATAAGTTGGATTAGGGTAAAATTATACTATATAACATATTGGGGGATAGGTATATGATTAGAGTAAATTTTAAGTCGCACAATAAAGAAGTTATATGCAGTAAAGGAGAAAATTTATTAGAAATAGCAAGAAATAATAAAATATTTATAGATGCTCCATGTAACGGAAACGTGTCTTGTGGGAAATGTAAGGTTAAGCTATTAAAAGGAAAAGTAGATACAGAAAAAACACTACATATAAAAGATGAAGAATGGGAACAAGGATATATACTCGCATGTAATACTAAAGTAATAGAAGATATAGAAATAGAAGTTCCATCAAAATTATCTTCATCTATGCATGGTATGAAAATAGAAGGTAGCGATAAGAAAAAAGACCAGGAAATATTTGATAGAGCAAAAAAAATAATAGAAGATAATAATTTTGATTTTAAAACTAATATAGAAAAAACATATATAGAATTAGATAAACCAACTATAGATGATAATATATGTGATATTGATAGAATAGAGAGATATGTTAGAAATAATTTAGGATACGATGAAATAGACTATACAGTAGAGTTACTTAGAAAAGTTCCAGAGATTATAAGAGAAAGTGATTTTAATGTAACTATAACTTATGTTAAAAAGAAGAATAAAATAACTATATTAAATATAGAACCAGGGAACAATGAAAAACAATTATACGGAGTAGCTATAGATATAGGGACTACATCAGTTGTAGTATGTTTAGTAGATTTATATTCAAAAGAGATTGTAGATAAGGCATCATCAGGTAATGCACAAATAAAATATGGTGCAGATGTTATACATAGAATTATATACTCGACTAAGAAAAATGGACTTAAGCATTTAAGAGATGCTGTTATAGACGAAACTATAAATCCATTATTAGAATCTATCTATATTAAAAATAATATAGATAAAGATAATGTAGTAAGCCTTGTAATAGCAGGAAATACAACTATGTCTAGTTTATTTTTAGGAGTTCACACAGATTATTTAAGACAAGAACCATTTATACCTCCATTTTTAAAATCACCAAAATTAATAGGAAAAGACATAGGTTTAAATGTAAATTATAGTGCATATATATTCTTAGCGCCATCAGTAGCTAGTTATGTAGGAGGAGATATTACAGCAGGGGTATTATCAGCGGGAATATGGACAAGTGAAGAAAATATATTATTTATAGATTTAGGAACTAATGGAGAAATTGTATTTGGGAACAAAGATTATATGATGAGTTGTGCTTGTTCTGCAGGACCTGCATTTGAAGGTGGAGGTATAAGTTGTGGAATGAGAGCATCAAATGGTGCTATAGAAAAAGTTAGTATAGATAAAGAAACTTTATATCCAAAGCTATCTATTATTGGAGATGATAAGCCTATTGGTATATGTGGTTCAGGGATAATAGACTTAATATGCCAAATGTTACTTAGTGGGGTGGTAGATAGAAGAGGTAAGATAAATAAAGATTTAAACAATGACAGAATAAGATTTAATGAACATGAAATAGGGGAGTACGTATTAGCATTTAAAGAAGAGTATGGTATTGAAAATGATATAACAGTAACAGAAGTGGATATAGATAACTTTATAAGAGCCAAGGGTGCAATATATTCTGGAGCTGCAACACTAATAGAAAGCTTAGGGATGGACTTTAGTGCTATAGATAAGGTATATATAGCTGGTGGAATAGGAAATAATTTAAATATAGAAAATTCTATTTTAATAGGATTACTTCCAGATATAGAAAGAGAAAAGTTTGCATATATAGGAAATAGTTCATTAGTTGGTTCTTATCTTGCTCTTGTAAGCAAAGATGCTAAAATGAAACTACAAGATATAGGTAATGAAATGACCTATGTAGAATTAAGTGTCTATCCAACATATATGGATGAATTTATATCTGCATGTTTCTTACCACACACTAACATAGAACAGTTCCCAACAGTTAAAGAACTGTTAGGAAATAAAGTGAAAATATAAGTATATAATTAATTAAAATCAATTGCGTTATATAGTACAAGGTGATATACTCAAAGTATATAATGTATAGTGATTTGAAATCATGAAGGTTTCTTTATAGTATTGAAATATTAAATACTAAAAGAGACCTTTTTTTGAAGAAAATCACAAACGTTTTCAAGAGGGTAGTTATAAATTAAACAATAATAATTTAATATTAAGTTAAAACATGGAGGGGTTATTATGTGTGAATCAGCAGCTTATGTACAAAAAGGGGATAAATTAGAAAGAATAATGGAAAATGTAGTAAGTGTAGATCCATTTGAAGGGAAAGTGTACTTAACTGATTTATTAGGAGAACAGAAAATAGTAGATGGAAGTATAAAAGAGATAAGGCTAATGGAACATAAAATAATAATATCAGAGTAAAAAATAAACATAAGAAAAACAGGGGAAGATAGTATGATAATAGCAGTTATAGATGGAATGGGTGGAGGTATAGGGGCCCAGATAGTATCAAATCTGAGAGAAGAATTACCATCATACATAGACATATATGCACTAGGTACTAATTCAATAGCAACGAGCTCTATGATGAAATCTCATGCAAATAAGGGAGCTACAGGGGAAAATGCAATAGTAACTTCTGTAAAGAAGGCAAATATAATAGTAGCACCAGTATCTGTTTCAATGCCAAATTCTATGATGGGTGAAGTAACTTGTAAAATGAGTGAAGCTATAGTAGATAGTGAAGCTCTAAAGATATTTTTACCTATATTGCCTGAAAATATAGAAGTAGTAGGAGTAGAAAACAAGCCATTAGCGCTGTTAATAAAGGATAGTATAGATTTAATAAAGAAAGAATTTAACATAAAAAAATAAGGGGGAGTATATATGTTAACTAATGATAGAATAAAATTACATCATGCAGATGATCATGATCACCCACATGGGCATTGTCATGATCATTCACACCCACATACACATGGTGAAGATGGAGAAAGTAAAGACGAAAAAACTTTAAAAATATTACTGCTTCATTGGGTAAATCATAATGAAAGCCATGAAGAAGGATTTAGAGAGTGGGTAGACAAGGCTAGGGCTATAGGAAAAGAAGAAACAGCTAATAGTATAGAGAAAGCTATAGAATATATGCAAAAAGCTAATGAGATGCTTATAGAAGCTAAAAAGCATATGTAATTAAATATAATAGATATATAGCATACTTAGAAGAATTAAATTTAAAAGTATGCTATATACTTGATATGACAATAAAGTTTATAGTAAATTTTTATACACTAATAATGTATATTTTAGCTTAAATTATGAAATTTGTGTTTGTTGATAATTTTAAATACATATTATTTGATATATTGTAAAAAAATCATAAAAATTAAAGAAAACGTATTGACTAAAATTATATAAAAATATATAATAAAAATATAGATAAATACGTAACAAATATGGAGAAGTACTCAAGTGGCTCAAGAGGAACCCCTGCTAAGGGTTTAGGCTGGGTAACCGGTGCGAGGGTTCGAATCCCTCCTTCTCCGCCAGTAAAGACTATCGATTTTTTTAAGCGATAGTCTTTTTTCCTTTTCAGTGAATATAATATAAATGAAAGGAGCAATTTTATGATAAGTACTAATAAGGAAAGAGCTTATAATATATTAAAGAGAAGTCAAAATTCTAAGTATAGGTTAATAAGAGATTCTTTACTTGTAGGGATAGCTGTAGGTCTAATAATTGTTGTATACAGAATACTGGGTTCAAAACTAATGGAATTATTCAAGGGTCTATATTCTAAGGGTAGAGAAGATATACTATTTATACCGGTTATATTTATGATATTAATAGCTTTAGGATATATTGTAGCTCAACAGGTAAAAAGAGAGCCGATGATATCGGGAAGTGGAATACCTCAAGTTGAGGGGATTCTTACCAGAAGAATTAAGATTAACTGGTTTAGGGTTTTAGTAAATAAATTTATAGGAGGCTTACTTTGTTTAGGAGTAGGTTTTTCAGTAGGTAGAGAAGGTCCATCAGTGCAAATGGGTGCATGTGTAGGAGAAGGTATATCTAAAGGATTAGATAAATTAGATAATGAGGAAAAGTATTTTGTAACATGTGGAGCTAGTGCAGGTTTATCAGCAGCTTTTAATGCACCTTTAGCAGGAGTTATGTTTGCATTAGAAGAAGCTCACAAGAACTTTTCTCCATTAGTTTTAGCATCAGCAATGACAGCATCTATAACAGCAGATTTTGTGTCAAAGCAATTTTTTGGATTAATGCCATCATTACATACCGCAAAATTAAATGCAATGCCTTTAAAATACTACTGGGTCTTAATAATATTAGGAATTGTAGTAGGAATAAGTGGTGTATTATTTAATAGTGGTATATTAAAAACTCAAACTATATTTAAAAATAGTAAATTAAGCAAAGAAGTAAAGATAATGATTCCATTCATATTAACAGGAATTATTGGTCTTATATCACCAGTTTTATTAGGTGGAGGTCATGAACTTATTATGACATTGCAAGAACAGAACTTTACATTAAATTTACTAATGATATTACTTATAGCAAAATTTATATTTACATTTATATGTTTTGGATCAGGGGCTCCAGGAGGGATATTTTTCCCATTGTTAGCATTAGGGTCAATAGTAGGTAATATAGTAGGAATTATAAGTGCTATGTATATGGGAATACCATCAACTTATATAATTAACTTTGTAGTTCTAGCAATGGCAGGTCACTTTGCAGCAATAGTAAAGGCACCTATAACAGCAATTATATTAATACTAGAAATGACGGGATCTCTTGATCATTTGTTACCACTTTCGATAGTTGTAATAATAGCTCAATTGACATCAGATTTACTTAATTCTCATCCTATATATGAAAGTCTTTTAGAAAGACTTCTTGAAGGTGGGGAATATGAATGTGAGACTGGTGTAAATAAAAAGACATTATTTGAAACAGTGGTCCATATTAATAGTGATTTAGATGGAAAATGTGTAAAAGATATAATTTGGCCTAAAAATTGTTTAATAGTAGGGATAACTCGAGGAGATGTTGAGATAATTCCTAAAGGTTCAACAAAGATAATGGCAGGTGATTATTTAACTATAATGGCAAACCAATGTGAATGCTCGAATGTATTAGATGATGTAGTCAATTTAGCGCAAAATTAAAATTGTATAATATGATATATTTCAAATTATAAATTATCGTAATAACTAAGTTATAATAAAAAAAGAACTAAAATCCTTATAAGGATTTTAGTTCTTTTTTTATTATATACTCACATAGGTTATAAATATTTGAGTCTAAAAAATTATCGTTAACTTTTAAAGGAATTATTTTATTTAATTGATAAAATAAAACTATATTATTGTCTTTATCTATACCTTTATTCAAACTTATACTAAGTAAAATGTGCTTATCATCTGATAATATAGAGTAATTATCGCTATAAATATTTATAGGTACTTTGTTACCATCAAATATATTATATTTAAGTGTTAATTTAGAATTATTTATCTTAAAGGATAATGGTATAAGTTTTAAGAATAAATCTTTATTATTAATTACAATGGGCTTTAGTTTCTCTTCTAATATATCTTTTATTTTATAAAGGTACCCTAAATAGTATATATCTTCATAGTTGTGAAGTAATATTTTGCTTTTTAAATCATCAGACTTAGAAGACACAAATTCCTTGTATAGTTTTACGCTTTCTTTTCCTGAAATAGTATCTTCTCTAGATATACCAATGTATTTTTCTATAGTTTTTAGTTTACAATCAGAAAGAGATAGTAAGCCTTTAAATGGCCTTACAATATTTAAAATATCAATATCATCATTTTTATTTAACTCAAAATCAATATTATATTTATTAAAACGAGAATTTAAAAATGGAATATCAAAGGCTAATCCATTAAAGGTTATATGAGTATCAAAGGTACTGATATCATTTATAAATGCTAATAATAAATCTTTTTCATCATCTTCAGTTTGAGCAAAATATTGTTTAATTATGGTTTTATTATCTTTATTAAATAAAATTCCTATAAGTATAACTTTACAAAACTTAGGGCTAAGACCTGTAGTTTCTATATCAAATACGAAGGAATCTGAAGGAATATTTACGAAATTATCTAATGTCTTAGTTATGATTTCCATAAAATTTCTCCTTTTTGAAATTATATATTATAATATAGTTTAGCTATATAACTAATATAAAAAGTTATATTTATATTATAGATTAATGAAAGAATACTTCAAGGTGGTAAGTTATGATAAGTATAGATAAATTAAATGAAAATCAAAAGGTTGCAGTAGAACATGTAGATGGACCTTGTATGGTATTAGCAGGTCCTGGATCAGGTAAAACGAGGGTTATAACATATAGGATAGCAAATATGGTAGTAAATAAAGGTATAAGCCCTCGTAGTATACTTGCTATAAGTTTTACAAAAGCATCCTCAGTAGAAATGAAAAATAGAGCGTTAAGTTTAAGTGATGATCATAGAATGAATAAGGTTACATATGGAACATTCCATTCTGTATTTTTTAGAATACTTAGGTACTTTGAGAAATATAGCTTAGACAATATATTTGATGAAAAATCAAAGAGGCTACTACTAAAAGGCATATTGAAAAGCTTAAATATAGAAAATGCAGATGATGATGAAACTATAGGACAGGTAATAAATGAAATATCCTATGTAAAAAATGAATTGATGGATATTAGAGACTTTACATCCGAGCTATTAACTAGTGATGAATTTTTAAAAACTTATAATCTATATGAAGAACACAAAAATCAACATAATAAAATAGATTTTGATGATATGTTAATAAAGACATACCATTTATTAAAGCACAATAAATCGGCACTAGATATGGTTCGTGGAATATATAGATATATATTAGTAGATGAGTTCCAGGATATAAATAAGGTTCAGTTTGAGGTACTAAAATTAATAGCTAATCCCAACAATAATATATTTGTAGTGGGAGATGAAGATCAAAGTATATATGGATTTAGAGGTGCTAGACCAGACTTTTTATTGGAGTTTGAGCAATATTTTAAAGGAACTAAAAAAGTTCTATTAGATATAAATTATAGGTCAAAAGATGAAATAATAAATATAGCTAATAGACTGATAGAAAAAAATGAGAATAGATATGAAAAAGTTATAAAATGTCATCAAGGAGAAGGTGGAAATGTTAAATATATATCTCCTAATGATTCAGAAGAAGAGGCAGTATTTATAGCTAAAGATATACTAGAAGAAATGAAAAAAGATTATGTTGAGTATACTGATTTTGCTGTAATATATAGAACTAATATACAATCAAGAGCATTAGTAGATGTATTTATGGATATGAGGATACCTTTTATAGTGAAAGATTCGATAATTACTATATATGATCATTGGGCATCTCAAGATATATTAGCTTATTTAAGAATAGGCGTAAATCCAGATTCAAATAAAGATTGGGTTAGGATAATAAATAAACCATTTAGATATATATCAAAAGAACATGTGAATATGGTTAAGGATGAAAAAAACTTTATAAATGCTTTAATAAATAAATGTAACCTTCATCCAAAACAAGTTAAGACTATAAATGATTTGGATATAGATTTAAGTTATTTAAAAACATTAAATCCTAAAAATGCAATTTCTTATATAAGAACAAGTTTAGATTATGATAGATATATACTAGATTATTGTACAAATAGAAAAATAAAGACAAATGGTTTAATAGAAATATTAAATGAACTAGAAAGTTCTGCTACAAATTTCAATACAATACAAGAATATTTAGATCATATAGAAAGAGTAAAGTCAGAATTGATAGAAAATAAAAATAATCAAAATTCTGATGGAGTAATATTTACTACTATGCATAGTGCTAAAGGATTAGAATTTAAAAATGTATATATAATAGGAGCTACAGAAGGAACTATTCCTCATGAAAAGTCTTATGATATAAATGATGAAGAAAAAAAAGTTAATCAGATTGAGGAAGAGAGAAGGCTTATGTATGTGGCTATAACAAGAGCTGAGGAGAATATATATATAAGCTCTCCATCTAATAAATATGGAAAAAAAGTATCTAAATCTAGATTTATAGATGATATTAAAGGAGCGACTAAAAAAGAAATAGAAAGCTTAACAATAGGAGACAAAATTTATCATAAAAGATTTAAGGAAGGTACAATAGTACAAAAAAATAATAACTTAGTTAAAGTTAAGTTTAGTGATGGAGAAAGAACTTTAGATTATAAAGTGTGTTCAATAAAAAATGTAATTTATAAAATATAGCTTTAGTCAAATATAAAATAAGATAACTTAAATATCTTGTCAATAAGCAAAATTACTTGATTGGAGGTAAGTAACTAGAAATATATATTAGGAGAGAGTATGAGTAAGAAAGTATTAAGAAAATTAGCATATAGTCTAACATTATTTATTCAGATAGCATTAGCCGTATCTATCTTTATAATAGAGTATTTAACTAACAAAAATGCTGGAATTATGCAATATGTGCGATATAATAAGTTTGTATTTGAACATGGAATTTTAAATACAAATAACCTACAAGTGATAAAAATAATATCGATAATACTATTTATAATATTTGGAACGATATTTATGCACTGTATTAAGAATAAGAAAAATACATTTATTAGATATCAAATTACTATATCTATGATAATGAGTATAATAGTTAGTATGGTTATAAGTAGTAATTACTTTATAGGTATGTTAGCTTATCATTATTTCATAATAACATTTATTTTAGTATTACTTATACAGATGTTGGTTGTAGGTATAACATTTTATATAGATAATAAACAAAAAAATAGGACTTTATAAAGTCCTATTTTTTATTTTAATAATATATACCTTTTTCAAAGAAATCTTTTATCTCATCTAAATCATTTGTTTTTCCTAAAGCTAGCATAAGCTTTATTCTAGCCTTTTGACCAGGTAACTCTCCTCCAAAAATACATCCTAAGTTCTTTAAGTCTCTTCCAGAACCTAAGTATCCATAACTATCAAATACCCTTCCAGAATGACATCTAGAAACTATTACAACAGGTATATCTTTCTCCCTAGCATATTTTACACCTTCATACATCTTAGGAGGTATATTACCTCTACCCATAGCTTCTATGACAATACCCTTGTATCCATTATCAGTAGCGAATTTTATAAGTTCATCATCCATACCAACTCCAGATTTAAATAGAGCAACTTTAGACTCAACTTTATCTGTATCTATTATAGATCTATTGACAACATCCTTATATAAAACTAATTCGTTACAATCTATTATACCAAGAGGTCCAGATGTTAAAGATTTAAAAGTATTTAATGATAATGTATTAGTTTTAGTAGCTTCAGAAGCTAAAAGTACTTCATTGTTTAAAACTATAAGAACACCTTTTCCTATAGCATCATCAGATATAGCAGTACAAACAGCAGCAGATAAGTTACTTGGACCATCATATCCAAGCTCTGAACTACTTCTCATAGCTCCTGTGACTATAACAGGTTTTATACTAGTTATAGTTAAGTCTAAGAAATAAGCAGTTTCTTCTAAACTATCAGTACCATGAGTTATAACAACACCGCATATATCTTCTCTAATAAGTAAATCATTAACATAATCCTTTAACTCCATCATTCTTTCAGGAGTCATATGAGGACCAGGTATTTCATCAAAGTTTAAAACTTCTATTTCAGCAACTTTATCTATATTAGTTACCATAGACATTATTTGCTCACCAGATAAAGTAGGAATAGCAGCTCCAATTTCTTTATCTACAGTCATTGATATAGTTCCACCTGTGAAAACTATAGCAACTTTTTTCTTTTTAGTCATGAATGTCCCTCCTTAAAAATATATACATATATATCATAAGTAAATTATATCAAAAAAAAACTATATAAGCATGTTAAATAAAGTTAATTATTTATTAAAAAGAAAGTAAAACTCATAGAAATATAGATAAAAAGTTAGAGGATTGCAAAAAAAGACGATAAATGTAAAATAAAAATGAAATTATACTTAGTATATAAAGAACTTTTAAAATTTATAAGAAAATATTCAAAGTCAAAAATTTTAGTAAAATATATACTCATTAAAATAATTTATATTTTATTATATAAAAAAAAAGAGCTCGGGGAAGCTCTTTTTTGCTATCAAGTTGATTTCCGTTATCAACTTGATAAAATGGATATAAAGTTTATCCGTTCAAAAGGGGTATTGGGAATAGAGATTTTAATTAAGGTTATCAGGGGGATAACCATGTCTATATACTATCAAATTTCGACATAAAAATCAATACTTTTCAAGAAAGTTAATTTATTGTCAAACGAAAATTATAAAAATAAAACCTACTTCTTTTCCGATCTGAAGTAGGCCTTAAATGAATTAAATATTCATTTAAAAGGGGTATTGGGAATAGAGATTTTACTAAGGTTATCAGGGGGATAACCATGTTTATATATTATCAAATTTCGACATGAAAATCAATACTTTAAAGAAAAATATTGAAAAAAATTACAATTCTACAAAATAGTGATAATTTATAATTATTAAGTTAAAATTATAAGTGAATATATAAAATAAAACAACAATTATATTTAATATATATTTAGTAATATTATTATTAAACCTTAAAAAATAACGTAAATATGATATAATAAATAAGTCTATTTAGGTTAATATATAATAGATAAAATTTTTATTTCAATTTGATAAAATAATTTATAAATTGGAAAGAATAAATAAAACATATTTGAATAATTTTGAATTTATATAAATACTTAATACAGGAAGCTGGTGAAAAATATGGAAATATATTTAGATAATAGTGCAACAACTAAACCATATAGTGAGGTTATTGAAAAAGTTGTTTATGCACTTAGCCATGATTACGCAAACCCATCATCTTTACATAGAAAGGGTGTTGAGGTAGAAAAGAATATAAAAGCCATAAGAAGTGAGATTGCTAAAACTTTAGGTGCTAAGGATAAAGAAATTTACTTTACATCAGGAGGAACAGAATCTAATAATACTATAATTAGAGGTGTAGTCAATCTACATAAAAAAAGAAAAAACCATATAATATCTACGAGTATAGAGCATCCATCAGTTTTAAATACATTAAAGGATTTAGAAAACGATGGATGTGAGGTAACATATTTAGATGTTGATAGAGAAGGTAAAATAGATTTAGAGGAACTTAAAAAAGCTATAAAGCCTACTACATGCTTAGTAACTATAATGCACGTAAATAATGAAGTAGGATCCATACAACCTATCCAAGAAATAGGTAAGTACCTTAAGTCATTAAAAGACAAAGTTTATTTACATGTAGATGCAGTTCAATCATATTCTAAGATAAACTTTAGACCATCAAGATATAATATAGATTTTATGAGTGTTAGTGGGCATAAATTCCACGGGCCTAAAGGTATAGGATTTATGTATATAAAGGAAACTAACAGGATAAAACCTATGTTAACTGGTGGGGGACAAGAAATCGGTGTAAGAGCAGGGACAGAAAATGCACCTGGTATATATGGATTAGGCGAGGCTATAAAAATTATAAATGATGATTTAAATTCTAAAATAGAAAAAATATCTTCTTTAAAGAATTTACTTAAAGAAGAAATATCTAAAAATATAGAAGATATAAAAATAAATTCTCCAGAAGATGGAGTGTGTCATATACTTAATATCTCATTTAAAGATATAAAAGGAGAAGTGTTACTTCATTGCTTAGAGCAAAAAGGTATGTATGTATCTACAGGTTCTGCATGTTCTTCTAAGAAAAAAGGAAGTCATGTACTAACTCAAATGAAATTAACTAATGAAGAAATAGAAGGAGCTATAAGATTTAGCTTATCAGATTTAAATACAGAAGAAGAGATTTTAGAAGCTGTAAAAATACTTAAAGAGGAAGTTGAATCTTTAAGAAAAATAATAAGAAGAAGTTGAATTTTTAAGAAAAACAACAAGAAGACGATAATCAAAATATGAGGTGATACATTTGTATAATATATTAATAGTTAAGTACGGGGAAATAGGTGTAAAAGGAAAAAATAGATACTTATTTGAAAATAAGTTAATAAAAAATGTAAAAAATATGCTTAAGCCATTAGGTGAATTTAAAGTTTATAAAGAATTTGGAAGAATATATGTAGACTTAGAAGACTATGATTATGAAGAAGTTGCAGAAGAAGTAAGAAAAGTATTTGGTATAGTAGGAGTATGTCCAGCAATAAGAGCTGAAAAAGATTATACTAAATTAAAGGAATTGGCGTTAGAAGTATTAGAAGAAAAAATAGACGCAGGAGCAAAGAGCTTTAAAGTAGAAAGTAAAAGAGGAGATAAGAGCTTTAAATTTACTTCTCAAGAAATGAGTAGAGATATAGCAGGTTACTTAGTATCTCAAGTTAAAGACAAAATAGCAGTAGATATAAGAAATCCAGAAGTTAGAATACGTTGTGAATATAGAGAAAATCATGTAATGGTATACAGCGATACTATACCAGGTTATGGAGGATTACCTCTTGGAACAAACGGTAGAGCTATGTCTTTATTATCTGGAGGTATAGATTCACCAGTTGCATCTTGGATGGTAGCAAAAAGAGGTATGGAACTAGAATGTATACATTTCCACAGTTATCCATTTACTAGTGAAAAATCTCAAGAGAAAGTAAGAGATTTAGGAAAAATATTAGCTAAGTATTGTGGAAGAGTAAGACTTCATAAAGTTAATATGTTAGAAATACAAAAAGCTATAGGTCTAAATTGTAAAGATGAAGAAATGACTATAATATCAAGAAGATTTATGATGAGAATAGCTCAAGCAGTAGCAGAAAAAAGACACTGTGATGCTTTAGTTACAGGAGAGAGTATAGGACAAGTTGCATCTCAAACTATACAAGGACTAACTTGTACAAATGCATCAGTTAGTATACCTGTATTTAGACCTCTTATAGCTATGGATAAAACTGAAATAGTTGATATAGCTCAAAAAATAGGAACATTTGAAACATCAATACTTCCAGAAGAAGATTGTTGTACAGTATTTGCTCCTAAAAAACCTGTGACTAAGCCTAGATTAGAGAGAATAGAAAAGTCAGAAAATGCATTAGATGTAGAAAAATTAATACAAGATGCTATAGATAACATAGAAGTAGAAGATTTAGAATTCTAATTCTAAAATATATAACAAAAAAAAGAAGCCCTAGGACTTCTTTTTTGTTATATATAAATTATTCAAAGAAATTTAAGGGCTTATTTATTAAATACCTCAACACCAAATTCTTTTAAAACTTGGCTAGCTTTTTTAATATCTTCTGGAGTAGCATCAGGAACACCTTTTAACTCATATTCAATTCCCATACTTTCCCATTTGTGAACACCTATTGTATGATATGGTAATAATTCAAGTCTATCTACATTGTTAAGAGTAGATACAAATTTACCTAATGCCTCTAAGTTTTCTCTATCATCTGTTATACCAGGAACTAAAACGTGTCTTATCCAAACAGGTATATTTCTTTCATCTAAGTGTTTAGCTAACTTTAATGTTTTTTGTATTGTTACACCTGTTAAGTCTTTAGCTTTATCATCTATCATATGTTTTAAGTCAAGTAAAACTAAATCAGTATTATCAAGTATTGGATCTATTTTATCTATATCTACAAATCCAGAAGTATCTAAGCAAGTGTGTATACCATTTTTCTTAGCTTTAGCAAATAATTCTGCTACAAATTCTGGTTGAAGTGTAGCTTCACCACCTGAAACAGTTAAACCACCCCCAGAGAATTTCATATAAGATGAGTACTTAAGCACCTCAGTGATTAATTCGTCAGTTGTATATTCTTTTCCACCTTTTGCATCCCATGTATCTCTATTGTGGCAATACTTACATCTTAATGGGCATCCTTGCATAAATACTATAAATCTTATTCCTGGACCATCTACTGTACCAAATGTTTCTATTGAATGAACTCTTCCTTTTATCATAATATCCACCTCTAAGTCGTTTTATAAATTGCGTTTTAAATATACTGTATACATAATATCATCTAAATATATTATAAATTATTATATCTTTAAAGTCTATATTGTTTAAGTAATGTATAATTCCTTATATTTTAATTATACCCAGTAAGTACCTATACAAACTATAAATGTAAAAAAATTTTAGATTATAATGTTATTATATATAATTGATTTTAAAATAAATAAAAAAAGAGTGTAAGTTGATGAGACTTACACTCTGAAAAATTATATACTTTGATTTTTGATAATTGTTAAACTATCTGATGTAAGATTATAGATGTTATAAATTAAGCCATTTTTCCGTGGAATGTTCTGTTTATAACGTCTAATTGTTGCTCTCTAGTTAACTTGATGAAGTTTACAGCGTATCCTGAAACTCTTATAGTTAATTGAGGGTATTTTTCTGGATGCTCCATAGCATCTTCTAATGTAGCTCTATCAAATACGTTAACGTTTAAGTGATGAGCTCCTTGAGAGAAGTATCCGTCCATCATTGAAGATAAGTTGTTTACTCTTTCAGTCATATCTTTTCCTAAAGCACCTGGTACTATAGAGAAAGTATTAGATATACCATCTTGAGCATGCTCGTATGGTAATTTAGCAACTGAAGATAATGAAGCTAAAGCTCCGCTGTTATCTCTTCCGTGCATTGGGTTAGCTCCTGGAGCGAATGGCTCACCAGCTCTTCTTCCGTCAGGAGTGTTACCAGTCTTCTTACCGTAAACAACGTTTGAAGTTATTGTTAATATAGATTGAGTATGGTAAGAATCTCTGTAAGTTTTGTTCTTTCTTATTTTATTCATGAAGTTTTCTACTAAGTCACAAGCTATTTGGTCAACTCTGTCATCGTTGTTTCCGAATTTTGGATAATCTCCTTCTATTTCGAAGTCAACAGCTATACCAGCTTCGTTTCTTATAGTTTTAACTTTAGCATGTTTTATAGCAGATAATGAGTCAGCGCAAACTGATAAACCAGCTATACCACAAGCCATAGTTCTGAATATTTCTCTATCATGTAAAGCCATTTCTAATGCTTCATAAGAGTACTTATCATGCATGTAGTGGATTATGTTTAATGTATTTACGTATAAGTTAGCTAACCAATCAGTGAATGGTTCGAACTTAGCCATAACCTCATCGTAATCTAAGTATTCTGAAGTTATTGCTTCGAATTTAGGTCCAACTTGTACTCCTGACTTCTCATCAACACCACCGTTTATAGCGTATAATAAAGTCTTAGCTAAGTTTACTCTAGCTCCGAAGAATTGCATTTGTTTACCTATTCTCATTGCAGATACACAACAAGCTATACCGTAGTCATCTCCCCAGTATGGTCTCATTAAATCATCGTTCTCGTATTGAACAGAACTTGTATCTATTGAAACTTTTGAACAGAAGTCTTTGAATCCTTGAGGTAATCTAGTAGACCATAATACTGTTAAGTTTGGCTCTGGAGATGGTCCAAGAGTGTAAAGAGTATTTAACATTCTGAATGAGTTTTTAGTTACTAATGTTCTACCATCTATACCCATACCACCGATTGATTCAGTTACCCAAGTTGGGTCTCCTGAGAATAAATCGTTGTATTCTGGAGTTCTTAAGAATTTAACCATTCTTAACTTCATAACGAAGTGGTCCATTATTTCTTGAACTTCTTCTTCAGTTATTGTTCCGTTAGCTAAATCTCTTTCGAAGTATATGTCTAAGAATGTAGAAGTTCTACCTAATGACATTGCAGCTCCGTTTTGATCTTTTATAGCTCCTAAGTATCCGAAGTATAACCATTGAACAGCTTCTCTTGAGTTAGTAGCTGGCTTAGATATATCGAATCCGTAAGATAAAGCCATTCTCTTTAATGCTTCTAAAGCTTTTATTTGATCAGATATTTCTTCTCTAGCTCTTATAACTTCTTCGTCTATGCATCTTACTTCGTATTCAGCTTTTTGAGCTAATTTATCTTCTATTAATCTATCTATACCGTATAAAGCAACTCTTCTGTAGTCACCTATTATTCTACCTCTTCCGTAAGCATCTGGTAAACCAGTTATTATACCAGATCTTCTAGCAGCTCTCATTTCAGGAGTGTAAGCATCGAATACCCCTTGGTTATGAGTTTTTCTATATTTAGTGAATATTTCGCTTATTTCAGGATCACATTCGTATCCGTAAGCCTTACAAGAATTTTCAACCATTTTTATACCACCGAAAGGCATAACAGCTCTTTTTAATGGTGCGTCAGTTTGGAAACCAACTATTGTTTCTAATTCTTTATCTAAGTATCCTGGTGCATAAGCATCTATCATAGATACTGTTTTAGTATCAACGTCTAAAGTTCCGCCATTTTCTCTTTCTTTTTTGAAAAGAGCCATAGCTTCTTCCCATAATTTTTTAGTGTTTTCAGTAGCTCCAGCTAAGAAAGAATCATTTCCTTCATATGGAGTGTAGTTTTCTTGGATGAACCCTCTAACATCTATTTCTTTAGTCCATCTACCTTCTTTAAATCCTTGCCATGCATTCATGTGAATAGCCTCCTTGTTAGGGTTTAAAATTTGTAAAGTTATTTATTGTTATTTAAATTTAAATATTTAATATTATTATTTAAATTCAAATATTTAAAAAATTTATATTATTAATCTAGCTAGATAATTTTTAGACAATATAATCATAACATATAAAAGGTATTTTGTATACAACCTTTCGCATAAATATTGTCGATAATTTTTAAATTTAATCTGAATTTGTTTTCCTTATAATCATATAATACCCAAGTGTTTTTATGCTAAAACAAAAAAATTTTAAAATAAAAAAATAGTATATATGTCCAAATAATGAATATCTATCTTATATAGGGGAGGGATATTATGTTATTTATTATTATACTATTTATTTTAGGTTTTATATTAATAACAAAAGGAGCAGATATATTTATAAACTATACAGTAATAATAGGGAAGAAGACTAATATATCGGAATTGGTACTTGGTGCTACGATAGTAAGTTTTGCAACAACTCTTCCAGAGTTAACAGTGTCAACAGTAGCATCTTTACAAGGGCATACAACAATGAGCCTAGGGAATGCAGTAGGTTCTATTATTTGTAATACAGGCTTAGTACTTGGGTTAGTAGCATTTATAAGTCCATTTAAAGTAGATAAAAATATGTTTTTTTCAAAATCAATAATTCTTTTAATATCAGTATTTTTAACAATATTGCTTAGTATAGATGGAAATATTAATAGAATAGATGCATTATTGCTTCTTTTAATGCTTTTAGTATATATGTATACAAATTATAAAAGTGTAGAAAAAGATAGTAAAACAGACTTAAGCAAAAATTATAATAGAGGAAGTATAAATATAAAGGAAACATTGAAAATAGCTGTCTTTTTTATACTTGGATTAGTAATGATGGTTTTAGGCTCAAAATTATTAGTAGATAATGGGATAAAAATAGCAGAAATTATAGGCATACCACAAGGAATAATAAGTCTTACTGTAATAGCACTAGGTACGTCACTGCCTGAATTAGTATCATCAATAACTGCTATAAGGAAAAAGCATCATGCTATATCAGTGGGAAATGTATTAGGTGCTAACATATTAAATATAGTATCTGTAATAGGAATATCAGCAATACCAAATGATATACCAATTTTGGCACAAACAGCAAAAATAGATTTTCCTTTTATGATAGCTCTACTTTTGATTTTAATAATACCAACTATTAAAAAACATAAATTACATAGATGGCAGGGAATGCTAATGCTTTCAACATATCTTTTATATATGGCTACACTATATTATATATATATCGTTGCTTAATGGTATAAAACAAGTTGTATTATCTTGAATATTATAGATGAGTAAGGGATAAAATACTAATTGCATATTATTCGAATTAAATATATAATAGATAAGTTAATATAATTAGATAACGGAAAGGAAATAATATATGAACACAATAAAATTCGAAGACTTACCAATAAGTGATGATATAAAAAAAGCTATATCGGACATGGGGTTTGAAGAGCCATCTCCAATACAAGCTCAATCTATACCTGTTGTATTATCAGGTAAAGATGTTATAGGTCAAGCACAAACAGGTACGGGAAAAACAGCAGCATTCAGTATACCAATACTAGAAACTATAAATCCAGAGGACAAAAGTTTACAAGCGGTGGTACTTTGTCCTACTAGAGAACTTGCAATACAAGTTTCTAAAGAAATAAGAAAAATATCTAAATACATGCACGGAATAAAAACTTTACCTATATATGGTGGGCAACCAATAGATAGACAAATAAAGTCTTTAAAAGGGGGAGTTCAAATAGTAATAGGAACTCCAGGTCGTGTTATAGACCATATAAACCGTAAAACATTAAAAATGGATAATGTTAAGATGGTTGTATTAGATGAAGCGGATGAGATGTTAGATATGGGGTTCAGAGAAGATATAGAAACTATAATAAGTAGAACTCCAGAAGATAGACAAACAGTATTCTTCTCAGCTACTATGCCAAAAGGGATATTAGAGTTAACAAAGGCATACCAAAAAAATCCAGAGCACATAAAAGTTGTTAGAAAAGAACTTACAGTGCCTAATATAAAGCAATATTATATAGAAACAAGATCTGCAAATAAATTAGAAGTATTATGTAGATTAATAGATGTTTATAATCCAAAATTATCAGTAGTATTCTGTAATACTAAGAGAGGTTCAGATGAATTAGTTAGTGAATTACAAGCTAGAGGATATTTTGCAGATGCATTACACGGGGATTTAAAGCAAACTCAAAGAGATATAGTTATGGATAAGTTTAGAGGGGGAACTATAGACATACTAGTAGCGACAGATGTTGCAGCTAGAGGAATAGACGTTGATGATGTTGAAGCGGTATTTAACTATGATCTTCCTCAAGATGAAGAATACTATGTTCATAGAATAGGTAGAACTGGTAGAGCTGGTAGAGAAGGTATATCTTTCAGCTTTGTATTTGGAAAAGAAATGAGAAAGATGAAAGATATAGAACGATATACTAAGACTAAGTTAATTAAGCATGGTATACCTTCAATAGCTGATGTTGAAGAAAAGAAAGTAAGTGCATTCTTCAAAGAAGTTAAATCAACTATGGAACAAGGTAAATTAACTAAACAAATGCAATGGTTAGAAACATTCTGTCAAGAAGAAGATTACTCTACAGTTGACGTAGCTGCTGCACTTTTAAAATTAGCTTTAGGTGAAGAACTTAAAGAAGAAATAGTAGAAGAAAAACCAAGACAACGTAGAGAAGCGCGTTCTAAAGGTGGATCAACTGGGGCTCAAGAAGGTATGGCTAGATTATTTATAAATGTAGGTAGAAACCAAAGAGTTCAAGCTAAAGATATATTAGGCGCAATAGCTGGAGAAGTTGGGATACCAGGAAAACTTATAGGAACTATAGATATATATGACAAATATACTTTCGTTGAAGTACCTAAGCAAAATGCTAAAAAAGTATTAGAAAAGATGAAAGATATAAAAATAAAAGGTAACAAGATAAACATAGAAAAAGCAAACAACAAAAGAAGATAGATAAAAAGCATAGCAAAAGCTATGCTTTTTTATATGCAAAAATTTTCTATTAATTATTACTTTATATAAAGATAAATAAATTAATAGAAAAAAATGTATATTAATAAAAAATATGTAAATAATAAATATGTGGATTGCCAACATTTAACATCATTAATTATATAATTTATGTCTGATGTTGATTAAGACATAATAAAACAAAAGTAGTTAAATTTTGTTGAAGGATAAAAAGTAAATATAATAGAATTGATTAAGAGTTAATATACTCAATAATCAGGGGGGATACAAATGATAAACTACTACTTAGAACAAAAAACTCTAACAATAGAGTTTGTATTTACAGAACTAGACCACCATATAACAAATGAGGTTAGAGATGAAATAGATAATATATTACTATCTAAGCCTATAAAAAACATAATATTTGATTTTAGAAATATTAAATTTATGGATTCATCAGGGATAGGTGTAATTATAGGTAGATACAAAAAAATATCAGCTGAAGGTGGAAAAGTATCTATAATAAATGCAAATGAAAGAGTTGAGAAAGTATTTAATTTATCTGGAATGAATAAAATTATAGACATAAACAATACAGATGAAGTAGTAAGTTCTATATAAGGGGGAATACAAAATGAAGAACATTATGGAAGTTAAATTTTCTGCTAAATCTGAGAATGAAAGTTTTGCTAGAGTTATAGTAGCTTCATTTGCTGCGAAATTAGATCCGACTATAGATGAACTAGCAGATATAAAAACTGCAGTATCAGAAGCTGTAACCAATTCAATAATTCATGGATATGATGAAAATGAAGAAGAATTCGTATATTTAAGATGTGAAATAGAAGGAAATACTATAAAAATAGTAGTAGAAGATAGAGGTAATGGTATAGAAGATGTTCAAATGGCTATGCAACCACTTTACACATCAAAGCCAGAGCTTGAAAGATCAGGAATGGGATTTACTGTAATGGAGAGTTTTATGGATGATGTATGGGTAAGTTCAATAAAGGGTGAAGGGACTAAAATTGTAATGACTAAAAAAATAAACTTACCACAATAAAGTCCAAAAGAATAGAGGTTTTATTATGGGGATAATTGCAATAAAAGAAGAAAAGAGAGTATTGCTTAGTCATGAAGAAACATTAAAATTAATAGATAAAGCACAAAATGGAGATGAGGAAGCTAAGGAAATACTAATAACTAACAATCTAGGATTAGTTAGAAGTGTTGTAACTAAATTTTTAAATATAGGTTATGATAGAGATGATTTATTTCAATTAGGGTCAATAGGTTTAATAAAGGCTATATATAAGTTTGATCCTAAGTTTAATGTAAAGTTTTCTACATATGCTGTACCAATGATATTAGGAGAAATAAAAAGATATCTAAGAGATGACGGAATGGTAAAAGTATCTAGGTCTTTAAAGCAAATAGCTATAAAAGCTAAAACACAAAGTGAAATACTTAGCAAGAAACTAGGAAGAGAACCAAGTATAGAAGAAATAGCTAATGTATTAGAAGTGGAAAAAGAAGACTTAGTTATGGCAATGGAATCTAATTTTTCTGTAGAGTATTTACATGGAGTTATACATGAAGAAGAAGGAAATCCAATTTGCTTAATAGATAAGATTAGCTTAAAGGGAGAGTGTGAAGAAGAGAAAGTAATAGATAATCTTCTTTTAAAAGAAGTTTTAGGCAAATTAGAAAAAAGAGAAAGACAGATAATAATGCTTAGATATTTTGAAGATAAAACTCAAAGTGAAATTGGGGATATGTTAAATATATCTCAAGTACAAGTTTCTAGAATAGAGAAAAAAGTATTAGCTAAATTAAAATCATATATTAGTTAATAAAAATAAAAAGCACCCAATAGACAAATATTTGTTTAGTGGGTGCTTTTTATTTGAAATAAATTATAGGTAAAAACAACCTAGGTTAAAATTTATATAAATGTTGCTTAAGTTTTAATATATTAGAATATTTTATTAGCTTAAACAAATAATAAAGTAAGAAGGAGGTATTATATATGGATGATATTTACTTAATACCTAAGAGTATAAAACCTTTTAACATATCAAAAAAAGAGATTTATTTAGGTGAAATATATACTATCTATCCAGAGGCTTATGAAGCGAAAATAAAAGATATATGCTTAAGAAGCTACGACAATAATACATCTAAATATGATGTAATACATTTAGGTGAAGTTATAGAAGAAGTAAATAATAGGTTTCCAAAATTAAGGTTAAATTTTTTGAAACCTGAAGATATAATAATCTTCTTTGACAGCTACAAAAAAGATAGAACTAAATACATAAGAGTTTTCATAGTAGCAGTAGTAGTACTTATGGGTTCTATAATGGGAATAATGAACTTTCATGCAGATGTAAATATGGCTCATTCGCAATTTATGATGGTAAATGCAATCACAAAAGATGCAAAGTCTTATATGCCATATTTTCAAATACCATACTCAATTGGTATAGGAATTGGCGTAGCATTATTTTTTAATAAATTCATACCAAATTATTCTAGAGGAGAGCCTAGTCCTTTAGATTTAAAGATGGTTTCATTAAATAAAGAAATAGAAAATCAACTAAGAAAAAAACAGTGAGGTATTTTGTGAAATTATTTTTAATAATATTTGGAATATCATCAGGAGTAGTTGTTGGGTCAGGAGTAGTTTCTTTACTAATACTTGTAGGTATAATACCTAGAATGGCACAAATAAGTAAGACAAAAGAATTTATAGGGGCATATGAAAGTCTACTGGTTATAGGAACTTTATTTGGAAGCTTAATTTCAATTCAAGGCATGAATATACGCATAGGTAAAATGGGTGCTTTAGTAGCAGGGCTTGCTTATGGAGTATTCGTAGGTTTTTTAAGTTCGGGCCTAACAGAGATATTAGATTATATACCTGTAGTTGCAAGAAGATTAAAAATACCTGCTTTGTATTTAAAATATATAATTATAGCAATGCTTGTGGGAAAAGTAATTGGATCTTTAATAGGATGGTCTATAATTCAAGGAGGTTAATTTATGGATAAAAATTACAAAAAGTATGTTGAAGAAAAAAGCCCAAAACCAACATACGCGAAAAACTATATATTAGCATTTATAGTTGGTGGAATAATATGCGTAATAGGACAAGGTATAAATGATTTTTATATGAATTTTGTAGGGCTTGGTAAACTAGATGCAGCAGGCGCTACATCAATAACTTTGATATTTATAGGAGCTTTATTAACAGGTCTTGGTGTGTATGACCTTATAGGAAAAAGGGCAGGTGCAGGTTCAGCTATACCTATAACAGGATTTGCAAATTCTATAGTATCACCTGCTATGGAGTTTAAAAGAGAAGGTTATGTACTTGGAGTAGGAGCAAACTTATTTAAAATTGCAGGTCCAGTATTAGTATATGGAATAGGCTCATCTATTCTATGTGGATTTATATACTATATTTTCAATCTTATAAAATAAGGAGACTAAAATATGAAAAGTAAAAGAATTGGAAATAGAACAGTAAAACTAGAAAATAAGCCAACTATTATATCAGCTAGTTCAGTTGTTGGTCCCAAAGAAGGAGAAGGACCATTAAGAGAATATTTTGATATTATACTTGAGGATGACTTATGTGGTCAAAAATCATGGGAATTAGCAGAAAGTGATATGGTAAAAACTGCTATGAAAAAAACATGTGAAAAAGCTAATAAAAAATTAGAAGATATAAATTATATGATAGGTGGAGATTTGCTCAATCAAATATTTCCTGCATCTTTTGCTGCTAGGGACTTATCTATACCATTTATAGGAATATATGGAGCATGTTCTACTATGGCAGAAGGTATGTGTATAAGCTCTATGCTTATAGACGGAGGATTTGCAGACTTGATACTATCTGGAACATCTAGTCATTTTTGTGCAGCAGAGAGACAATTTAGGTTTCCTCTAGAATTTGGTAATCAAAAACCTATGACAGCTCAATGGACCGTTACTGGTGCAGGTAGTGTATTAATATCTCCAAAAGGGCAAGGGCCTAAGGTTACCCATGTAACTATTGGAAAAGTAATAGATAAGGGTATAGATGATGGTAATAATATGGGAGCAGCTATGGCTCCTGCAGCAGTAGATACTATATACTCATATTTTAATGATACAAAAGATGACCCAAATAGCTTTGATGTAATAGCTACAGGAGATTTGGGAAAACTAGGTAAAGAAATAACAGAAGAATTATTAGCTCAAAGGGGACTTGATATATCAAAAGTATATATGGATTGTGGAATAGAAATGTTTAATATGGAAAAACAAGATGTACACTGTGGAGGTAGTGGATGTGGATGTTCAGCTACTGTTTTCTGTGGATATATTTACAAAAAACTTAAAAATAAAGAATTCAATAAAGTAATGCTAGTATCAACAGGGGCTTTATTATCACCAACTAGTACTTTACAAAAACAAACAATACCCTGTGTAGCTCATGCAGTAATTATTGAAAATAAGGAGTGATTAAATATGCTTATGGATTATGTAAGGGCATTTATAGTAGGAGGAATAATTTGTCTTATTGGTCAGATTCTTCTTGATTACTTTAAAGTACAAATGCCCTATATAATGGTATCTTATGTTACTAGCGGAGTAATTTTAACATTTTTAGGGATATATGAACCTATAGTTAAGTTTGGAGGATCAGGAGCGACAGTACCTATAATAGGATTTGGATATTCATTAGCAAATGGCGTAAAAAAAGCAATAGAGACTGATGGGTTTATGGGAATATTCACAGGAGGTACAATTGCAACTGCAGGAGGAATAGCAGGAGCTATATTTTTTGGATATATGATGGCACTTATTTTTACACCAAAAGCTAAACCTTAAAATTAATAAATGTATATAAGTTAATAATTTAAGTTATATAAAATATTATAATATAAGGCATAAATAAAAAAAGACTATCTCAAAATAGAGAATAGTCTTTTTTATATATATTAAACTATTGTCCAGTTGGATTACTAGCTGGATTAGTAGCTCCACCGCTATTATCGGCAGGAGGAGTAGTATTTCCACCACCATTACTAGGAGGAGGAGTTGCAGTTCCGCCGCCATTATTAGGAGGAGGAGTTGTAGTATTTCCGCCACCATTATCGGCAGGAGGAGTAGTATTTCCGCCACCATTATCAGCAGGAGGAGTAGTATTTCCACCGCCATTATCAGTAGGAGGAGTAGTATTTCCACCGCCATTATCAGCAGGAGGAGTAGTATTATTATCTACAGTACCTTCATTATTTTGGCTTTCAGGAGGTGTAGTAGATTCTTCATGTTTTGGCTTTACAGCATTGGCTCTAGAAGTATATTTAGTTGGAGATGTTCCATCTATAAATGCTGCTTTAACACCAGATGAAGATCTTCCACCATCTATTAAGTTAATTTTAGCAAAGTATACTTTATCAGGAACTTTGAAATCAACTTTCTTTAAGTTTTCATGAATTTGTCTCATAACTATAGACCAAAGTTTTGCTGCTGAACCACTTCCACCTTCAACACTTTCACGAGGTATAAATTCTCCTGTAGTAGGATTTTTTCTACCTGCATCATCACCTATATAAGTTGCACCAACGTAGTATGGAGTGTAACCAACAAACCAAGCATCTAAAGCTTTATTAGTTGTTCCTGTTTTACCAGCAACAGGCATTCCACCAGGTATAGCAGCTTTACCACCGATACCTTCAGTTATAACTGCCTTTAGCATATCAGTAATTACGTAAGCAACATCAGGATCAACAACTTTGTGTTGTTCAGGAGTATTTTTAACTATTAATTGTCCATCATAACTTGTTATAGTTGTAAATATAGTTGGCTCTATATAAACACCGCCATTAGCTAAAGTTCCATAAGCAGAAGCCATTTCAAGAGGTGATATACCATGAGTCATACCTCCAAGTGTTAATGCTGGGAATCTTCTATCATTACTTTCTGCATTTGCAGTATTACTATCAACTAAAGTTGTTATACCAAAATTCTTTAAGTAATCCATCATTATATCAACACAGTCTTTATAAGAATCACCTAAAAGTTCGGCAGTTCTTATAGCTATAGTATTTGATGAGTAAGCTAAAGCTTTACGTAAACTCATGATATCTTTACCAGGAGTAGTCGTATTTGGATTCCACTTATTATTTTCCTTAAATTTATAAGGTGTAAGATTTGCAGTAGTATCACTTAATGCAGTAGCTTGAGTTAATTTAAGTGTATCTATAGCAGGTGTATAAACTGATAATGGCTTTATAGTTGAACCTGGTTGTTGAGGAGTAGTAGCTCTATTTAGAGTTTTTCTTCCTGTTATATGTCTACCACCAACTAAAGCTTTTATTTCACCAGTTTTGTAATCTAATATAACCATAGATGATTGAGGTTGAGTCATTCCATTGCTATGACGGCTACCAGGGAAGTTATTATCATTATCATATTCTTTTTCTAATATTTTTTGCATTTTAGGGTCTATAGTAGTGTGTATCTTTAAACCACCATTATAGAACATATTATATGCTTCGTCTTTAGTATTACCTTGTGCTACTAAAGCATCTATAACTTTATATTCTATTAAATCCTCAACTGAAGAAGAAACACTTTCTTTAGGCTTAGGTAGTTTTATATTTATTTCCTCAGCCACAGCCTCATTGTATTCTGATTGTGTTATAGCTCCAGTTTGTAGCATTTTACCTAAAACAATATTACGTCTTTCTTTAGCCTTAGGATTAGGTACAGCTTTTCTAACAACCATAGTACCAGCTTTTAATTGCTTGTAAGTATCATCGTTAGGAATAAGTCCCCAAGAATTTAACTTTTCAACCATATCTAATTCCATTGGAGTAGGATCATCAAGAGTATCATCAGGAGTATTTATGAAAAATAGTAATCTATTTGCAACATCATCCTTAGTTTCATTACCTTCCAGCTTAGCAGTAATATAAGCTGAATATCTTGACGGGTTTTGAGTAGAACCTGCAAGTAATGCTGACTCACCAAGAGTAAGTTGCGATGCTTTTTTATCAAAATATCCTCTAGCACCAGCCTCAGCACCAGCTAGACCCTTACCAACGAAGAAGTTATTTAAGTAAAGTTCTAATATCTCATCTTTACTTAAGACTTTACTCATTTCATGAGCATAGTATATATCCTTTATTTTACGAGGAAGGCTTTGTTCAGTAGATGTTAGTAACATTTTTGATACCTGCATAGGTATTGTACTACCACCTTGCTTATCTCCAGTAAGAGTTTTTACTACAGATCTTAGCAATCCTCTTATATCTACTCCACCATGTTCATAAAAACGCTCATCTTCTATAGCTACTATTGCCTTAGGAAGATATTTACCCATATCTTTTAGAGGTACAGGTTGCTTTTTATTTACACTAGGGGCATTAGAAAGTAGATCATTATTAGCATAGTATATACGCGTTGTTTGATAAGTCTTTTCTTCTAAAAGAGCTTTTGATATTGGCTCAGCGTTTCTTAATGAAGCAAAGACTACACCAGTTCCAACGGCTACTCCAGCAACTAATAAAACTAAACAAACTACCAAAATAGACCTGAGAGTCTTAAACTTATCTTTTTTCTTTTTTGGTTTAGTTTTTTTATTTGAGCTACTAGTAGATGAACCACGAGAAGTAGATGAACTACGAGTGGTAGATGAATTACGAGTAGCTGTTGAAGAAGAAGAACTTGCTTTCTTTCTTCTTATTTTATTTCTATTTTCATTATTATCATTATTCATTAAGTTAACCTCCTTACTTAATGCAATATTATACCATATATATATGAAATTTTCTAATTACAGAATAAAATAGTCATAATTTATATATACTAAAAATCTGCAAAATACTTCCAAAACAAACATGTTATTAATTATATAATTTAAAAAATTATTATAACTTTAATAATAATTATTTTTATCTAATAATATAAAAAATATGTGATACTTTGTTTGCATAAAATATTATGGGGGTGATATTTTGAATAAAAATAGATATGATTTAAAAAATAGCTTTATTAAAAAACCACTAATAATATTTTTAATTATATCTATATTATCTATATTAATAGGAAGCTTTATATATGTAGATAAAAATTTAAGACCAACAATAACAGTTCTTGCAGAAACAAAAGCGATAGAACTGGCAAACAGATCTATAAATAAAGCTGTTGGAGACATTGTAAAAGATAAGATTAATTATTCAGATTTAATGAATACAAATATGGATTCTCAGGGAAAAATAACTATGATTCAAGCCAACACTATAATGATGAATCAAATAGCTTCAGATGTTGCTTTAGAAATTCAAGAAGAATTAAAAAAGGTAAAATCAACAACTGCATACATACCTATAGGAACAGCTCTTAAAAGTCCCATACTTGCTAAATACGGTCCTCAAATTAAGGTATCTATTGAACCAATAGGAACAGTATCAGTAGATTTTGAAACTAAGTTTGAATCATCTGGTATAAATCAAACTAGACATACAATATATCTTCAAGTTAAGACACAAGTAAGAGTAGTAATACCACTTACAACATCAACTAAAGAAGTTAAAGCTAAAGTACCTATATGTGAAACTATAATAGTAGGAGATGTACCAAATAGCTTTATTAATTTACCAGAAAAAGGTTTACTAAATGTATCTCCTTAAATATAAAGATAAGCCAGGATTAACCTGACTTATCTTTACATTAATTTTCATTCATCCACTTTATATAAACTGCATATCCAAGAGCAGGATTGTTTTCAATAGCATGTGATACAGCTCCGATAATTTTATCACCCTGAACAATAGGAGCTCCACTCATACCTTGAACAATACCACCTGTAAGAGCTAATAAATCTTTATCTACTACTTTTATTTTAAAAGTTTTAGCTTTAGGAGAATGTTGAAGTTGTATATCAACTATTTGTATATCAAATGCATCTTTTGTATAAGAACCAGTTTGTAAGATTATTTGAGCTTTTCCTAGTTTAACCTCATCCAAAGAAGCAACTTTATAAGGTTTTAACAAAGAATCTTTAAATGTAGCTATTTCACCTTTTATACCAAAATCTGAGTTATGGGTAAACTCACCAATAACATCTTTTCTTACAGCATTAATGCAACCAACATGACCTCTACATGACTTGTCGATAGTTAAATCTTTTGTAGTATATATATTACCATTTTTGATAGGAACTTTTCTTGCTAAACCAATACTTATAGGATGGCCGACAGCTCCAAATCTATTTGTTTTAGGATTTATATAAGTTAGTGTAGCAAATCCACTTATATAGTTGTTACAATTTACCTTTTCTAATTCATTTTTAGTAGTTTTAAATGAAAAAGTATTTTCGCCTCTTTTTACAAGAACAACTACATCATCTTTAGTAGATAAATTAGATAATAAATCTGTAAAATCTTTGTAACTATTAACCTGAGTTCCATTAACTTTTAAAATTGAATCTCCCACACAAAATGAAGAACCTTCAATAAAATTTTTAACAACTAAATTTTCTAATTCAGCATCTATCTGGATTAGATTTCCCATAGGAATTAGGTAATCTTCATCTTTTTGGATAGAATGTGAATAAATTAAATTAGTTGAGAGAAAATATAATAAAAATGATACAAATAAGATAAATTTTAACTTTAATAAACTTTTATTTTTTAAATCTAAAAATTTATACATAAAACACCTTCTTTCTGTCTATACTTGATTGATTTTGGTGCCTTAATAATATATTGCACACTAATTTTCTTTTAATCCTTGTAAAATAGAAGCAATATAGTTTTAGATTACATAAATAAATAATTAATCAATAACCTAGAAAAAAATACTTTTTAAAATATAAATACATAATCAAATATCAAAATAAAAATAAAAAGTATTCATTTATAGTTCATAATATAGGGTATTTTAAAAATAAAATAAAAAATAATTACAGTTAAAGTATTTACATAAAAAATATTCACAAAAAAATAAAAACACTTATACAAAAATTGTTAAGTGTTTTTTCTTTTTACTTTTTTATAAACTTTCCTTTTATAAGATTTATTTCTAATTTTTTTAGTAGGTATATTAGTTATAGCAACATCTGGAATAGGAGATGGAACTGGTTCTGAGTCATCTTCTGAAAAGCATGCTTCAACTGATGAAATTAAAGCAAGTTCATCAGACAATACTGCAAAAAAAGAAGCTAAGATACTCAAATCTTGAGTATCAAACTCCTCTGCAAGGGCAATGGATATAGTTGAAGCTAACACTATATAATCAACATAACCAAATTTACATAGTCTAGGCTTATTTTTATCATTACACTTATCATTCATTTTTATAACCACCTCCTATAAAAGGTCATATAAATATATATGAGTTCAATAAAAAAATAAAACCATAATATAAAAGTATAAAAAATTTCAAAAAGTAAAATATGTAATATTTAACTAAAAATGAATATAAGAGTACATTTAATGTAAAAATATATAAAGATATTAGTTTTAATATAAATTGAAATTTAGGAAGGTGTATGTAGTTGAAAAAATATAGAATATTAGTATTATCCATAATGACCATAGCAATTATAATAATATTTACTTCAAACCCAATGAGCAATTTAAATAAAGGGACAGGTTTAATAGGTAACATCATAAAACAAAATGAACAATCTAATGATGAAAAAGAAGCAAAAGATAATAAAGTTAATGACAATAGTACAAAAGAAAAGAATAAAGCTGATCAAAAAGAAATATTAATATGCATAGATCCAGGACACCAAGAAAAAGGAGATAGAAGGCCAGAACAGGTAGCTCCTGGTTCGGGTCAAACAAAGGCAAGAGTGTCATCTGGTGCGACGGGTGTTTCAACAAAAAAACCAGAATACATATTAAATTTAGAAGCATCCATGGTTTTAAAGCATATATTAGAGGGTAAAGGATACAATATAGTGATGACTAGAGAATCTCATAATGTTAATATAAGCAATGCAGAAAGAGCTCAGTTAGCAAATGATAAAAATGCCAAAATGGTAATTAGAATTCATGCAGATAGTATAAGTAATCCATCAAAAACAGGAGCGTCGATTTTAATACCAGCTAAGGATGGTAAATATACAACTTCAATATACGAAGAAAGTAGTAAGTGTGCAAATTTAGTACAGGAAAAGATGAAAAATGATGGTATAAATATAAATGGTATATTTGAAAGAAATGATTTGACAGGATTTAATTGGTCTAAGGTACCAGTAATTTTAATAGAAATGGGATTCTTAAGTAATCATAGTGAAGATCAGATGATGTCAAATCCAGAATATCAAAGAAAGCTTATGCAAAGTGTAGCTGACGGGGTGGAAGAGTATTTTTTGACTAATTAGATTAGGTGAGGACAATGAAAAAAAAAATAGAAGGTGTTTATGCCAAAGCACTAACAAATACTTTTAAGTTTGTAAATCCAATAAAAAAAAGTATAATAAAAACAACTTGTGAAGTACATTTATTTATAAATGAAAATTCACTAGAAATATTAAAAAAAGAAGGAAATTATGAAATATATAATTTTTTTAAGAAATATGTAAATGATATAGAAAGAGGTCTTGTATGGGCTGATCAAGACTTTAAATCATACCACCATTTTTATAATCCAAAAGAAGGTAAAGGTAAGTATGGGTATGAAGATAATGCTCTAACAGTAGCTATAGGATATTACGATAAAGCGAAGAAATATTTTAAGGCAGGTAATTACACAAGAAGTATGTTTTTCTTTGGGGCAGCGTGTCATATAATACAAGATTTGACAATACCACAACATGCTAAAGGAAGGCTTTTAGATAATCATAGACAGTTTGAAGTGTATGTAAAAAATAACTATAAGAAAATAAAGCGATTTAAAGCACATGAAGAGCCTATTTTATTAAATAGTATAAAAGAATATGCTGATTATAATTCAATGTATGCCTTAAATGTTGACTATATGTATAAAAATGTCACTGACTTAAATACAAAATTTTATTTGATAGCAGTAAAAAGTATAAATATAGCTCAACGAACTACTGCAGGATGTATGGTAATGTTTTTTGAAGATGTAATGCATTTAAACTAATAAAGAAGAGAATGTTCTAGTATGAATTTTCATAAAAGAGCATTCTTTTTTTATAGATGCTAAAGGTTTGCTATTTACTTGATTTAACTTTAAAAAGAATATATTATATTATAGAATGTAAAGATAAAATAACAAAAGAGGTGTGAAAATGCTAGTAGTAGAAAATGTAAGTCATGGTTTCGGAGCGAGGACTATACTAGAGAATGTTTCATTCAGATTAAGAAAAGGTGAACATATAGCTTTAGTAGGAGCAAATGGAGAAGGAAAATCAACATTTTTAAATATAATAACTAAAAAACTTATGCCAGACGCAGGTAATATAAAGTGGTCATCTAGAGTAAGTGTAGGTTACTTAGACCAACACACAGTACTTGAAAAAGGTAAAACTATAAGAGATATATTAAGAGATGCCTTTAAGCCTATGTTTGATTTAGAGCAAGAAATGTTAGCTATGTATGATAAAATGGGAGAAGCTAATGACGATGAAATGTCAAAGCTTATGGAAGAAACAGCTGAGATTCAAACAATATTAGAAAATAGTGGATTCTATATGATAGATGCAAAAATTCAAGAGGTAGCAAATGGTTTAGGTCTTGGAGAAATAGGATTAGATAGAGATGTTACGGATTTAAGTGGTGGGCAAAGAACAAAAGTACTTTTAACTAAATTATTACTTGAAAATCCAACTATATTAATACTAGACGAGCCTACAAACTACCTAGATGAAGAACATATAGTATGGTTAACAAGATATCTACAAGAATATGAAAATAGTTTTGTATTAGTTTCTCACGACATACCATTTATAAATAATACATGTAATGTTATATATCATATGGAAAGTGGAGAATTAAATAGATACAAAGGTAACTATGATGAGTTTATGAGACTTCATGAAATTAAAAAGCGTCAAGAAGAACAAGCTTATGATAGACAAGTTGAGGAAAGAAAGAAATTAGAAGACTTTATAGCTAGAAATAAGGCGAGAGTTGCAACTCGTGGAATGGCTAATAGTAGACAAAAACAATTAGATAAAATGGAAATATTAGAAAGACCAAAGGAAAAGATAAAGCCTACATTTGGATTTAAAGAAGCAAGAACTCCAAGTAGATTTATATTTGAAACAAAGGACTTAGTATTAGGATATAATGAACCATTAACAAAGCCATTAAACTTTACACTAGAGAGAAATCAAAAAATAGCTTTAAAAGGTATGAATGGTATAGGGAAGTCTACACTTCTTAAAACATTACTTGGTATAATAAAACCATTTGATGGTGAAGTTAAGTTAGGAGATTACTTAGAAGTTGGATATTTTGAACAAGAAAGTTCAAGAGAAAACACAGCTACTCCAATGGATGAAGTATGGGCGGAATTCCCAGGCCTTACAAACTTTGAAGTAAGACAAAATCTTGCTAAATGTGGTCTTACTAATGAACATATAACTAGCCAAATGAGAGTTTTAAGTGGAGGAGAAGCAGCTAAAGTTAGATTATGTAAAATAATGTTAAAAGATATAAACTTATTAGTTCTTGACGAACCTACAAACCACTTAGACGTAGAAGCTAAAGATGAATTAAAGAAAGCTATAAGAGAATTTAAAGGAACTGTATTATTAGTATGCCATGAGCCAGAGTTTTATAGTGATATAGTTGATGATGTATGGAATATAGAGGACTTTACAACTAAAATAGTATAATTATGTATTTAAGAGAATAGAGTATTTTATAAGACTAAGGGGTATGATTAATGAAAAAGATTATAAATATAATATTTTCGTTGTGCTTTAGCATATTAATAATAACTGGTGTAATAAAATTTACAGTAGGTTTTAAGCCTTTATACTACTATGATGTAGATAAGCTTAATATAGTAGAATTAACTAATATTTCTAAGGAAGACATAAAGTTAAATTATGACTATTTAATAGAGTATATTACAAGTAAAAAAGAAAATGATTTTGAAATGCCTACTCTAACTTCTTCAAAAGAAGGTAAAATACATTTTGAAGAAGTTAGAGAAATATATCAAAATGTTAATAAAATATTTAATGTATGTCTTATAATTTCTGTATTAGGAATTGTTTATAACATAAGAAATAAAAATATAAGATTTTTAAATTTAACATCAATATTATTAATAATTATGCCAGTTGCGTTGGCTATACCTATAGTCATAGATTTTGATAGCAGCTTTGTTGTATTTCATAAGCTATTATTTGACAATGACTATTGGATATTTGATCCAATATTAGATCCTGTTATAAAAATTTTGCCAGCAGAATTTTTTATGAATTCAGGTTTGATGATATTAGGTTTGATATTAGCATCTAGTATAATTATTCAGGGTATATATAGACTTTTAAAAAGAAAGAGAGAGCAATAGTATTATGCTCTCTCTTTAGTATATTACTCTTTTTCACTAGCTACTTTAATAATATCTTGAAATTTACTCATAATATAGTCATAGTTGTTTTTATTATGAGGAAGTAGACACTGAGAACAATCTTTTATACCTTTGTCTGTATATCTAAAATTTCCACCACAGTTTTTTCCTAGAGCGTATAAAGGACAGTAGCAAAATAAACAATTAAATTCCTCGGGTTTATTAGTTTTATGACAAGGAAAATACTCGCAATTTTTATGGTTAAAAAACTTATAATTTTCACTCATGAGACTAACCTCCTAATTAATTAAACTAAGATAATTATACTAAATATTTCTATTAGTGGTATAATAAAAACATTAAAATCTTTGGAAAATCAGTAAGATAATGAGGTGTTATAATGGAACATATAGAAGAAAAAAAACAAGAAAGAGCCTTGCTTGTAGGACTTAATATAACTTCTACAGCAAAAAGAACAGATGATATAGATATAAATGAATCAATGGAGGAATTAAAAGAACTTGCAAAAGCTGCAGGAGCGGAAGTTGTAGGAAGTTTAATTCAAAATAGGCAATCAAGAGATTCTGCATTTTATGTAGGAAAAGGCAAAGTAGAAGAAATAAAGGCATACTGTGAATCTTTAGATGCTACAATGGTAATATTTAATGATGAATTATCAGGTGCTCATATAAGAAATATAGAAGAAATAGTAGGCATAAAAATAATAGATAGAACTACTTTAATACTTGATATATTTGCACAAAGGGCATTAAGTAAAGAAGGTAAACTTCAAGTTGAACTAGCTCAGTTAAACTACAGACTTCCAAGATTATATGGAATGGGTGGCCAAATGAGTAGAACTGGTGCAGGTATAGGTACTAGAGGACCAGGTGAACAAAAGTTAGAAATAGATAAGAGAAATATACTTAACAAAGCAGCTGACATAAGACGTGAACTTAGAGAAGTTAAAAAAATAAGAGAAACTCAAAGAGTACAACGTATAAAATCAAATATACCTATAGTTGCACTTGTGGGTTACACTAATGCAGGAAAATCAACATTATTAAATGAATTAATAAAAACACATAAAGATTATGAAGCTGAAAAAGAAGTATTTGCAAAAGATATGCTGTTTGCTACTTTAGATGTAACTTTAAGAAAAGCAGTACTTCCAAGCAAAAAAGAATTTTTAGCAGTAGATACAGTTGGATTTGTAAGTAAACTTCCACATGATTTAGTAGAGGCATTTAAAGCAACTCTAGAAGAAGTTCAATATGCTGATTTAATACTTCATGTAGTAGACGCTACAAACTCAAATTATGAAATACAAATGAAAACAACTGAAAAAGTTCTTAAGGAATTAGGAGCAGATAATAAAAATACAATACTTGTATATAACAAAATAGACAGATTAGACCTAGATATATACCCTAAAAACAGAGATGATGTAGTATATATATCTGCTAAAAAAGGTGTGAACATGGATAAGTTATTAGAACTTATAGAAAATGCCCTAAGCGAAGCTACATATCAAGTTAAGCTTTTATTACCTTATGAAAGAGGAGATATATTTAGTAAACTTAAAAATAAATACAATGTAGAAAATTTTGAATATGTAGAAAATGGAATAACAGTTGATGTTAATTTGTTAGAAGAGGATTATAATATATATAAGGAGTATATATTAGAAAAGTAGGTAATAATATGAATATAAGTTGGGACAATATAGGCAACTTAGAGGACCATTATATAACTTATCTTCTATACAAAGAATCTAAAACAGTTTCTCAAATCAGTAAAATAAGAAATATATCAGTTACAGAGGTAAATGACCAATTAATAAAGGCAAAGCTAGAAATAAAATCAATGTTAAAAGAAAAAATTGAGTTATCAAAAGACATAATAGACAAATTTTTAGGGAAAAACAAAAATGACAGATTAGATTTTATAAGTAGCCTAAGTGAAGAAAATTTAATAGACTTTAAAAGAAAGCTATACAAAAGAATACTGACAGAAAAAAATGCAGAAGACTTAATGATATTGATTTGGACAACAGGAGAGCTAAAGGATGATAGGTTCCTAAAATTACTACATCCTCTTACAAGTCATAGACATTCGGACGTAAGAAGGATAACATATTCAGCCCTTAGGAAGATAGAATCACCTAAAAGTAGAGAGTACTTACAAAGGGGATTATATGATACCAATCCTCAAACTAGACAATACTGTGCAAAAGCACTTGCTAAAATTGGAAATGAAAATAGCTTAAAGATGTTAAAACAACTAAAAAGCAAAAAACAATTTGAGAAAGACTACGTATTAAGAGCATATGAAGACGCTATTTATAATTTAGAAAATATAGATAAATAACTTAACATAAAGGAAAAATATTTTACATATAATTAACAAATTAGTTATTTATCTATAAGACATTAAAAACCTAACATTAGAAAATCTAATAAAAACTTTGAAACATTACTTTTTAAGCAAAATATCTAAAAATTTATTACATGCTATAGAAAGTTAAATAGGAGGGGTTTTAAATGATAGTAAGACATTGTGCTGGTGGAGTAGTATTTTATGCAAATAAGGTTCTTTTGATAAAAAACGATAGAGGAGAATGGACACTTCCAAAAGGTAAAATATTTAATGGTGAACTAAAAACAGAAAGTGCAATATTAAGTGTAAAGCAAGAAACAGGTGTAGAAGGAAAAGTTTTAGGGGTAGCCGGAGATAGTATGTATGAATTTTTCTCTAGAAGCAGACAACAACAAGTATGCAACTCAGTTACTTGGTATATAATGGAAACATCAGATACTAGTTGTGTATTAAATAAAGAATTATTAGATGGTGGATTCTTTAAGGTAAAGGATGCTATAGAACAACTAACACATAAAAAGGAAAAATCATTAGTAGAAATATCTTATAAAAAGTACAAAGAATTAAAAAAAGAAGTAGTTGAAACTAGTGCAAGTATATAATATATATTAAATATAAATAAGAGAAAGGGTTTAGCCCTTTCTTTTTTGATTTATAATAGCTTATTCGATATAATATATTATAAAAAGTATAAAATAAAGTTAGTAAATTAAGAACTAATATTTAGATAGATGGAGGCTTTTATGAGTACATACAAAACATTGCATGAATTTGGAATGGATGAAGTTATAATAGAAAAATCAACTTTTATAGGGTATGCAAAGCCTATAAAAACAGAAGAAGAAGCAGTAGAATTTATAAACGAAATAAAGAAAAAGCATAAGGATGCAACTCACAATGTGTGGGCATATACAGTGGGAAAAAGTATGAACATACAAAGATATAGTGATGATGGAGAGCCGCAAGGAACAGCAGGAATACCAAGCTTAGAAGTTATAAAAAAAGAAGACTTAAGGGATGTGGTAGTTGTTGTTACTAGATACTTTGGAGGAGTTAAGCTAGGTGCAGGAGGACTTGTTAGAGCATATACTAAAGGTGCTAAGATAGGCCTTGAAGCTGGTAAAATTATAGATAAGGTTATGTATAAAGAGGTTAGAATAAAGATAGATTACAATCAACTTGGAAAAATACAAAATGAGATAATGAACATGGGGTATTTTGTAAAAGATACTATTTATGAAGATAGTGTTGAGATGATAGTTTATTCAAGACTTAATGAGGTTGATGCACTTACATCAAGAATGACAGATATAACTAGTGCTACGGCAGATATAACATTAGGTGAGGAATTTTATTTATCAGAAAAAGATGGTCAAATAATAGTTTAGTATATATTAAATTGCCATATAAAAAACTAGTTTTAATCTAGGTTTATTAACTAATTTTACATTTTAAAAATCTTATAATATAAGAGATTATTATAACTTTAGCTTATTGTACATCGGTTGTTTTTTAATTGGAGAATCTAAAATAAATCCATAAATAATTTTAGTGATATTCTTATAAACCAAATAGATTAAGTATTTTGACTTACTCTATTTTTATATACTAAAGTATTAATATGTAAACTTTTTATTGATATTCAATTATTATGAAAATAAAGAAAGATGTAATGCATTAATTATAGGATTTTTACTTTACTTAAAATATTAGCCAAAATTTTTGATTTGTAACTTAAGAGAATTAAATTTTCTATTCACTAAGTGATATTTAAATGCATATTATATATAAAATTGATTTTTAGGAGGAAATATGATAAACGATCAAAAGTATGCTATTTTATCGCTTGAATTACATCTATTTTTTGCAAGAATAATGAAGGAGCACTCTATTTTTTTAGCGGCCGGATTTACACCTAAAAACTCAGACCTTGCTAATGAGGCAGAACATTACAAAAGGGAATTTGAAAAATTACTATCATTTGCAGTGAGTGCTAGTAATGGAATAATTAGACCTAATGTCTTACAATCTGGAGAAATTATTACTAACTATACATTAGGTACAGAAGAAAAGACACAAAATTTAACAGGAATAGAAATAGACCAAAATATAACTAGATCAGAATCAAGGCTACGTAGTGGAAATAATCCTAATGTTAGCGCTAATTTAGTAAATTATGTAGGTCAACTTAATGACAATGCAAAGAGATTACTTAAGGGACTTATTGGTTTTAAGGAAAGATTATTAGATGGAGTATTATCTTGTAACTTGTTTACAGTTAACTACCCATTACTTATTGAACATATACTTCGTGAGGCAAAATTATATCTTTCATTAGTGGAAGATCTTGATAATAGAGTTGATATTGATTCTAAAGATGCTAGAGAAACAGAGTTATTCTGGGATCGAATAATGATGGAACATGCACTATTTATAAGGGGACTACTTGATCCTTCTGAAAATAACTTAATTGAAACTGCAGATGAATTTGCAGATGATTTTGAGGATTTAATAGAAGATGCAAAAAATATGATGAATGCAACGATAAATAGTATTACAAATAAAACATTAAATCAAACTATTCAACTTAGAAACTTCAAACAAGCAGGAACAGAGGGGATTGCAAGTTGTAAAATAAGATCTATAATACTTCCACTTCTTGGAGATCATGTATTAAGAGAAGCTAATCATTATATAAGATTATTACAATCTTACCAAAACATGTAAATAAAAAAATGAGTTCTATTTATTAGAACTCATTTTTTTATTTTCTTAAAACTACATTTACAAGATTTAGGAGGGCATTTTATACCTTTGTAAATCTCTAAACATCCTATGGATAAAAGGAATACTCCAAATATTTTTCTAAGTAGTTCTGATGAAAGGTGGTTAGCTACTAGAGAACCAATAACAGCACCAATAACACCGAAGGTTGCAATTGGAATTATAAGTTTTAAAATAGTGTTTTTATTTTTTATATGAACCATTAATGCAAATATTGTCATTGGAATTGAAGAAAGTAAGTTTATGCTTTGAGCTATCTTTGGATCAATATTTAGGAATAAGATTAGGGCTGGTATTAAAATAGTTCCGCCGCCCATACCCATTCCACCTATTATCCCACCTAAAAATCCTATTAAATACAGCAATCTAAAACACCATCCTTAAAGATGCAATAATCATAATAAGCCCAAATGAAATCCGTAAAAAACGCCCGGTTACTTTACACAAAAGCTTGGCTCCTAATATTCCACCGATAACACTTCCTACAGCCACTTTAAATGTAAGCTCAAGATCATAGGTACCATTAGAAATATATACAACAGAACTTGCACTTGTAAGAAAAACTATTATCGCCAATGCAGTAGCATGGGACTTGTGTTCTTCAACCTTTAATATGTTGTTTAATATAGGAACTAATAAAGTACCTCCTCCAGATCCAAATACCCCATTTATAAACCCTGTTATAAGACCTATTAATGTATTTTTAATATTAAAATTAAAATGTTTATTTTTCATTATAATCACCTTTTAAAGATAGCTTTTACAGAAATGCTAAATTATATTTATGTAATATATAATAATTAAGAGAAAATAATTTTGAATTTTAATTTATATATATGGTTATACTATGATTAAACGAGCTTAAATACCTTCAATTAGAAGGAGAAATTCAGAAAATCATCTGAAAATATATTTATGTAGGAGAGTTCAATTATGAAAGCAGTAGTAGATAAAGATACATGTATATCATGTGGCCTATGTCCAACTATATGTCCAGAAGTATTTTCAATGGACGATGATGGAAAAGCAGTGGCAATAAGTGGCGAAGTTCCAGAAGGTGAACAAGATGCATCTAAAGAAGCTGAAGAAAGCTGTCCAGTTGATGCAATAAGCGTAGACTAATTTAAAATAAAAAATCCATCTATTTTTAGATAGCTATTTAAGTAATTAATTAGTTCTAAATAGATGGATTTTTTTTATTTATAAACATATGATATAATGAAAATATACAAAATATGTAAAGTGTGGATAGGAGATAAATATGAAAGATATAAAGTTAAAGATAGAAAAAACTGTAGAGTGGTTAAGGGAAAAAGTTAAGGAAGCTAATAGTAAAGGCTTAATTGTTGGAGTATCTGGTGGGATAGATTCAGCTGTAGTAGCTTACCTTATAAAAAAAGCATTTCCTGAAAATTCTATGGGTGTAATAATGAGCATAAAAAGCAATCCAAATGATAGAGAAGATGCCCTTAAAGTTATAAATGGATGCGGTATAGAATTTCTTGACTTAGATTTAACACAGCCGCAAGACTTAATATTAAGTACAGTAATAAATTCTCTTAAAGAAAAGAATTTATATAAAGAAGATTATTTAAAAATGACAGATGCAAATTTAAGAGCGAGAGTTAGAATGAGTACTGTATATACAGTGGCAAATAATTTAGGATACTTAGTAGTAGGAACAGATAATGCGGCGGAAATACATACAGGTTACTTCACAAAATATGGAGATGGAGGAGTAGATTTAGTGCCGTTATCAAACCTTACTAAAAAAGAAGTATACGAGTGGGCAAAAGTATTAGGCGTACATGAAGATGTAATAAATAAAGCACCATCAGCAGGTCTTTGGGAAGGACAAACTGATGAAAATGAAATGGGTACAACTTATGATATGATAGATGCAGTAGTGGAAGGAAGGTTAGATGAAGTTCCACAAAAAGATAAGGAAATAATCGACAGACTCCACAGAGTGAGTGAGCATAAAAGACACACGCCAGCAGGTCCTCCTAAGTTCTAATTTACTAATTTGAATATATATGCTAAAATTTACGAGTAATAATAAATTTATGAGAATTTATTAAATGATTAGAAATATATATATATATTTCTAAATAATATAAAATTAATCATACGTAGTAAGGAGTGAAAGTATGGGACGTATAGGAAACATAATAAATAGAAAAGGTAAGCAAGATGCCAAAAGAGCAAAGATATTCACTAAGCATGCTAGAGCAATAGCTGTTGCAGCTAAAGAAGGTGGAGGAGATCCAGAATACAATGCTACTTTAAAAACTGCTATAGAAAAAGCTAAAGCTGATAATATGCCAAACGACAACATAGATAGAGCTATAGCTAAAGGAGCAGGCGGTGGAGCTAACGAGAACTATGAGACTATAGTTTATGAAGGATACGGACCAGGTGGAGTTGCTGTTATAGTTGAAGCTTTAACAGACAACAAAAACAGAACTGCTGGTAACGTAAGATATTATTTTGATAAAAACGGTGGAAACTTAGGAACTAGCGGATGTGTATCATTTATGTTCGATAAAAAAGGACAAATGTTAATAGAAGCTACTGATGAAGTTTCAGAAGAAGAATTAATGGATGCTGCTCTAGAAGCTGGTGCAGAAGACTTCATAACAGAAGAAGATGGATTTGAAGTAATAACAGCTCCAGAAGACTTTACAGCTGTAAGAGATGAGTTACAAGCTAAGGGATATGAATTTATATCTGCTGAGGTAAAATTAATACCTCAAACTACAACAGTATTAACTGATGAAGAACAATTAAAGTTCATGGAAAAATTAGTTGATATGTTAGAAGAAGATGATGATGTTCAATCTATAGCTCATAACTGGGAAATCGAAGAATAATCTATAAAGATAAGAGCCTAGGCCAAAATATTTGGTCTAGGTTTTTTATGTATTTATTTGCATTTAAAACTAGAACAATATGTTTCAGATAACTCATTTGGTCTAGGCGTTTTAGAAGTAACAGCTATATTATTAAGTGCACATATGACACCTGCATTATGAGTACATGTTTTAACATTACATCCTATAAATGAACATGGATGATCATTATTAGAACTAGATAAGTTATCACTAGACTCTACAAAGGAACTACAACAAGTATGAGTGCTTGTATGAGATTTTTTGCCATTAACAGCAATTTTATTTGCATAACACATTCCGCTATCATTATGTGAACAATTTATTACATTACAGTTTACACTAGACATAAAATTAACCTCCTAATAAATTAATAAATCTATTAGGAGTATTTCCAAGAATAAGGAAAATATATCATTATTTAACAATAAAAATAAATATATTAGTTATCGTGCATAAATAATTGATCAAAATATTGAGTATCCATAAGCGCTTTTGCAACCAATGTTGATGATGATGGATAGCTTTTTATAGGTGGCCATATAACAAATAATTCTTTTTCAAAATCATATATAGTATATTTTTCTCCACGTGTCATGATATCAGAAACTTTAGCAGTTAAGCTTTTTATCTTTAAAAAATCATCTAAGGTAAGGTCATAAAATATAGATGCCTTATGTTGTGGTTGTTTTAAAAGTAAAATGTTTTGCTTAAATTCTATAAAATCAAGTCTATCGGAAATTTCTTTAACGTATGAACTCACATAAATACCCCCCTTATAAATAAATTTAATAATGATATATATAATATGTATAAAAAACAATTAATGGGACAAAAATTCAAATATAAATAATTACTAAAAATTACCTAAATATAAAAGATTTTATATCTATAACAATAAATTATGTAGAAGGAGGTATTTTAATGTTTGAAAGAAGAGACCCATTTAATTGGAAAATACCAGTTATGATAATAGCAGGAGTGGTTGCTTTAACAGGTGGTATTTATATAGGAGTAAAAACTAATGGTGCAGATGCTCAAAAAGTGAATGCTAAAGAAGAAATAAAAAAAGAACAAAAGGTTAAAGAAGTATTTGGTTTGAGTAAGGATTGTGAAATATGGGTTCATACGAAAAATGAAGATGGTAGCGAATCAGATAAGACTCCTATGATGGTAGGAACAGTAGATAAATCATTAGTAGAAATGAATGAGAAAGAAATAAGGGAATATTTAAAAAATAAATATCCAGAAAGAGAAGTAGAAAAAATAAGTAAATATGAGATAGTTTTATCAGAAATTCAAACACATAAAGATGCATCTAGAAGCAATAAGTATGCTTTAGAAGCAGATGATGATCTTATAGGACTTTATAAATATGATGATGATGGAAATCGAGAATTAGTAGAGGATACTCAAATACATATAAATTCACTTCCAAAATCAGTACAAGAAGAAATTCAAAAGGGAGTGGTCGTAGATTCACAGGAAGAAGCTTACTCAAGACTTGAAAACTTCGGAAGTTAATGAAATAACCACAACGTAGTGTATATGTTGTGGTTATTTTTGTAACGTAAATAAAACTTATGCTATAATGTATAAGAACATAAGTTTTATTTGAGTTACAAAGATTAATGGGAGGAAGTTTTATTTGATAATACTAGGCATAGACCCAGGAATAGCAATAGTTGGGTTTGGAATAATAGAGTATAAAAATTCGAAATTTAGAGTAATAGATTATGGAGCAGTTACGACTCCTGCAGGAATGGATACATTAAAAAGATTAGAACTTGTTTACAAAGGAATTGATTTAATAATAAAAAAATACAATGTAGATGAAGTTGGAATAGAGGAATTGTTCTTTAATAAAAATGTTAAGACGGCTATAAGTGTAGCACAAGCTAGAGGAGTAACTATGCTTGCTTGCGCACACAATAATAAGCCTGTATATGAATACACACCTCTTCAGGTTAAACAAGGTGTAGTAGGATATGGAAGGGCACAAAAGGCACAGGTTCAGCAAATGGTAACTTCATTTTTAAACCTAAAAGCAGTACCAAAGCCAGATGACGTAGCAGATGCTTTAGCAGTTGCAATATGTCATGCTCATGCCAATAGATTGGAAAAAACATTAAAAAATATAGGGGGTAAGTATGTATAGTTATATAAAAGGAACAATAGAAGAAATATATTTAGACCATATAGTAATAGATAATAATAATATAGGATATAAAATAAATGCATCATCAAACACTATAAAAGATTTAGAAATAGGAAGTATGGCAAAGATATATACAAAACTTATAGTAAGAGAAGATGATATGAGTCTTTGTGGATTTTCAACAAAAGAAGAAATGCATATGTTTGAATTATTAACATCTGTATCAAAAATAGGTCCTAAAGTTGGACTTGGTATATTATCTTTTGCAACACCAGGACAATTAGGAGCCTATATATTAAGTGAAGATATAGCAAAAATGTCTAAAGCACCAGGTGTAGGTAAAAAGACAGCTGAAAGAATAATACTTGAGTTAAAAGATAAAGTAGATAAAAATAATATAGAATTTGAACCAACTCTACTTACGCAAGCTCCAGTTGCTATATCAAAAGACGAAGCAGTAGATGCATTACTTGCTCTTGGGTACTCAAGTGCTGAGGCAAAGGAAGCAGTAGATAAATGTAAAAAAGACGGACTTAATACAGAAGACATAATAAAGAAATCACTAACATATCTAATGAGTAAGGCATTAAGATAAATTTATAAAATATGATATATTAGTTGAAAATTGAATCAATGAAGATATTTAATATTGTATATTTACAAGGCTTTATATTAAATACTAAAAATTAAGTTGATTGAAGGAATTTAACTTAAATAAATTGTTTACAGACAATAAAATGTAAGGGGGTAGGATTATGTACGATTTTGAAGATGAAAACAGAATAATTACATCTACCATGAAAAATGAAGATGTAGATATAGAAAATAGCTTAAGACCAAAATCTCTAGATGATTATTTAGGTCAAGAAAAAGCTAAAGAACAGTTAAAAATATTTATAGAGGCTGCAAAGTCTAGAAATGAACAATTAGACCATGTACTTTTATATGGACCTCCAGGATTAGGTAAGACAACTTTATCAAGTATAATAGCTAATGAAATGGGTGTTAATCTAAGAATAACATCAGGTCCTGCAATAGAAAGAGCAGGGGATTTAGCTGCAATACTAACTAACTTAAATGAAAATGACGTATTATTCATAGATGAAATACATCGTATAAATAGAAGTGTAGAAGAAGTATTATATCCTGCAATGGAAGATTTTTGTTTGGATATAATAATTGGAAAAGGTCCATCAGCTAGAAGTATAAGACTAGACCTTCCAAAATTTACACTAATAGGAGCTACAACTAGAGCTGGTATGCTTACAAATCCACTAAGAGATAGATTTGGAGTTATATCAAAACTAGATTATTACACTGTTGATGAATTAGCAAAAATAGTCATAAGATCAGCTGAAATATTAGGAGCTACTATAGAGGAAGGTGGTGCAATAGAAATAGCAAGACGTTCTAGAGGAACACCAAGAATAGCAAATAGACTTTTAAAAAGAGTAAGAGACTATGCACAAGTAAGAGCAGATGGAGATATAACTAACGAAGTTGCAGATAAGGCACTAGAACTTTTAGGCGTAGATAGTTTAGGTCTTGATTATGTAGACGAAAAGTTACTTATGACAATAATTGAAAAGTTTAAGGGTGGACCTGTAGGGCTAGATACATTAGCTGCATCAATAGGAGAAGATAGAAATACTATAGAAGATGTATATGAACCTTATTTATTACAATTAGGATTTTTAAATAGAGGGCCAAGGGGAAGGGTGGCAATGCCACTTGCCTATGAGCACCTAAAAATTCCTTACCCTACTAAATAAAGCTATTAAAAATAAAAACTAGGCTTTGTTTTAAAAAGAAATCTAGGGTAAAATAGAAAAGTAAAATAAAGACGAAATAAAAAATCATTAATTTATAGAGTTATAATAATGGCTAGGAATATGAATATAGAAAAAATATGATATTTTTGTTATTATGATAATTATATAAATTTTATGGAAAGGACGTTTAAATTGAAGACAAGTGATTTTTACTTTGACCTACCAGAAGAATTAATAGCGCAAGTACCTATAAAGGATAGATCAAGCTCAAGGCTTATGGTCTTAGATAGAGAAAGCGGAGAAATTGAGCATAAGATATTTAAAGATGTAATAAATTATTTAAATCCAGGAGATTGCTTAGTTCTTAACAATACTAGAGTTATACCAGCTAGATTGATAGGAGAAAAACTTGATACTGGAGGAAAAATAGAATTTCTTTTACTTAAAAGAACAGAAGAGGATACTTGGCAAGCTCTAGTTAAGCCAGGTAAAAGAGCTAAGGTAGGAGCTAAATTCTCTTTTGGAAATGGAAAGCTAATAGGAGAAGTAGTGGGACTTGCTGAAGAGGGTTCTAGAATAATAAAGTTTTATTATGAAGGAATATTTGAAGAAGTTTTAGATGAACTAGGAAATATGCCACTTCCTCCATATATAACAGAAAGATTAGAAGAGAGAGAAAGATATCAAACTGTATATTCAAAACACAATGGTTCAGCGGCAGCACCAACAGCAGGGTTACACTTTACACAAGAGCTACTTAGTGAGATAAAAGCAAAAGGTGTAGATATAGCATTTGTTACTCTTCATGTTGGCCTTGGAACTTTTAGACCAGTAAAAGTAGAAGATGTATTAAATCATGAGATGCACTCTGAGTTTTATATGGTAGATAAAGAGGCAGCTGACAAAATAAATAAAGCAAAAGCTAATGGAAAGAAAGTTATATGTGTTGGAACTACTAGCTGTAGAACTGTAGAGTCTGCAAGTAGTGAAGATGGAGTTGTACAAGAGTCTAGTGGATGGACTAATATATTTATATACCCAGGATATAAGTTTAAGGTAGTAGATAGACTTATAACTAACTTCCACTTACCAGAGTCAACTTTAATAATGTTAGTAAGTGCTTTATGTGGAAAAGACAAAACATTAAATGCATATAATGTTGCAGTTGAAGAAAAATATAGATTCTTTAGTTTCGGAGATGCCATGATTATAAAATAGGGGGAATTTGATGAAAAATATAGATAAAAATAATTTATCTTTAAGAATAGCCTATGTTTTTGAATCAATTTTAGCAATGGTGGTTCTACTTGCTGTATTTTTAGGAACTATAGACGTTTTAAGAGTAATATGGACAGCCTATATAGTAGATTTTCATACACCGGTTGATTATGGTCAACTAAATGATATATTAGGACAGATTTTACTTTTAGTTATAGGGGTAGAGCTTGTAGTAATGTTATCACTTCATATTCCAGGTGCTCTTTTAGAGGTATTACTATATGCAATAGCTAGAAAAATGCTATTACTTCCAAAGAGTGAAGGTATGACAGAAGTATTATTAGGTGTTATAGCAATAGCAGGATTGTTTATTATTAGAAAATACTTAATAGCTAAGGATAACAGTACTATGAATATAACCAGTATTCACTATGAAGACTGTGAAGAAGGTCAAGAATGTGAAGAATGCGAAGCTTGTAGAGAAAGAATGAAGCAACACAACGTATAAAATGAATAGATAGTAAGGAGACAAAATTATGAGTGCAATAAGATATGAGCTTATAAAAACATGTAAGCAAAGTGGAGCTAGATTAGGAAGACTTCACACTCCACATGGAGTTATAGAAACACCTATATTTATGCCTGTTGGAACTCAAGCAACAGTAAAATCAATGACTCCAGAAGAGTTAAAAGAAATAGGATCTCAAATAATATTAAGTAACACATATCACTTATATATGAGACCAGGACATGAGTTAGTTAAGGAAGCTGGTGGGCTTCATAAGTTTATGAACTGGGATAAGCCAATACTTACAGATAGTGGAGGATTCCAAGTATTTAGTTTAGGGCCACTTAGAAAGATAACAGAAGAAGGTGTACATTTTAGATCTCATATAGATGGATCTAAACACTTTATAAGTCCTGAAAAAGCTATGGAAATACAAAATGCTCTAGGTTCAGATATAATGATGGCCTTTGATGAATGTGCTCCATATCCAGCGGATAGAGAGTATGTTAAAAACTCTTTAGAAAGAACTACAAGATGGTTAAAAAGATGTAAAGAAGCTCATAAAAACACTGAAAAACAAGCATTATTTGGTATAATTCAAGGTGGAATGTACAAAGATTTAAGAGAGCAATCTGCTAAAGAAATATTAGAATTAGATTTACCAGGATATGCAGTAGGTGGTCTAAGTGTTGGAGAGCCTAAAGAATTAATGTATGAAGTATTAGATTATACAGTACCTCTAATGCCAGAAGATAAGCCAAGATATCTAATGGGTGTTGGAAGTCCTGACGACTTATTAGAAGGTGTTATAAGAGGAATAGATATGTTTGACTGTGTTTTACCTACTCGTATAGCTAGAAACGGTACAGCTATGACTAGTGTTGGTAAAATAGTAGTTAGAAACGCAAAATATGCAAAAGACTTTACTCCATTAGATCCAAATTGTGATTGTTACTGCTGTAAGAATTATACTAGAGCATATATAAGACATCTTGTTAAGGCTAATGAAATATTAGCAGCAAGACTAATAACGACTCACAACTTACACTTCCTATTAAACTTAATGAAGCAAGTAAGACAAGCTATAATGGAAGATAGACTATTAGACTTTAAAGAAGAGTTCTTTAAGCAATACGGATACAAATTATAGAAATTGTACTATGAAATAAAGTATTTTTAATATATAATTATTAATGAAAAGGTAAACTCTTCCTATATTTTAGGGGTATAGTTTATATAAATACTAATTAAAAATAAATAGATTATCCAAGGAGGGTAATCTATAATATTTATAGTATTATAGAATTTAGTATAATAAAAAGGAGTGAAGGTAATGCCACAACAAATGATAATGGCTGTAGTTATGTGGGTAGCAGTATTTGCTGTATTCTACTTCCTATTAATAAGACCTCAAAAGAAAAAAGAAAAGCAATTAAAAGAAATGAGAGAAAACCTAAAAACAGGAGATAAGGTAACTACTATAGGTGGTATAATAGCTCATGTTGCAAAGGTTGAAGAAGATCATGTAGTATTAGAACTTGGACCAAACAGAAGTAAAGTTCCATTTGAAAAATGGGCTATAGGAACTGTTCAGCCACAAGATGAGAAATAATTAAATAATAGTAATTTAAATACCTTTCCTAGAATATATATATATTACTGAGGGGAGGTATTTTTTATGGAAAAAACAAATCATATCTTAAAAGGTCTTGGATATGCGTACATATTAACATTAGCTACTTTACTTATATATAATTTAATACTTACATTTACAGATATGTCAGGAAGCAGTATAGCTATGGCATCTTCAGTTATAACTACAGCATCTTCAGCGTTTGGGGGTTTTTATGCTACTAAACATATAAAAGAAAAGGGTCTTATATATGGATTATTAGTAGGTTTAGTTTATATAGTGTTTCTTATATTGTTAGTTTGTTTAGCTAAAGATCAATTTATGTTTGATATGGGTATGCTTTATAAGGCACTTTTAGTATCCTTATCTGGTGGTATTGGAGGGGTTTTGGGTGTAAACTTCAAATAGAAGTTTTACATAAATACATTTTGTGATATAATCAATAGGGAAATTTAACTAGGAGGTACTTAAAATGGAAAAGAAACATGTTAAAACTTTATCTCAAGCTACATTAAAGCAAAGTGCTGCTAAAGGTGGATGTGGAGAATGTCAAACTTCTTGTCAATCTGCTTGCAAAACTTCTTGTACAGTAGCAAACCAAGAGTGCGAAAGATAATAAGTTTAGGATAAACATAAAAAGTAAGGCGTCATAACTTATGACGTCTTATTTTAATTTTAATTAATGAGTGTGATTTAGCATAGATTATATACATAAATATTATTTTAGATATAAATTAAGCTAATTTTTTGAAGTATTGCCTATATTTTATTTAAGTTATATAATGAAGGATAGAGTTTAAATACAATGAGGAAAATTGTTGATATAGATGAATAAATAATAAAACTTGGGAGGACGCAAAATGAGTATGATACATAAGTTTTCAATGAACGGATATAATATAGTTTTAGATGTAAATGGTGGAGCTGTTCATGTTGTTGATGATGTAGCGTATAGATTATTAGATCATTACAAAGAAAATACAAAGGAAGAATTATTTAAGATTCTAGGTGAAGAATTCACTAAAGAGCAATTAGAAGAAGCATATGAAGAAATAGCTACTTTAGAATCAGAAGGTCTTTTATATACAGAAGATAGCTATGAATTACACCCAGCATTTGTTGATAGAAAGAAAGTTGTTAAGGCATTATGCTTACATGTTGCACATGATTGTAACTTAAAATGTAAATACTGCTTTGCAGCACAAGGTGACTTTGGTGGAGCTAAGGAAATGATGAGTTTTGAAGTTGGTAAAAAAGCAATAGATTACCTTATAGCTAACTCTGGAAACAGAAGAAACTTAGAGATAGATTTCTTTGGTGGAGAGCCATTAATGAACTTCGATGTAGTTAAGCAATTAGTTGAGTACGGAAGAAGTGTAGAAAAAGAACACAATAAAAATATAAGATTCACTATAACTACTAACGGTATATTACTAGATGATGAAAAGATAGAATATATAAACAAGCATATGCATAATGCAGTTTTAAGTTTAGATGGTAGAAAAGAAGTAAATGATAATATGAGACCAACTTTAAACGATAAAGGAAGTCATGACATCATATTACCAAAGTTTAAAAAACTTGTAGAAGGTAGAGATAAAGATAAGTACTACTACATAAGAGGTACTTTCACAAGAGAAAACTTAGACTTCTCTAAAGACGTTATGCATTTTGCTAACGAAGGATTTGCTCTTACATCTATAGAGCCTGTTGTAGATGCAGATGAAAATCCATATGCTCTTAAAGAGGAAGATTTACCAAGAGTATTTGAAGAATATGAAAACTTAGCAGTAAAATATGCTGATATGTTAAAATCAGGTAAAGATTTTAAATTCTTCCACTTTATAATAGACCTAAATCAAGGTCCATGTGTAATAAAGAGAGTAACAGGATGTGGAGCAGGAAATGAATATCTTGCTATAACTCCAAATGGAGATATGTATCCATGTCACCAATTCGTTGGAAATGAAGACTACAAACTATCTAACATAATGGAAGAAGAAATAGTATTCCCTAAAGAAGTTGTAAAGAGCTTTAGAGATGCTCACGTATACAGCAAAGAAGATTGTAAAAAATGTTGGAATAAATTCTACTGTTCAGGTGGATGTCATGCAAATGCAATAAACTTTAACAATGACATAATGAAGCCATATGAATTAGGATGCGAAATGCAAAAGAAACGTACAGAATGTTCAATAATGATACAAGCAAAATTAATGTTAGAAGGAGAATAAGATGATAAAAGGGTACAAAGGAATAGAACCTAATATTCATGAAAATGTGTTTGTAGCAGATAGTGCAGATATAATAGGTAATGTAACTATAGGAAAAAATGCTAACATATGGTATAACGTAGTTATAAGAGCAGATGAAAGTAGCATAACTATAGGAGAAAATACAAATATTCAAGATGGATGTGTAGTTCATATTTGTCATGATGCACCGACTATAATAGGAAACAATGTAACTATAGGACACAAAGCTCTTATACATGGATGTAAAATAGGAGATAATACATTAATAGGTATGGGGGCAATAGTGTTAGATGGTGCTAAAGTCGGAGAAAGTACACTACTTGCTGCTGGAAGCTTAGTACCTCCAGGTAAAGAAATACCATCAGGAGTACTTGCTATGGGTTCACCTGCAAAAGTAATAAGAGAACTAACACATGAAGAAAAAGAAAATCTTAAAAAATCAGCATTAAAATATGTAGAAACTGCAAATAATCATAAATAAGAAAACTAAAAGGGCAATTTTAATATTGCCCTTTTATTGTTTACTTAAGTCAATAAAAGATGGAGCTGATAAGAGTGAGAATAAGTTACAGAAATATAAAAAGATACAAAGAAATTATACGCATATTAATTAAATATGGGTTTTCTTATATAGTAGAAAAATTAAATATTGAAGGTGTAGCATATAAAATACCTATAACCAATCCATCTGAAGAAATAAAACAAATGTCTACGGGGGAAAAGATAAGACGAGCTTTTGAAGAGTTAGGACCTACTTATGTTAAGTTAGGACAAATCTTAAGTACTAGAAAAGATTTGTTAGACCAAGATATAATAGATGAATTATCTTTGCTTAGAGATAGTGTAGAACCTTTTGATACGGATATTGCTAAAGAGATATTTAAAGAAGAAATAGGTCTAGATATAGAAAAAGTATTTAATGAATTTAATCCTAATCCAATAGGGGCGGCATCTATTGGGCAAGTATATGAAGCCAAGCTTCAAAATGGAGAAGATGTAATAATAAAGATACAAAGACCTAATATTGAAAGTAGGATAAAATCAGATTTAGAAATACTAAAGGGAATGGTTTTAGCATTTAAAGATTCAAATAAACATAGCTCTATAGACGTTATACAGATAATTGAAGAGTTTCAAACTCAATTAATGAGAGAGCTAGATTACAACTTTGAAGCTATAAATGCTATGAAGTTTAGGAAAATGTTTGAAAATAGTAGAGAAGTTTATATACCTAAAATCTATGGAGAATTTACTACAAAAAAAGTATTAGTAATGGAAAAAATTATAGGTATAAAACTAAATGATGCAGAGAAAATAAAGGAACTTAATTGGGACACAAAGATAATAAGTGATATAGGGATTAAGTCTTTATTTAAGCAAGTATTTGAGTATGGCTTTTTTCATGCTGACCCACACCCAGGCAATATTTTTGTGGTTAGTCAAAACACTATATCTTACATTGATTTTGGGATGGTAGGAATAGTAGATAGAAATACACTAAATGCTTTAAATGAAATTGCAGTAGCTCTGGTAGAGAAGAATGTAGATAGGGTAATATATATATTAACAGAGATGGATGTTATAAATAATGAAGTGGATATAATTGGGCTAAGACAAGATTTATTATATTTAATTCATTATTATTATGATGTTCCAATAGAAAAAATAAATATATCGGATATTATGAATGAAGTATTTAGATTCTTTAGAAGATATAAAGTATCAATACCATCACAGCTTTCTACACTTGCAAAAGCAGTAATAACCCTAGAAGGAACTGGAAGAGATTTAAATCCAAACTTCTCCGTGTCATCTATAGGTAAAGAATTTATGAAGCATTATTATATAAATAAATTTAATCCTCAAAATGCTTTCTTAAAGTCAAAACATATGACAGAAGAGATAATATCAGATATGAAAACTATACCTAAGCAAATGAGAGGTATACTTAGAAATATAGAAAAAAACAATATAAAAATTCAATTAGAAGACATAAAGTTTGCTTCACTAGAGGAAATAATGAGGGATCTAACTACACAAGTGTCTTTAAGTTTAGTATTAGCTGCTATAATAGTCGGTTCCTCACTTATAATTTCATCACCTAATATAACTAATAATATATGGATAAGGTTTACTGCATTAAGCGGTTTCTTTATATCATTTATAATAGGTATATTAATAGTAGTCAAAATTATAAGAATTCAATATAAAAAGAAATAGAGGGGGATAAGTTATGTTCAATAAAAAATGGACACTTAAACATACGGGAGATGTATGTGAAAGCGAATTAAGTAAAAAATTAAAAATTTCCCCGGAAATTAGTCAAATTTTAAAAAATAGGGAAATAAATAACGAAAAAGATGCAGAAATATTTATGAATCCATCATTAGAATATTTAAGAGACCCATTTTTAATGAAGGACATGGATAAAGCCGTAGATAGAATAAAAAAAGCTATAGACAATAAAGAGAGCATATGGATATATGGAGATTATGATGTAGATGGAGTATCTTCTACCTCAATATTATGTTTATATTTTGACTCTATTAACTATCCAGTTAATTATTACATACCAAATAGATTAGAAGAAGGATATGGCATAAATGAAGAAGCTATAAGACACATACATAATCAAGGATGTAACCTAATGATAAGTGTAGACTGTGGTATTACATCTGTAGAGGAAGTAAAAATAGCAAATGAATTAGGTATAGATGTTATAATAACAGACCATCATGAGTGTCAAAGTGAAATACCTAATGCTCTAGCTGTTATAAATCCAAAACAAGAAGATTGTAACTATCCTTTTGATATGCTTTGTGGATGCGGTGTTGCCTTTAAATTAATACAAGCACTTACTCCTAAAGAAGAATTTAAAAATAGTTTATATAAATATTTAGAAATAACAACCCTAGCTACTATATGTGATATAGTACCGCTAGTAGACGAAAATAGAATAATAGTAAAAAATGGTTTAACTCTTATGTCTAAGGGCAATAATATAGGCTTAAGGGAGCTTATAAAGGTTTGTGGAGTTGAAACAGAAAAAATAGGTTCATCTCATATAGGATTTTCTATAGGACCTAGAATAAATGCATCAGGTAGACTTGGATACTCAATGTTAGGTGTTGAATTATTTACTACAAAAGATACAGAAAAAGCTAAAGAAATAGCAATGTTACTAGAAGAGAAAAATAACGAAAGACAGTTAATAGAAGGAAAAATGTATCAAGAAGCAGAGGCTATAATAGAGGCTAATGAAAAGTACAAGACTGATAAAGTTTTAGTTATAGCTAATGAAGGGTGGCAACATGGAGTTATTGGTATAGTTGCATCAAAGCTTACAGAAAAATATTACAAGCCAACAATACTATTAACTATAGAAAATGGTGAAGCTACAGGTTCAGCTAGATCTATAAAAGGGTTTAGTATATTTGATGCACTTGTAAGATGTAAAGATTTATTAAATAAGTTTGGTGGGCATGAACAAGCAGCAGGTTTATCTTTAGATAAAGAAAACATAGACAAGCTTTCTAATGAAGTTAATAAGTTTGCAGAGTATGAACTTACTGAAGAAGACTTAATCGAAAATGTAAAAGCTGAACTTGAATTAAAAGAAGAATCTATAAGTTTAGAATTAGTAGAAGAACTTCATAAGCTAGAGCCATATGGATTAAATAACCCTAACCCTAGATTCATAGTAAGAGATGCAATACTTAAAAGTATAATAACTATGGGTAAAAATAAACAACATATAAAGTTTACTATAGAAAAAGAAAAGTCTTATGAATGTATAGGATTTAATATGGCATACCTTAAAGAAAGATATATGCCAGGAGATAAGGTAGATGTACTTTTTCAATTAGATGAAAATAATTTTATGGGAAGAAGAAGTATTCAGCTTTTATTAAAAGATATAAGAATGTCTTATCCTAAAAATAGTAGTACAAATGAAGATATTATTGAACTATTTTCAAAGACTATACCTAATGAAAATTGCTTATACGATATAAAAGAAGTTGATAAAAATTCATTATATGAAAAATTTGGATTTGATAATATAGAAGAAATGATAAGTGGAAATAAAGATATTAATATATTTGATTACATAACTAAAGATACATTAGTTATAGCAAATACTATAAATGGGTTTTATAAAGCTATATCAGATATATCATTAGTAGATGAAGATATAATAGATGGATTTGATATAAACTACAACGAAATTATGTCAAATAGTGATAAACTGCAGCTTATATTCTCTCCAAATATTGAAAAAATTAATATAAAAAGATATAATAATATTATTCTTTATGATTATTTGTATAATATGGGGGACTATTCTCATTTATACGAAAAAGCGAATAATGAGGCTATAATTATCAAATATTATAGTCAAACGGATTTACTATATCTAAACAATATTGTAAATAATTTAATTCCAGAAAGAGAAGAATTTATATACGTATATAAATTTATGCTTTCAAATAAAGAAATAAATGTTGATTTTAAGGATATAAAGAAGGTATTTAACATGATACCTTTAAAAGTATTTACAATATTAAAAGTGTTTAAAGAATTGTTACTATTAGATTTTGAGTTTGTATATGATAACTTACTAAATACAAAATCTATACATATAAAGTTATTACCAAAACCAGACAAAAAATTAAACTTAGATGAAAGTAAAATACTTAAAAACTTAAAAACTCTTAACGAGAAATACAGAGAAAGTTATTAGGAGGAGCAATTGTAATGGATTTAAAACAAAAGATAAGAGAAATCAAAGACTTCCCAAAAGAAGGAGTAAGTTTTAAGGATATAACTACATTAATGCAAGACGGAGAAGCTTTTAAATATGCTATAGACGAATTTATAAAAAATTTAAAAGATAAAAACATAGACATAGTAGTAGGACCTGAAGCGAGAGGATTCTTAACAGGAACTCCAGTTGCTTATGGAATGGGAGTTGGATTTGTCCCAGTTAGAAAACCAGGAAAATTACCATATGAAACAGAAAGCTATCAGTACGGATTAGAATATGGTAGTGACACTTTACAAATACATAAAGATGCTATAAAGCCAGGACAAAGAGTAGCAATAGTTGATGACTTACTAGCTACTGGAGGAACTATGGAAGCTGCAGCGGCTCTAATAGAAAAATTAGGTGGAGAAGTTGTATCTATGCAATTCTTAATAGAATTAGAGTCCTTAAATGGAAGAGAAAAGCTATCTAAATACGATGTAAATTCTCTAATAAAATATTAATAAATTAGATTATTTTACAAAGGTGCTTAAAGGCATTACTAAAATAGTTGGTATTATACCAACTATTTTAGTATAAAGAATTAAAATGTTTATACAATAGGATTAAAAAGGTATTAAATTAATATAGGGTTTTGTTTCTTTGAGTAAATGAATGAGGCTTTATAAAATTACATATGTAAAATAGGTGGTATTATGCATGATAAGGAATTACAAGAATTAATAGAAAAAATAAAAGGTTATGCTCCAAATGCTGATATAGATTTAGTAAAAAAAGCTTATTATCTTGGTAAAAAAGCACATGAAGGTCAATTTAGAAAGTCTGGTGAACCTTATTTCATTCATCCTCTAGCAGTTGCCAATATACTAGCAGACATGGAACTTGATATAGAAACTATAGCAGCAGGAATATTACATGACGTTGTTGAAGATACGGACTATACTTATGAAGATATAGAAAAAGAGTTTTCTCAAGAAATTGCCAATTTAGTGGACGGAGTAACTAAACTTGGACAAATTAAGTATCAATCAAAAGAAGAAACACAGGCAGAAAATCTAAGAAAAATGTTTATGGCTATGGCTAAGGATATAAGAGTTATACTTATAAAATTAGCAGATAGACTTCATAACATGAGAACTTTAAAATTTATGCCTCCAGAAAAAGCAAAATCAAAAGCAAAAGAAACACTTGAAATCTATGGGGGAATAGCAAATAGATTAGGTATTTCTAAAATAAAATGGGAATTAGAAGATTTAGCACTTAGATATATAGATCCAGATGGATACTATGAATTAGTTGAAAAAGTAGCTAAAAAAAGAAGTCAAAGGGAAGAGTATATAAAAAAAGTTTTAAGTATACTAGATGAAAAATTAAAATCTGTAAATATACCATACAATGTATATGGAAGACCTAAGCATTTTTATAGTATATACAGTAAGATGAAAAACAAAGACAAGGGATTTGAAGAAATTTACGATTTAACAGCAGTCAGAATAATAGTAGATAATGTTAAAGATTGTTATGCAGTACTTGGAATGGTACATACATTATGGAAGCCAATTCCAGGAAGATTTAAAGATTATATAGCAATGCCAAAACCTAATATGTATCAAAGTCTTCATACCACTGTTATAGGGCCAGATGGAGAGCCTGTAGAGATACAAATAAGAACAAAAGAAATGCATCAAATAGCTGAATACGGGATTGCAGCTCACTGGAAATATAAAGAAGGTAAAACTCAAGATACAAGACAAAATGTTGAAGAGAAACTTCAATGGTTAAGACAAATGATGGAGTGGGAAAAAGACTTAAAAGATCCTCAAGAGTTTTTAGATGCTCTTAAAGATGATGTATTTAGTAGTCAAGTTTATGTATTCACTCCAAGGGGGGACGTTATAGAACTTCCGGCAGGTGCAACTCCAATAGATTTTGCTTATAGAGTGCATACTAATGTAGGTAATAAATGCGTTGGAGCTAAGATAGACGGAAGAATAGTTCCTATCGATTATAAATTACAAAACGGAAATATAGTAGAAATATTAACTTCTTCAAATTCAAATGGACCAAGTAGAGACTGGATTAATATAGTAAAAACACCAAATGCTAAAAGTAGAATAAGACAGTGGTTTAAAAAGGAAAGAAGAGAAGAAAATATTGAACGTGGAAATTTAATACTTGAAAAAGAATTTAAAAAATATAATATACCAGCAAAAGAAGCTTGTATAGAAAAGTACCTAGGTCAAGTGGCTAAAAAATTCAATCAACAAACTGTAGAGGATTTAATAGCTACTATTGGTTATGGTGGAATAATGGCATCACAAGTTGTTCCAAAGGTAAGAGAATTATACGAAAAAGAAGTCAAAAAAACTAAAAAAGAACAAGAAGCAAATGCTGTAGAGGACTTAAAGAATCACAATTTAACAGATTCTGAATATAAGAAAAAGAGAAAGAATACATCTCAAGGAGTAACAGTAAAAGGACTTGATAATATATTAGTTAGATTTGCAAAATGTTGTAATCCACTTCCAGGTGATGAAATAGTAGGATATGTTACAAAAGGTAGAGGTGTAGCTGTTCATAGAAAAGACTGTCCTAATGCAAATGTAAATGGAGACTTCTTTAAAAATAGATTATTAGAAGTTGAATGGTGTAACTCGGAAAGTAGTAGATTTGAAGCAGAAATTCAAATAAAAGGTGTAGATAGAAAAGGTATAATTAATGATATAACTCATGCTGTAGCAGTTGAAAAAGTAGGATTTAATGGTATAAATGCCAGAAAAGGAAAAGAAGGTATTATAAATGTTAATCTACTTATTGAAGTTGATAATATAGATGAGCTAAATTTATTAATGAAAAAGATAAAATCTATACCAGGAATAGAAGATGTATATAGAGTAATAAACTAGGAGGAAGGACTATGAGAGCAGTTGTACAAAGAGTATCATCATCTAAAGTTACAGTAGGTGATCGTGTTACAGGCCAAATAAACAAGGGACTACTTGTTTTACTTGGAGTGACTCATGAAGATACATCAAAAGATGTTGATTACATGATAGATAAAATACTAAACCTAAGAATTTTTGAAGATGAAAATGAAAAAATGAACTTATCTCTTAAAGATGTAGGTGGAGAACTTTTAGTGGTTTCACAATTTACCTTATATGGTGATTGTAGAAAAGGAAAAAGACCAAGCTTTACAAATGCAGCAAGACCAGATGTTGCAACTAAACTTTATGAAGAGTTTGTACAAAAAGCAAAGAATAATGATATAGTAGTTGGAACTGGTGAGTTTGGTGCTCATATGATGGTAGATTTAACTAATGATGGACCAGTTACAATATTATTAGAGTCAAATAAAGCTTTCTAGGGGGATTTAAAAATGAAAATAGAAAAAATACTTGAACCAAGCTTTGGTGAAAATATGTATATATTAGTAGATGAAGAAACTAAAAAATGTGCAGTAGTAGACCCAGGTGGAGCAGAAGATAAGATATTAAATTATATAAAAAATAATGGTTTAACACTTGAGTATATATTATTAACTCATGGACATGGAGATCATATAGGTGCAGTAAAATCTATAAGAGAAAAGACAGGTGCTAAGGTAGTTGCACATACTGATGAAAAAGAGCTATTAAATGATAATAGAAAAAATTTAAGTTGTATGATGCCTCATTGCGGACCACAAGAATTAGATGCTGACATATATGTAAATGATAAAGAGAAATTAACATTAGGTAATTTAAAACTATCATTTATACATACACCAGGACATACAAAAGGTGGAATGTGTATAAGAGTCAATGATGATATGTTTACTGGAGATACTTTATTTGCAGGAAGTATAGGTAGAACAGATTTTATTGGAGGAAGTTATAAAGAGTTAGAAAAATCTCTTAAGAAATTATCAAAATATGAAAATGACGTTAAAATTTATCCAGGTCATGGACCAAGTTCTACTTTAGGAATAGAAAAGACGAGCAATCCATATATGAGCAGATAAAAAATAATTGCTCCAATAACTTATGGATAATATATAACTAAAGTTTTAAAAGATAGCTATATTAGCTATCTTTTAGGCATTTAAGTAACTTAAAGTAAATTTAACTATTATGTTAAGAAGGAGCAAGAAAATGATAGGTGTAGTTTTAAAAGGACATGATTATAAATACGAAGTAGCTGAATTAATAAAACTATTTACTACGGATTTTGAATTTGTAGAAAGAAAAAGCTTCGGAAGAATATTAACAAATACATTATTAAAATATAATGATACAATAATCGCTAAAACTGAATACTATGAAAATTATGATTTAAAGTATGAGTTTAGAGACCATATAAACATAAGTGGATTAAATGAACAAGAAATAAAAAAAGCTACAAAAGAAACTATAAAAAGAAGTATATTTAAAGTTTTAAAAAATAGATTAAACTCATATGTACCTTGGGGGATACTAACAGGTATAAGACCTGTTAAGATAGTACACACTCTATTAGATCAAGGTGTAGATGAAGAGTCTATAAGAAAAATATTAAAAGAAAAATACTATATAATGGATGAAAAAATAGACTTAAGCTTAGAAATTGCAAAGAGAGAAAGAATATTTATATATCCAATAGATAAAAATAAAATTTCTTTATATGTAGGTATACCATTCTGTCCAACAAGATGTTATTATTGTTCATTCCCAGCAAATCCATTAAAGCAATTTGGACATTTAAGAAAAGAATATGTAGATAAGCTTATAGAAGAAATAAAGGGACTTTCTAAAATATTAAAAGACACTAATAAAGAAATAGAAACACTATATATTGGCGGAGGAACTCCAACAGCTTTAGAAAAAGAAGAGTTAGATACTTTAATAACTGCTTTATTTAAAGAGTTAGATTTAAGTACAATAAAAGAATTTACAGTAGAAGCAGGAAGACCTGATACTATAACTAGAGAAAAATTAGAAGTTCTTAAAAAGCATAATGTAGATAGAATAAGTATAAATCCTCAAACTATGAATGATGAAACATTAGCTAAAATAGGTAGAGACCATACTGTAGCTGATATAGTAGATTGTTTTAATATGGCAAGAGCAATAGGATTTGATAATATAAATATGGATATCATATTAGGTCTTGTAGATGAAGATTTAGATATGGTTAGAAATACTTTAGAAGAAATCAAAAAACTTTCACCAGAAAGTTTAACAGTACATACATTAGCTGTAAAAAGAGCATCTAATCTAAAAGAAAATCTAGATAAATACGAACTTACAAGATATGAAGAAATGATAAAAATGATAGATTTATCAATGGAATATGCTCGTGATATGGGACTTAATCCATATTATATGTACCGTCAAAAGCATATGTTAGGAAATCTAGAAAACATAGGATATGCTAAAGAAGGTTATGAATGTATATATAACATTCAAATAATGGAAGAAAAGCAAAGTAACTATGCAGTAGGTGCTGGATCTATATCAAAATTTGTATATGTTGATGAAGATAGAATAGAAAGAGTTGACAATGTTAAAAATGTAGAGCAATATATAGACAGAGTTGATGAAATGATAGAAAGAAAGAGAAAGGAGATATACAAAAATGTTAACTAAAGCTCCAAGAGGAACTAAGGACATAACTCCAAAAGATGCTTACAAATGGAATTATGTTGAAAATAAATTTAGAGAGGTATGTGCATTATTTGGATACGAAGAAATGAGAACTCCAATATTTGAACATACAGAATTATTCAAAAGAAGTGTTGGAGATACAACTGACATAGTACAAAAGGAAATGTATTCTTTTGAAGATAAAGGTAAAAGAGATATAACTTTAAAGCCAGAGGGAACTGCTGGTGTAGTTAGAGCATTTATAGAAAATAAATTATATGCAGAAACTCAACCAACAAAGTTATTTTATATGACACCTTGTTTTAGATATGAAAGACCACAAGCAGGAAGACAAAGACAATTCCACCAATTTGGAATAGAAGCTTTAGGAAGTGACAAACCATCATTAGATGCAGAAGTAATAGCTTTAGCTGTTCAATTTTTCAATGAAGTTGGTCTTAAAGATTTAGTGGTTAGCATAAACTCTGTTGGATGTCCAACTTGTAGAGCTAAATACAACGAAATACTAAAAGCATACTTAGATTCAAAAGCAGATGTATTATGCGAAACTTGCTTAGAAAGAAAAGATAAAAACCCAATGAGAGTTATAGACTGTAAGAATCCTACATGTCAAGAAAACTTACAAGATGTACCTTTTATGGTAGATCACTTATGTGATGATTGTAGAGAACACTTTGCAAAAGTACAAGAGTACTTAAGTGAAATGGAAATAAACTATGTAGTTGACAAAAAAATTGTTAGAGGACTTGATTACTACAAGAAAACTGCTTTTGAGATAATATCAAATGATATTGGTGCTCAAAGTACAGTTTGTGGTGGAGGAAGATACGACGGACTAGTAGAACAAATTGGAGGACCTAAAGGAGTTAGTGGTATAGGATTTGGTCTAGGAGTTGAAAGATTATTATTAACTTTAGAAAATAATAATATAGAAATCGAAAATCCACATGCTATGGATATATTCATAGTAACAATAGGAGATAAAGCTAAAACTAAGAGCTTTAAAATATTAAAAGATTTAAGAAGTGAACATATAAGTGCTGAAAATGACCACTTAGATAGAAGCGTTAAGGCACAATTTAAGTACTCAGATAAAATAAATGCAAAATTCACTATAGTTATAGGTGATGATGAGTTAGAAAATGATAGTGCTACACTTAAGAATATGGCTACATCAGAGCAAACTACTATAAAACTAAGTGATATAGTTAAAGAATTAAAGGAAAGATTATAATTTATAAATTACTATACAATTTTAAATATAATAAATGATATATCATAAATTATAGAAAGCCAATTTTAAATGGACAAGTAAATTGCAGTAATGATAAAATATTAAATTATAATAAGTCTTATACAAAAGGTCTTAAAGAAAGACTTTTGAAGCACATATACAAAGATTATATATCAATAATTTTTAAATAAATATAGTTTATTATGTGCTATAGGAAATTTAAAGAAAGCCTGGAGGGTAAATAATGGAAACTCTAAACGGATTAAAGAGAACTCACTATTGTGGGGACTTAAGAGAAAACAATATAAATGAAGAAGTTGTCCTTATGGGATGGGTTCAAAAGAAAAGAAACTTAGGTGGATTAGTATTTGTTGACTTAAGAGATAGAAGTGGATTATGCCAAATAATATTTGATACTGACGTTAATGCTGAAGCTTTTGCTAAGGCTGAAAAGTTAGGTTCTGAATATGTTATAGCTGTTAAGGGAAAAGTTTGTGAAAGATCATCTAAAAACCCTAACATGCCAACTGGTGATATAGAAGTATTTGCTACTGAACTTAGAATACTTAATGAATCTCAAACACCACCAATATATATAAAAGATGATGATAATGTATCAGAAGAATTAAGACTTAAGTATAGATACTTAGATTTAAGAAAGCCATCTATGCAAAAGACTTTAATGTTAAGAAGTAAGGTTGCAAATATAGTAAGAAACTACTTAACAGAAAATAACTTCTGTGAAATAGAAACACCTTTCTTAATAAAGCCAACTCCAGAAGGTGCTAGAGATTATCTTGTACCAAGTAGAGTTAATGAAGGTAAATTCTATGCTTTACCACAATCACCACAATTATTCAAACAATTATTAATGGTAAGTGGTATGGATAGATACTTCCAAATAGTTAAGTGCTTTAGAGATGAAGACTTAAGAGCAGACAGACAACCTGAGTTTACTCAAATAGACTGTGAAATGTCTTTTGTTGAACAAGAAGATGTTATGGCAATAATGGAAAAAATGGTGCAAACTATATTTAAAGAAATATTAAATGTAGATGTAGCATTACCACTTCCAGTTATGACATATGCTGAAGCTATGGAAAGATACGGAAGTGATAAGCCTGATACTAGATTTGGATACGAATTAACTAATATATCTGATTTAGTAGAAAACTGTGGATTTGGAGTATTTGCTAATGCTACTAAAGATGGAATGAGCGTTAGAGGTATAAATGTTGAAGGTAAATCTGATGAAATAAGTAAAAAGCAATTAAGTAAAATAGAAGACCATGCTAAGACTTACAGAGCTAAAGGTCTTGCTTGGATGAGAATAGGAGCTAACAGAGAGGTTACTTCTCCAATAGCTAAGTTCTTCACAGAAGAAGAATTAACAGCTATACTTGACAGAATGAATGCTAAAGAAGGCGACTTATTATTATTCGTTGCTGATAAAAACTCTGTAGTATTTGATGCATTAGGTCAAGTTAGACTTGAAGTTGCTAGAAGACTTAACTTATTAGACAACAATGAATACAAAATGTTATGGGTAACTGAATTCCCTGTATTTGAAGAAGATGAAGAAACTGGAAGAATGGTAGCTAAACATCATCCATTCACTTCTCCAATGGATGAAGATATAGAAAAGCTTGAAGGAGATGACAAAGCATCTTTAAGAGCTAAGGCTTACGATATAGTTATAAACGGATACGAAGTTGGTGGAGGAAGTGTTAGAATATTTAACGCTGACGTTCAACAAAAAATGTTTAAAGCATTAGGATTTACTGAAGAAGAAGCTAGAGAGAAATTTGGATTCTTATTAGATGCATTTAAGTATGGAACTCCTCCTCATGCAGGAATTGCATTTGGACTTGATAGATTAGTTATGATACTTGCAGGAACTACTAACATAAAAGATGTTATAGCATTCCCTAAAAACCAAAGTGCAGTATGTCCAATGACTAATGCTCCAGCAGTAGCTGAAGAAGCGCAATTAAAAGAATTAAATATAAAAGTTGAAATAAACAAGTAATATACAAATTTTGTATATTATAGCAAAGAAAGTGCCTCAAGATAGATTATTAAGAGGCACTTTCTTTATTTATTTATTTTTGAGCAAGGTATAAACCTAGTGGATACATAAAAATTATAATTTAAGTTTGACTATTTAATATTATTTTGAGAATAGTACTTGCTTACAAGCATCTTTTCTCCACCTTCAACGGATCTTTCTCCACCCGCATAAGGTTTAGTACCCTCCATGTTATATGCTTTATCTCCAGATAATAAATTTTTAGCATGATCATCTAAAGTATCTTGTGAATATTTATTAGTTGTTTTATTATCTGAGCTATCGTAATAATCAAGTTCAGATGAAACTTCCATTCTTAAGTTATTTAAAGCTTTTTTAGCATTTGATTTAGAATTAGTATCCATATTAGAATCTCCTTTAAAAGTAATCTATTAATATAATCAACATAATAAGCTAAAACTATACTTAAAAGAGTAAAATAGTATTATAATTAAGATATAAATATGAAAAATATTTAGAATTTAATAATTATATTATATAATATAATTACTAATCATTATTAAAAACTATTTATTTTGTAATTAAAAATGATTAGTAGGCTATATTTTCTAAAAAATTCGTATAAAGTATTAGATAGTTTGAATTAAATCCACATCGAAAAAATAAAAATAAGCTATAATATATATATCAATAAAAGAGGTGAACATATGGAAAGAAAATTAGCTGAGTCAAATGATAAAGAAGCTCTTATAAAAAGACTTAAAAGAATAGAGGGACAAGTTAAAGGTATTCAAAATATGATAGAAGAAGAAAGGTATTGTGTAGATATATTGGTCCAAATATCGGCAATTAGATCTGCTATAAACAAAGTGGGTACAATAGTGCTTGAAAATCATATAAAAGGATGTGTTTCTCACACCATAAAAAGCGGTAATGAAGAAGTTACAGAAGATGTTATAAATGAATTAATGGGTACTATAACTAAGTTTACAAAATAGGGGTGGTTTTGTGGAACAACAAGGGTATATAATAGAGATTTTAGATAAAAATACTGCTAAGCTAAAAATGCAAAGGCATTCTGCTTGTGCAGCTTGTGGAAAATGTGTTACTAGTTCAGAATCAAAAGACATAGTGGTAGAAGTTGATAATAACATAGGTGCTAAAGTTGGAGATAGGGTAAAAGTAAATATGGATGGTGTAAATGTATTAAAAGCAGCCTTTTTAGTATATCTTACTCCATTAGCAGGTCTTTTGATTGGAACAATAGCTACATATTTTATATTAAATAGCATAAGTATGACAAGTAGTATAGAAGTTATAAGTTTTATAGTGGGTATTACTACTATGATGATTGTTTTTTTTATACTTAAAAAAAGAGATAAAAAATTTAGAGAGAGCAGAGAGTATATACCTATAATTACGGATATAGTATCAAGTGGAAAAGATATTTCTTTATAGTATATAGTCAATCATGCTCATATATTAATAAAAAGGCTATGAATATAGAATTAAACTCTATTTTCATAGCTTTTTTATAAAGGTTTTATAATTAAAATCTAAGCAATTATTTATTAACCTTTTGAATTAATGCTGCCATTTTCTTTAGTTTGAATATATTTATAGTTCTAACAAAAGAAGTCATAACTAATATTCCAAGTGCTATAGCGGCCCCAGAAAATAATACATCTGTACCAACTGATACAGCCATATCATAATCTCTTTGAACTAGATAAAGCATAGTATTATACATTCCAAGTCCAGGAACTAAAGGTATTATACCTGGTATTACAAATAATATTGCAGGATGTTTTAATTTCCTAGCAAGCATTTCACTTATAAAAGCAACAATTAGAGTAGCTATGAAGTTTGAAATTATTGCATTAGAAGTAATTCCCATTAAATAATAATACATTGTCCACCCTATACCTCCAGTAATTCCTGCTGGAACTAGTGTAGATATAGGTCCATTTAAAAATACAGCAAATCCAACAGTAGAAAATGCTGAAAATATAAAATGCCAAACTAAACTCATATCAGTCATTAGAATGCACCTCCAAACTTAAGCCATAAATCTAGAACAAGACCAACACCACAAGCTATAGAAATAGCAGTTAAGCCTGCATCAAAAGCACGTGCTACTCCTGAAATTAAATCCCCTGCAATTAAATCACGTATACCTTTTATAAAAGATACTCCAGGAAGTAGTGGCATTATAGAACCAACTATTAGGGTTTTAGGTGTTGCTAAGAAACCAAGTTCTGTTATTAAAACCCCAGTTAAAGCTATAAATACTGAAGCTATTAAACTAGAAAAGGCTGGTATATTACTTATCTTCATAATTTTTTTATAACATATAACTGCTAGTATAGATATTATAGTTGTAAATATGAAATTAATTAAATTATTACCCCCAACAACACAAGCAAAAGAAGCAGATGCTAAACCTGTGGCTATGTAAACTAATTTAGGCGGATGTTCAGGAGTCTCCCCAAGAACTTTAAGCTCTGCTAAAGCATCTTTTATAGGCATATCCTTTGCATTAACAAACTCTCTAGAAAAATTATTAAGTAGAGAAATTTTGTTTAAGTTTATTCCACGGTTTCTAATCGTTTTCATGAAGGATAAACCATCAAATCTATCATCTGATATGATGATAGCGGTAGGAGTTGCAAATACGCTAATATGATTAAAACCCCTCGACTTACAAACTCTAATAACGCTATCCTCTACACGATAAGTTTCAGCCCCATTTATTAGCATAAGTTCACCAAGAAATAAAGCTAACCTAAGTACGTCTTTTTTGTATTCTTGATTGCTGTCGTTATACATAAAATTCCCTCCTAACTAACCTATTATAAGCATTATAACATCTTTTTTGACATATGTTTACAAAACTATAGTTAAATATATGAATTTAAAATAAAGCTTTAAATTTATACATTATATAGATTAAATAATAATAATTATTATATCTATTTTGTCAAAATACTCATCTTTTATTTATATTAAAAAACTTATAGAATTTAAAAATACAAATAAAAATATTTTTAAAAAATTTTATTAATACATAATATAATAAAAATAACCTAAATCTAGATTATTACTTGCTTTTTATAAAAAATATTGATACAAAATATTGAGAAAAAATGAAAAAAATAAAAAAGTTTAAAAAAAGTGTTGACCATATAAAAATAAGATGATATAGTAGTACTTGTCCAAGAGAGGACAGTAAGAACTTTGAAAATTAAACAGTAGGTTAATTTATATAACTGATTCTTAAAGAATCGAAAACAAACCAAGCCAGATATTCAGATAATGATAGTCTGAGCAGGTAGTCAAATTTATTTTAGCAACGGATGTTGTTGAACGTATGTGAAACAATTTCGTTGGCGATATAAATTCGAAGAATTTATTTTGAGAGTTTGATCCTGGCTCAGGATGAACGCTGGCGGCGTGCCTAACACATGCAAGTCGAGCGATTCTCTTCGGAGAAGAGCGGCGGACGGGTGAGTAACGCGTGGGTAACCTGCCCTGTACACACGGATAACATACCGAAAGGTATGCTAATACGAGATAATATGATTTTATCGCATGGTAAAAATATCAAAGTTTTCGCGGTACAGGATGGACCCGCGTCTGATTAGCTAGTTGGTAAGGTAACGGCTTACCAAGGCGACGATCAGTAGCCGACCTGAGAGGGTGATCGGCCACATTGGAACTGAGACACGGTCCAAACTCCTACGGGAGGCAGCAGTGGGGAATATTGCACAATGGGCGAAAGCCTGATGCAGCAACGCCGCGTGAGCGATGAAGG
>NZ_JADOZQ010000005.1:82518-231341 GCF_015669105.1 Romboutsia sp. D33t1_170424_H2 | reverse complement strand
TTAGAAAAATAACTAAACTTAAATAATTAAGGTTTTTTTATATAAAACTATTAAAAACTAAAAAAATAATACAAAAGATAAAAGTATAGATATATATCTATACTTTTTTGATATGCAAATTTTTACTAACTAAAAGAAAAATTATAAAAAACTTATATTTTTTATTTGAAATATGATAAAAATAAAATATTTAAGTGTAAAATGATTTTAAAAATAATTTAAAAAAACCTTAAAAATACCTTAAAAAAACATAAAGTTACAAAAGTGTTATTGAATATATGTCGATAAAGTAATAAAATAGTTAGGTATTACGATTAAATTAGAGGAGAGAAATATGAAAAAAATAACTTATTTCATTGTGCCGATATTAATAGGGGGAATATTCTTATTCGGACTAGACAAATTCCTAGACCATGAGATAAAAGACCTATTAAATAAAAGAGACTTAATTCCTGTAATGAATTATCCTCTAAGCTCGGAAAAGGATAAGGGAATTATATTAAATAATCATCTTTTAAAACAAAATGATATTATGATGATAGGTTCATCAGAACTAGGACTTGCTACAAAGCAACATCCTACTTACTATTTCAATACAAATAGAAGTAAAAATGGAGTTTTTACAATAGGGAAGGCATATACTCAAAATTTACAAGATGCAACTATAATTGGGAGTACAGACCCTAATATAAAAGATAAAAAAGTTGTATTACTACTTTCTATGCAGTGGTTTATGGATAAAGAAGGTGTTACACCTCAACATTATCAAGGTAGATTTTCACCTGTTCAATTCTATGCCTTTTTACAAAATCCTGAAATATCAAAGGAAAATAAAGAGGAGTTTGCAAAAAGAACAATTGAGCTATTAGCTGGATCTGGAGAGTTTAAGCCAGAAGCTGTATATGCAAAGTTATATATTAGTGATTCATTCATTTCAAAAGTAGAAAAGACTATATTACACCCTTACTTTAAAGCAAGACAATTTGAAGTAGTGTTAAAAGACAAGGGAATGTTATTTAGAAAGTTATTAAGAGCTCCTGAGAAAAAAGAAGTTAAAAAAGGAGAGCCTATTAACTGGGAAAATGAAACAAAACAAGCAATTGAAGATGCTAAAAAAAGAGTTGGAAACAATGATTTATGTATAGACAAAATGTACTATGAGAAAAACTTTGGTAAAAACCTAGATAAAATGAAAGGTAGATACGATTATGTTAATCTATTAGAATCAAGAGAATTTGATGATTATGAGTTAACATTATCAGTATGTAAAGATTTAGGAATAAAGCCAGTAGTTGTTATGCTTCCAGCTATGGACAAGTTCTATAACTTAACAGGAATATCAAGAGAAGAAAGACATGCTTTTTATGATAAAGCAGAGAAAATGGCAAAACAAAAAGGTTTTGATGTTATAGATTTAAGAGACAAAGAAACTGAAAAGTATTACTTAAGGGATGTTATGCACCTTGGTACGAAAGGATGGGTAGATGTTTGTGAAAAATTATTTAAAAAATTTGATCAACAATAAATACTTAATGATAAGTATTACATTAACAATAGTTATAATAGCGGCTATATTAGTGATGACATTTACATCATTTAAAGAATTACCATTTATATATAATGAATTTTAATAAGGAGGATTACTAATGAAAATCATTGAAGGTATAAAAAAATACGCAAATACAGACAGGATAGCATTAAAATGTAATGATGAAAGTCTTTCTTATAAAGATTTAGATAAGTACTCAGAAGCAATAGCTTTATATTTAAAAGATATACATGAAGATAACACACCAATAGTTATATATGGAAACAAGGAAAATATGATAATGGCATGTATGATAGGTGCCCTAAAATCAGGAAGAGCATATGTACCACTTGATATAAGTTTCCCACTAGATAGAGTATATGATGTAACTGGTGAAATTAAGCCAAAAGTTGTATTTAACTTTAGTGAAGTAAACTTAGAAGGCTTAAATGTAGTTAATGAAAATGAATTAAAAGAAATTATAAATAAATATGAAAATAAAGAAATAGATAAATCTAACTGGGTAAAAGATGATGAAAATGCATACATCTTATTTACATCAGGAAGTACAGGAAAACCAAAGGGAGTTCAAATAAGTTCAAACAACTTAGATAGCTTTGTTGATTGGATTAGTCCATATTTAAACATAGATGGAAGTGAAAAAGTAATAATGAATCAAGCAGCATATTCATTTGACTTATCAGTTACATCTATATATCCAGGATTAGTTCATGGTGCTACTTTATTCTCTTTAACAAAGAAAGTATTAGCAGACTACAAGGAACTATTTAGACAATTTGGTGAATCTGATATGGCAGTATGGGTTTCAACACCATCATTTGCAGGTGTTTGTGTAACAGAAAAGAGCTTTAATAGTGAAATGTTACCAAAACTTGAATCTATGATATTTATAGGTGAAGCACTTCCAAAGAGTTTAACAAAAGAACTTTTAGAAAGATTTGAAAATACTAGAGTTATAAATGGATACGGACCAACTGAAGCTACTGTTGGAGTAAGTGTAAATGATATGACTATGGAATTAGTAGAAGATGAAAAAAGCTTACCTGTGGGATTCCCTATGGAAAACTGTAAGATAAAAATTATAGATGAAGAGGGAAATGAACTAAGTGAAGGTGAAAAAGGTGAAATAGTAATAATAGGACCTTCAGTTTCAAAAGGATACTTCAACAATGAAGAAAAAACTAATGAAGTATTTTACTTTGATGAAATAGATGGAGTAAAACATAGAGCTTATAAAACCGGAGATATAGGATATCTTCTAGATGGAAGAATATACTACTACGGTAGAAAAGATTTCCAAATAAAATTAAATGGATTTAGGATAGAAATAGAAGATATAGAAAACAACTTAAGAAAAGTTGAAAATATAAAAAATGCAGTAGTTATACCAGTTTATAAGGATGAAAAAATAGCATACTTAACAGGTATAGTACAATTAAAGGAAAAGAACTCCCTAAGCAATCTTAAAAATGGGATGATAATCAAAAAAGAATTAGGAAAATATATACCATCATATATGATTCCTAGAAATATAAAGGTTATAGATGAATTCCCAACAAACATAAACGGAAAAATAGATAGAAAGAAACTTATGGAGGAAATTTAATGACTTTTTCACAATATGGAGATTATTTTTATCTTTATATATTATTATTAACGTCAATACCAGCTATAATATTAGGACTTTGTGAAAAAAAGATAAAGTACTATGGAATGATAGCAACTGCATTTATGATACTTTTAATAGTTGGAGTAAATGTACACCTAAAATTCTTAATAGCCTTTATGGTAATTGAAGTTATAGTAGTTAAAGGATATGAATATGTAAGAAAGAAAACGGACAGTAAGCTTGTATATAGATTATTTTTATTAGCATCAATGTCTCCAATAATAATTAATAAATTATCACCATATACATCAATGGGGACTATTGGTTTTATAGGAATATCTTATTTAAACTTTAGAACAATACAAATGGTTATAGAAATTTATGATGGGGCAATAAAAGAAGTAAAATTATTAGATATGATTTACTTTGTACTATTTTTCCCAACATTAAGTTCAGGACCAATAGATAGATCAAGAAGATTTGAAAAAGAATTAGAAAAAAATATATCAAGAAGCGAATATGTAAATGAATATTTAGCTCCAGGTATTAAAAAAATATTTATGGGGATTGGATATAAGTTTGTAATAGCATTTTTAATAAATGTTTACTGGATGTCAAAAATACCTACTGATATAACTTTTAAAAATGCACTAAGCTATATGTATGCTTATAGTTTATATTTATTCTTTGACTTTGGAGGATACAGTTTATTTGCAGTAGGTACAAGTTATATATTTGGTATAAAAGCACCAGATAACTTTAACAAACCATTTATAAGTAAAGATATGAAAGAATTCTGGACAAGATGGCATATAAGTCTTTCTAGATGGTTTGGAGATTATATATTCTCAAGATATTTAATATCTTCTATGAGAAAGAAAAGATTTAAAAATAGAGCCACAGCAGGTCGTGTTGCTCAAATGATAACAATGTTAGTTATGGGATTTTGGCATGGTTTAACATGGTTTTATATAGTATATGGTATATATCAAGGTCTAGCATTAGTTCTTACAGATATATATCAGAAAAAATCCAAATTCTACAAAAAGCATAAAAAAGAGAAATGGTTTGAATATGTGCAAATATTTGTAACATTTAATATAGCATGTTTTGGACTACTAATATTCTCAGGATATTTTGCTTAATTTAAGGAGGACATAAAATGCAAGAAACAGTTATAGAAATATTTGAAGATGTTTTAGGTAGTGATGAAATAAGAGATGATTTAGATTTTGATTTATTTGAAGCAGAGCTTTTAGACTCATTAGCTATAATACAAGTATTACTTGAAATAGAATCTAGATTAGGAATAGTACTTCAGCCAACAGACTTAGAAAGAAGTGATATGGCTACAGTTAATAACTTAGTTAAATTCTTAGAAAATAGAAAATAATATTTAAATTAGTTTATTAAATAATTAAAAAATAACACTCCATATAATATACATGGAGTGTTATTTTTTAATATAATTATTATTTTTTATTATTTTCTTCCATATATACTTTCCAGTCTCCATGTTTAACTGGAACTAATTTATCATCTTTATTGTATTCAGCTGGAGGATTATACTCATAATAATAAGCTTTTTCTGTAGTTCCATCCTCTAACTTAACATCTACTATTTCTCTATTATATTCATTTTCATTTTCTTTTCCTACTTCATAAGCTTCTAATTCATCTAATTCTTTTAAAGTAGAATCAAAATCTTTAAATTCCATTAACTCCCCAATTACTTCACCATTTCCTGGTGTTACAGCAGGGTACCCCTTATTTTCTATATGGGATAAATCACCTTTTATAGTAGCTTTATCATTTTTCGTTACTTTTCCGTCTAAATATATATCGTAGTTAAACATATCACTTCTTAAACTACCATATACAAATACTTTTTTGATTTCCTCAGCTTCCGTTTTATTGCTTTCTTTTGCACTACAGCCAACTATTAACATCATACTAGATGCTACTAAGATACCAACTAATTTTTTCTTCAATTTACCTACCCCTTTTCTTGATATTAGTTAACATTAAGTTAATCTATACTAAAGTTGACTTTTAAAATTTATCACTTTATACAAATTTTGTCAATAACATTTTGAAATGAATATTTTTTAAATACAAATATTTAAGATGAAAAATATATTGACAAAAATCTCCAAATATTTTATTCTTTAATTACGGACAACTTAATGACATGTCAAAAATAAAGCTTTAAATATTTTATGTAAAGTTTTTATTTTTGAAAATAGGCAAACGTATTCTTAAAAAGGGGAACTTTGTCTTAGTTAAATACTTATATTTTTTAGGGAGGAAATATGGAAAATAACAAAAGTCTTATGAAAGTTATGCTTGCAACTTTATTAATAGTTGTAGGGTGCGAATTTATTGGAGAGTATACAGTTAAGCTAGGTTCTGTAGCCTTAGTATTATTCCCAATGTTATACGCAGTAATTATAGGAATTATAATCACACCAGATTTATTAGGAAAGAAAATAAAAGTATTAAAAGAAATGGTTGGGGAAAAAGAAATAAATATAGCTGGAGATGTTGTTGGTATCGCACTTGTTTTACTTGGTATAAAGTATGGTTCAACAGTTGGTCCTAACCTTGCAAAAATAATACAAGCAGGTCCAGCATTTTTAGCTCAAGAATTTGGACATATATTAGCACCTATAGTAGCACTTCCTTTAGCGTTACTATTTGGTTTTAAAAGAGAAGCTGTGGGGGCTTGCTCTAGTATAAGTCGTGAAACTTCTTTAGGAGTTATATCTGAAAAATACGGAATAAATTCACCAGAAGGTAGTGGTGTTTTAGGTACATATTTAATGGGAACAGTAATAGGAACTATATACTTCTCTATACTAGGTTCTGTTTCAATATATACAGGTCTTCATCCATATGCACTTGGTATGGCAACAGGAGTTGGTAGTGGTAGTATGATGACTGCAGCTTCAGCAGCACTTACAAAAGTACCAGAAATAGCAGCTGATCCTGCTATGGTTGATACTATACTTTCATATGGGGCTACAAGTAATATGATGTCTAGTTTAACTGGATTAATATTCTTAGTATTTATAACTTTACCATTTACAAATAAGTTATATAAAGTTTTAGAGCCTAAGTTAGGTAGAAAGTCTAAAAAAACATCAAGTAATAAAGTAGCTTAATAAAGAGAGGGATAAAAAATGTTTGCTAATATAAATGTTAAAAAAAGTTTTAATCAACTTATAGTCATGCTAATGGTTGGGGCTATGATTTTAATAGGGCAATATATAAGTAAGGGAGTAGCAATAACTACAGCTCTTCCTGGAATGTTAATAATGATAGCAGCAGCTATGGCAGCAATGATATTAAAAGATTTATTTCCAAAATCAATATTTCCTGCATTTGGATTTGCAACAATAATAGGGTTAATACTTAGTATACCAGGAAATCCAGTATCAGATGTATTTAATGAACAAGTTGCAAATATAAACTTTATGGCTATAACTACACCGCTACTAGCATTTGCTGGAATATCTGTAGGTAATAAAATAGAAGAATTAAAGAAAATGTCTTGGAAAATAGTAGTTATATCTTTAGTAGTTTTCACAACAATATTCTTTGCTTGTGCATCTATAGGACATATAGTACTAAAAATGCAAGGGGTTATATAGTTTAATATAATACAAATATTTATATATTTTGGGAGGAATTAATTATGAATAAAGCTAAATTAAAAGAATTAATTATAAAAACAATAGATGAAAATAGAGATAAAATAATAGAAGTAGGTCGTGGAATATATGAAAATCCAGAATACGGATATAAAGAATATAAAACTACTGAAGCTGTATCAAACTTTTTAAGTGAAGAATTAGGATTAGAAGTAGAAAAAAATATAGCTGTTACAGGATGTATGGCTACTGCAAATAGTGATAAAAAAGGACCACATGTATCTATATTAGGGGAATTAGACGGAATATCTTGTAAAGAGCATAAACACTCTAATGAAATAGGAGCATCTCATACTTGTGGACATAATATACAAATAGCTGGTATGTTAGGTGCTGCAGTTGGATTAGTTAAAAGTGGTGTATTAGATAATCTTGATGGAAAAGTATCTTTTATGGCTACTCCAGCAGAAGAATTTATAGAGTTAGAATATAGACAATCATTAAAAGATAAAGGTGAAATAACTTACTTTGGCGGAAAGCAAGAACTTGTTAAAAAAGGATATTTTGATGATATAGATATGTCTATGATGTTCCATTCATTAGATATGGGAGAAAATAAGGCATTAGTAGGTCCAGAAAGTAATGGATTTATAGGAAAGAAAGTTCAATTTATAGGAAAAGAATCACATGCAGGTTCAGCACCACATGAAGGAATAAATGCTTTAAATGCAGCAATGCTTGCTATAAATAATGTAAATGCACTAAGAGAAACATTTAAAGAATCTGAAAGAGTTAGATTCCATCCAATTTTAACTAAAGCTGGAGATATAGTAAATGTTGTACCTGCTGATGTTCAAATGGAATCATATGTAAGAGCTAGAACTATAGATGGTATGATAGATGCTAGTGAGAGAATAAATAGAGCTTTAATAGCAGGTGGTAATGCAGTAGGAGCAGAGGTAGTATTAACTGAAATACCAGGATATTTACCAATACTTCGTTATAGAGATATGGATAAATTATTTAGTGATAACTTAGTTGATTTAGGAATAGAATCAGAAAAAATAGTTGACGGTGGAGATTTTACAGGTTCATTTGACTTTGGTGATATATCTCATCTAATGCCAACACTTCACCCAATGGTAGGTGGTGTAAAAGGGGCACTTCATACTAGAGAGTATGAAATAGTAGATGAAGAATTAGCATACATAGTACCTGCAAAGTCTATGGCTATGACTGTTGTAGATTTATTATTTGATGGAGCAAAAGAAGCTAATGAAATATTAAATAACTTCACTCCTGTAATGACTAAAGAAGAGTACTTAAGCTTCTTAGAAAAATACGATAGAACTATATAATTAATAAAAAAAGGGCTTTTAATAAGCCCTTTTTTGTACTAAAATAAAAGTTCTACAAGGTTTTTAGGTCTACCGACCCCCTCACTAGTTCCCTTTGCACACACTCTTGCTAGTTCTTTTGAAACTAATTTATTTAAAATTCTTCGAGCACTTCTATCACTTATATTTAAGTGTGTAGCTAACTCTTTTGTATCATATATTTTACTTTGTCTAGTATTACTTATTGCTATAATTTTTGATATTGATTCACAGCTTAGTCCTGACTTTTTAGAAATATCTATTGTATATTCATCAGAGGCTATAAGTGAATAGTTAATTTCACTATCTAACCCTAGAGGACCTTTTAAAAACTTATTTTCATCAATTAAATATATATCAAAATCAGAAGAATCTAAAGAACGCTTTAATGCTTTATATCCATTTGTTTCAGCTTGATATGAAGTATTTCCAATACCAATACCTACAGCAAGAGAAAATCCAATAGACTTTATTTTATTTTTTAAACTAAATAATTTATTGTAGTTTATATCATTTTCAATAGCACCTTTATGAGCAAATATTATGTATTCATCTCTACCAAAATTAAATACAGAACCTTGTATATCTCTAACATATTCAACTATAATTTTATCAAGGTCACATCTTTTAATCATGTTAGAGTAATACTTGTCCATACTTTCTTTATAATCTACTAAGCTAAGAATCTCTACACCTATTTGAGAGTGTTTAGCTTTATTTAATTCATATTTACTTTTTAGCTCATTATAACTTACTCTTATAAGAGGTCTAGTTGCTTCTAGTCTAAATACTGGATATCCTTTTGACTTTAAGCAATTATAAACATTTGCAAGTCCAGTTAACATTACATCTGTTTTTTTACTTTCAAATAAATCAATATGCCATTTAGCATAATCCATTTCAGAAATATCATTAGAATAAGGCATAGAATATACATTATTAATATCAAAGTCAATTTCATATAAAGCATCACTTAAAATCTCATTATCAACAACATCTATACTAAACTTATTAAAATTTATATTACTGTTTTTTATTTGCCATAGAGCTTTAACAATACTTGCATTACCTCTTGATACAAAAACATTAGGCAAGTTTATTTTATGCTTAGCCCTAACAGATTCATAAACTCCACAACCTGTAAATATTATTCCATCACATTCATTTTCACAATCTACTATTACTTCTGGTGCATCTACTAACTTTTCTCTTATATATAATTTTATCTCTAAATCATTATCTATTTCATTTAAATATTCTTTTATTTTTTTACTAGAATCTAAAGGTCCTACAACTCCTATCTTCATAAATATCCTCCAAAACCACTAAATTAATTACATATTATGAATTTACTATAACATAGTATATATTATGATAGAAGGAATTTATAAAATATAGAAATACAAACAATTTATCGTTTAAAAAAGAGGTAAACAATAGAGTTTATCAAAATATTATAATAAATATATTTTTAGGGGTAGAGATATATGATAAATGATAAAGATTATAAATTACTAGAAATATATGCAAAGGCATATAAGAAAAGTTCATTAAAAGTAGATTTAGTAAGAATAGAAAAATTAGAAAAGAATATGAAAAATTTAAATGAAGAAATAACAGAATATATAAAAGAATTATGTGAATTAGACTTTGAATTTAAAAAAAATACAAGTCCTATTCCAGACCCTATAAAATACTTTATAGAAAATGGAAAGGCAATAGAACAATGGGACTATATAAACAATACATTATGGGATGGATATTGGAAAAGATGTAGTGGAAGAGATTTAGAGTACTTTATGTCTTATTTAGAATATCCAATAATTTATCCAAATCATAAAAGCTATATTGAAAATAATAAAAATTTAGTAGAAGTATTTAAAAAAGAAACTGGACTTAAAAAAGTTCCATATGGTGTAAAATGTGCAGAGGTACTTAATAAAAAATATTTCAAATAAAAATGTTTTTAAATATAAATTTCTCTATATTTCTAGAAAAAGTTACAAAAAAACTACAAAATTTTAGTTTTATTTGTCGGATAAGATTTACTAAAAAAATATACTGTCGTATAATTATACTAATCGTATATAATGTCAAATTTATCCACAAGGAGAGAATATAGATGAAAGAAAAGATAGCATTAGCAGCACTAGCAGCAGTGCCTATGACCGTAAGTAGTGTTTATGCTTCTGATTTAACAGGAATTGTTACAACAAGTTATTTAAATGTAAGAAGTGGACCTTCAACTAGTCATGCAGTAATATTTAGTGTTAAAAAGGATGAAAAAGTATCAATTGAAGAACAAACAGACGGATGGTACAAAATAAAAACTAATACAGGAAATACTGGATGGGCGTCATCTACATACATATCATTATCTAATAATGAATCAAATGATAATCCTTCTTCAGATAACCAAAGAAGAGTTACAATAGAAGGACTTAACATGAGAAATGGTGCAGGTACTAGTTATAGAGCTATAACTAAATTAAAAAATGGAACAATATTAGAATTAATATCAGAAAACAATGGATGGTCTAAAGTTAAATATGATGGAAGAATAGGCTATGTATATAGTGATTATTTAGAAAAAGTTTCAGATTCTAATATAAATACTAGAGCGAATACTACAAAGGTAGTAAATTATGACTTCTTAAATGTAAGAAGTGGACCATCAACATCTCATTCTATAGTTGGTAAACTAAATAGAGGAGATAAGGTAGGGGTTATATCAGAAAGTAATGGATGGAGTAAAATAAATTACAATGGAAAAGTTTCTTATGTATCTAGTAGATATTTAAGTAATCTATCAAATACAAATCCTGAAAAGCCAGATTCAAATAATGAAAGCGTAAAAGAAACAAAAGTAGTAAACTATGACTTCTTAAATGTAAGAAGTGGACCATCAACATCTCACTCAAAAATAGGAACATTAAAAAAGGGAGATAAAGTAGGAGTAATATCTGAAAGCAATGGATGGAGTAAAATAAAATATAATGGAAAAGTAGCATACGTATCAAGTACATATTTAAGTAAAGAAAATACAACACCAGAAGTACCAAGTAACCCAGGTGAAAGTATAAAAGAAACAAAAGTAGTAAATTATGAATTTTTAAATGTAAGAAGTGGACCATCAACATCTCACTCAAAAATAGGAACATTAAAAAAGGGAGATAAAGTAGGAGTAATATCTGAAAGCAATGGATGGAGTAAAATAAAATACAATGGAAATGTAGCATATGTATCAAGTTCGTACTTAAGTAGTGAAAGTACAACACCAGAAGTGCCAAGTAATCCAGATAATCATACAGTAAAAGTAGTAAACTACGACTTCCTAAACGTAAGAAGTGGACCATCAACATCTCACTCTAAAATAGGTGTTTTAAGCAAGGGTGATGAAGTAAAAGTAAAAGAAGAAAGTAATGGATGGTCAAAAATAGATTACAGAGGAAGTAATGCATATGTTTCTAGTATGTATTTAAGTAACATAGGTTCTAGTGGAGGAAGTGAAACTCCAGATAATGGTGGAGGAACTGCCAATATAAATGGAGCAACTGTAAATCATATACAACTAGGATATACATTAGAAGATCATGTAGTAGTTCAATTAGAAAGAGCACGTGTAGGTGGAAATGTTATAGATTCATCTATAAAAAGAGGATTTGTTACTGCTAGTAGAGCAGACTTAGAATACTACTTAAACCCAAATAACTTTACAGGTAGTACAAAGGGAATGATGCAGTTTTTAAGAACAGATTCATATAAAGGTGGAGTTACTGCTAGTGAATTAAACTCATATTTAAACTCTTTAAGACCAGCATCTTCGGGAACTAATGTATTTTATAATCAAGGGCAAACTTTTATAAATGCAGCTAAAAGATATGATATAGATTTAGCTTATTTAGTATCTCATGCTATGTGGGAAACAGCTTATGGAAGATCAACTTTAGCACAAGGTCAAACTATAACATCATACAAAGGAAAACCACTACCATCACCAGTTAAGGTTTACAACTTCTTTGGTATAGGTGCAATAGACCATAGTGCAAACGTAAGCGGTGCTGAAGCTGCTTATTCAAATGGTTGGACAAGTGTAGAGGCAACAATTGATGGTTCAGCTAAATGGATAGCTCAAAATTACATAAAAAATACAAAATATAAGCAAAATAACATATTTAAAATGAAATTTAACTATGATTACTCATGGCATCAATATGCAACAGATGTAAACTGGGCAAATGGTATATCAGGAGTAATGGTAAAAATAGTTGGCATGTATGATAAAGGAAGCAATTTAGTATTTGATATTCCAAAATATAGCAGATAAATAAAAAAATACCCTCATCTAAATTAAAAGATGAGGGTATTTTATATATTAAATTAAAAAATTAAAAAATAAGCAACTTTTTAGTGTACATAAGTCGTCTATATATATGTACAAGAAAGGAAGGTTTAAATTATTAATGAAACTGCTAAGCTTAAGCAAAGATTTAAAAGAAAAAAAATTAAAAGACTATATAGTTAAAAACAAAGAGTCATTTTACAAAATAGCTTATAGCTATGTTAAAAATGAATATGATGCCCTAGACATAGTTCATGATGCTATATGTAAAGCTCTTTCTAAAATAAATACATTAAAAGATACGGATAATATAAAGCCATGGTTTTATAAAATACTTATAAATACTACAACAGACTATATAAGGAAAAATAAAAAATACATAGTAGTAAGTGATGATGTTTTAGAAGATTCTAAAATAGATTATGATAAATATAGTGATATAGATCTACTAAGGGCAGTAGATAGCTTAGATGAAATTTATAAAACAGTTATAATACTTAGATACTTTGAAGATATGAAAATAGAGGATATAGCAAAAACATTAGACCAAAATATAAGCACAATAAAAACTAGAATTTATAAGGCTCTTAGTAAGCTTAAAATAAAAATAGACATCAAGAGAGAGGATGGTTAATAATGAAGGATAAAGATAGCTTGAAAATGTTAAAGAAAGATTATGATAATATTAAAATACCAAAAGAATTAGATGATGTAGTAAATGATGCACTAAATAGCAATATAAAATATAGAAAATATCAAAACAAAATGGTAATAGCAGCATCTCTTTTACTTGTTGTTTTAGGCATAAATATTAGCCCAGCATTTGCTCAAACTCTTTCTAAAATACCGATAATAGGAAATTTAGTAAAAATAATAACTATAAAAAATTACAGTATAGATGAAAATGGATATAAGGCATCAATAGATGTTCCAAAAATAAGCGGATTAACAGATAAAAAATTAGAGTATAAATTAAATAGTGAGTTTGAAAAAGAAGGAAAAAAATTATACGAAGATTTCTTAGAAGAAATGGAAATATTAAAATCAGATAAAGTACAAGGGCATAGCTTAGTAGAATCTTGGTATGAAGTATTAACAGATAACGAAGATTTATTTTCAGTAGTAGTTTACACTCATTATGCACAAGGTTCATCAAATACAATAAGAAAATTTTATAATATAGATAAAAAAAATGAAACAGTATTGTCTTTAGAGGGGATGTTTAAAAATAATGACTATATAAATGTTATAAGTCAAAATATAAAAGAACAAATGAGAGACAATATGAAAAAAGATAAGAATAAACATTATTGGATAGATGATGAAATAAAAGAAATGAATTTTAAGTTTATTGATAAAAATCAAGATTTTTATATAAATAAAAATGGTGAACTTGTTATATGCTTTGATAAGTATGACGTAGCGCCAGGGTATATGGGGTTAGTTGAATTTACTATACCTAATAATATAATAAAACCATTACTTAATAAATAGGGGGAAATAGGGGAGATATGAATAAAAAGGTTATTGACATAATGTTTTGTACTGGATGTATAGGGCTTATAATATCTATGTACATAATAATGTCAAAATAATTAATATATTTTAATATTTAGGGAAAATGTCTCAAAATTATTATTTTGAGACATTTTTAATTTAAAAAATATAAGAGTATGTAAAGCTATGCAACTTTTTTTGTATATCGTAAAATAGTATCTATATTATGCTCTCTTACAACACTTTTAAGATTTCCAAAGTTATAAGTAGCAAGTGCATACTCTTTTACCTTGTTAAATATAAACTCTTCATGGCTATTTTTAATGTTTACCATAGATTTAGCATTATTCCAAGCTGTAACTTCTCTATCAATTAGATTTTTCTTTAAAGCAATAAGGTTTTTTTCTAAATCATCAGGAATATTTTCTTTATGGATATTGTTATTACTAACATCTATGTCGTATTCTATTATTTTATCTATTATTGAATATATTATAGCGCTGTATTGTTCCTTAGATTTATATATATTTTTATCTACAATATGACCAACCTCGTGAGATACAACAAACTTAGCAATTAGAGATATAGAATCTTCGCTAATTTCAACACAAACACCATTTGAGTTTACAAAGTTAAAAAAATTATAGCAAAAAGATAAAAAGCTATGTCTAGAAGCAAGTATTGATCTTAATCTAGGTAAAGCACATATAGGAATATTTTTATATTTAAAATAAAATAAAAATACTCTTTTGTTTAGATTTAGACTATTTAAAGAAGATTTAAATAATTTTTTTTCGCCTAATGTTTTATAATAAGTTGTTATTTTTCTATAATTATTTTCGTTAAAGGTAGCCATATTAACACCGCCTAATTATATAGTCTTTTAATATAATATTAAAATAGGTGCAATTTGTAGCTAATCCAAATTAAAATAGTATATATGGGTATAAATATAGATAACTCTAAAACTTAAAAACTGTGATATAATATATTACTAAGTTTTGAAGGGAGGATGCTATGGAAACTGTTAGTGAATACTTAGATAAACTAGAAATAAATAATAATATATTAAAAAAACAACTAAAAGAAGTTTATATAAACAAAGTAACTTATTTTAAAGAAGACAAAATAGTATATTTTTATTTAAACTCAAAATCTATAATATCCTATGAAGTACTCGATATGTTAAAGGAAGACTTGCACAATAAGCTAGACTACTTTAAAGATATAAAAATAAAAATAAGATATACAGGGCTTGATAGAAAAGCTAATAAAGACATTATAAAAATGTACTGGGTAAATATATTATATATTTTAAAAAGACTTTGCCCATCTATAGCAGGATGGTATAGGCAAGTTGAGTATATGTGTATAGATGATTTACTAAAAATAAAAATTCCAAAAGGAATATTTTATGAAAGACTTATAAAACAAAATGTAGTATATGTATTAAAAAGTGTATTAAGTGAAGAGTTAGGAATAGATATTAATATAGTCATGGAAAGGGCTATAGATGAAGATGTAAATATTGAAAGAATATTAAGAAAAAGCGATAAAATAATAGAAGATAAGATTAAAGATTTAGAAATACAAGCAACTAATGAACCTAAAGAAGATGAAGAAGAGGCTTATGTTATAAGACCTGAATTTGATGAACATCTAATATATGGTGAAAATGTACATGCTATGGTAGAAAAAATCGAATCTCTTAACCAAGAGTCAGGTACAGTAGCAGTAGTTGGTGATATATTTGATATAGAAATTAAAGAACTTAGAAATGGTAAAATATTATTTATAGCATCTATTACAGACTATACAAGTTCTGTAAGCTGTAAATTATTCTTAAATGACACTAATAAAGATAAAGTTATTGATAATGTTAAAAAAGGTTCACATGTAAAAATAAAAGGTGATGTTATGTATGACACTTACCAAAGAGAACTTACAATGACTATAAGTGGTATAAGAAAAGAAGAAAAAGAAGAGAAAAAAGATTTATCAGAAAATAAAAGAGTTGAACTTCATGCACACACTCAAATGTCATCAATGGATGCACTTTGTTCTACTAAAAAGCTTATAGAAAGAGCAGCAAAATGGGGACATAAGGCAATCGCAATAACTGACCATGGAGTGGTTCAAGCTTTCCCAGAGGCTATGGGTGCAGCTAAGGCTAATAATATAAAAGTATTATATGGTGTTGAAGGATATTTAGTAGAAGATTCAAAAGATATAATAGAAGATGCTAATGACAAAGAGCTATCACAAAGCTTTGTAGTATTTGATATAGAAACAACAGGGTTTTCTAATACTAACGATAAAATAACTGAAATAGGTGCAGTTAAAATAGAAAACTTTGAAATAGTAGATAATTTTAGTGAACTTATAAACCCACAAAAAGATATATCATATAAAATTCAAGAACTAACAGGTATAACTAATGATATGGTAAAAGATAAACCAACCATAGAAGAAATATTGCCTAAGTTTATGGAATTTATAGGAGATAGTGTATTAGTTGCTCACAATGCAGAGTTTGATATTGGATTTATAAGAGAAAAATGTAGACAACAAAATATAGAATTTAATAATAAAAGTATAGATACACTTACACTAGCTAGAATATTACTTCCAGATTTAAAAAGACATAGATTAAATGTAGTAGCAAAAGCACTAGGTGTTCCACTTTTAAATCACCATAGAGCTGTAGATGATGCAAGAGCTACGGCTTTAATATTTCAAAAGTTTTTAGATATGTTAGTAAAAAAAGGTGCAAACACATTAAAAGAAGTAAATGAAGTTTTAGGTAAAGTTGATTATACAAAACTAGGAACTAATCATATAACTTTACTTGCAAAAGACTACACAGGACTTAAAAACCTATACAAAATAGTATCAGATGCCCATGTTAATCATTTTTACAGAGCACCAAGAATACTAAAAAGCTTCTTACAAGAACATAGAGAAGGACTTATAATAGGTTCTGCTTGTGAAAATGGACAGGTATATCAAGCAGTAAAGAAAAATGTTGATGATGAAGAAATGGCTAAAATTATAGATTTATATGACTATATAGAAGTAATGCCAATAGATAATAATAAATTTATGATTCATAAAGGTGAAGTAGAAGATGAAGAAGAACTAAGAGATTTAAATAGAAAAATGGTAGAGGTAGCCCATAAATTTGGAAAAATACCAGTAGCTACAGGAGATGTTCACTTCTTAGATGAACATGAAGCTGTTCTTAGAAAAATACTTAAATACTCTCAAGGATTTAAAGTAGATGAAGAAGAAACTTATCTTCACTTTAGAACAACAGATGAAATGCTAAGAGAATTTAGCTACTTAGGAGAAGAGCTAGCCTATGAAGTTGTAGTTACTAACACTAATAAAATAGCTGATATGGTAGAAGATATACTACCAATACCAGATGGAACATATCCTCCAGAAATAGAAGGTTCAGATGTAGAACTTAGAGAAATGTGCTACAACAAAGCTAAAAGAATATATGGAGATCCTCTTCCAGAAGTTGTTCAAAATAGACTTGATAGAGAGCTAAACTCTATAATAAAAAATGGATATGCCGTAATGTATATTATCGCCCAAAAGCTAGTTACAAAGTCACTAAGAGATGGATACTTAGTTGGTTCAAGAGGTTCGGTTGGTTCATCAGTAGCAGCAACAATGAGTGATATAACAGAGGTTAATCCACTTCCAGCACATTATATATGTGAAAATGAAGATTGTAAATATTCATATTTCTATGAAATAGGTGAATGGGGTTCTGGAGTAGACTTACCAGATAAGGATTGTCCAAAGTGTGGAAGAAAGCTTAAAAAAGATGGTCATGATATACCATTTGAAGTTTTCCTTGGATTTGAAGGAGATAAAGAGCCAGATATAGACCTTAACTTCTCTGGAGAATACCAGCCAGTAATACACAAATACACAGAAGAACTATTTGGTGAAGGATATGTTTATAGAGCAGGAACAATAGGTACAGTAGCTGAAAAAACAGCATTTGGATACGCTAGAAAATATGTAGAAGAGAATAATATACAAGTACCAACAGCAGAGGTAGTAAGATTATCAAATGGATGTACAGGAGTAAAAAGAACATCAGGACAGCATCCAGGTGGAGTTATGGTTGTACCTCATTACAAGGATGTATATGATTTTACCCCAATACAATACCCTGCTAATGATACAAGCTGTGGAGTAATAACAACACACTTTGACTACCACTCTATAAGTGGTAGAATACTAAAGCTAGATATACTTGGGCACGACGTTCCGACCATAATAAGAATGTTAGAAGATATAACAGGAATAGATGCAACAGAAATACCTTTAGATGACAAAGAAACAATGTCACTATTTACTTCAACAGATGCACTAGGAGTAACACCAGAGGAAATTAACTGTCCTATAGGTTCACTTGCTATACCTGAGTTTGGTACAAAGTTTGTTAGACAAATGCTACTTGATACAAAACCAACAACATTTGCAGAACTAGTACGTATATCAGGATTATCTCATGGTACTGACGTTTGGCTAAACAATGCACAAGAACTTGTTCAAAAGGAAATAGTTGGTCTTAAAGATGTTATATCAACACGTGACGATATAATGAACTACCTTATATTTAAAGGACTTCCACCAAAGATGGCATTCACCATAATGGAAAATGTTAGAAAAGGTAGAGGGCTAAAGCCTGAACATGTTGAGTTAATGGAAGCTAACAACGTACCAGAATGGTATATATGGTCATGTAAACAAATAAAGTACATGTTCCCTAAAGCACATGCCGTAGCATATGTTATGATGTCATTTAGACTAGCATACTGTAAGGTTCATTACCCAGAAGCTTTCTATGCAACTTACTTTACAACAAAGGCAGAAGACTTTGATGCTGATTTAATAGTTAAGGGACTACCTGCAATTAAAGCTAGAATAAATGAAATAGAAAGTTTAGGAAATGACGCAACAACTAAAGAAAAAAATATGCTTACAGTACTTGAAGTTGCACTTGAAATGTATGCAAGAGGTATAAAAATACTTCCAGTTGATATATATAAATCAGATGCAAGTAAATTCCAAGTTGCAGGAGAAAAGATGCTACTTCCTCCAATGATAGCCCTACAAGGGGTTGGGGAAAATGCAGCAATAAATATACAAAAAGAAAGAGAAAATGGAGAATTTATTTCTAAAGAAGACTTAAGAAAGAGAACTAAGATTTCTAAGACCGTTATAGAAACATTAACTAGTCACGGTTCACTTAATAATATGAGTGACGAAAACCAATTATCTTTATTTTAAAAAAAATAGTAATAAAATACATTAAAGCTTAGGTATAACCTAAGCTTTTTTATTTAAAAACTATTTATAATTTATAGTTTAAAAAAAGTACAAATTTAAATAATCCATTTTTTAACAATAAATGTTTTAGATAAAAAATAATAGGGTATATTAAACTCATAGACATTAAGTAACAATCATTGGAGGAATTTTTATGAATAGGAAAGAGTTAAAAGAACTTTCTAAAAGTCAACTAAAGGGTAATTGGAATGTACCAGTATTAGCTATGTTAGCTTATTCAATAGTAATGTTTTTAGTATCATATCTAGATAATAGCGAGTCTTTATTTGTATCATTAATTGGAATAATACTTGCTTTAGTTATAGAATCATGGTTCTTTGTAGCATATCCGAAATTATCTCTAAACCTTATAGAAGATGAAAGCGTTGATTTTAGTGATTTATCAGTATCAAATAAAACTTTCTTTAAATCTTTAGGATTTTCTGTATTAGTAGGTATAATATTAATAATAGTATATATTGTATTAATGTTTAGTTTTGTAGGTGGATTTACAATAACTTTATTAAGCGCAAATGATTTATTTGAAGTTATGGCACCAATGGTAATTGTAGGTATTATATTATGGTTAATATCAATAGTAATTCAATTAGCAATTTCTATGGTACCATTTATACTTGCAGATAAAGAAGAAGTAGGAGTATTTAAATCAATATCTCTTAGTATAAAAATGATGAAAGGTCATAAATGGAGATTATTCGTTATATGGCTAAGCTTTATAGGATGGGCTATATTAAGTATATTAACTTTAGGAATAGGATTTTTATGGTTATCACCATACTTTACTTTAACTATGGCTAACTTCTATAAAGAACTAGATAAAGAATATAACGCTAAACATATAGATTAAAAGTAAAAGGAGCTTAATTTAAGCTCCTTTTTTATTGTAATTTTTATAAATTTATATTGATAATTATGATGAAAAATTCTTGCAAATCGTTTAAAATAGTACATTTAAACAAGGTTAATTTAAGTTAAATAGAAAGCATTTAAAAGAAAATAAAATAAAAAGCTATCTATTATTAATAGCATGTGCTATAATAATACTTGTAGCGATACAAAATCGATACACAAATAAATTAAGAGAGACCTAGAAATAGGTTCACAGGAGTATTTTTTAATGATAAATGGAATAGTAAAATGGTTTAACAATGAAAAAGGATTTGGTTTCATATCAGTAGAAGGTGGAGATGATGTATTCGTACATTTTACAGCTATACAAACTGATGGGTTTAAATCATTAGAAGAAGGTCAAAAAGTAAACTTTAATATAGTTAAAGGTGCTAGAGGTCCTCAAGCGGAGAATGTAACTATATTATAATATATATATATGTTCGGAAAAAGACACATTATGTGTCTTTTTTTATTGTAATTAAATATTAGTAAAAACATATAAATAAATTTTTACACAGTTAGTTTATATAATATGTTAAAAAACATCTGTTTTAGTGGACATTTATAAAAATTACAAGTACTGTTATAATTAGATTAACAATAGTTATCTGATTTAAAGTATGTATTTAGTTTCATTAAGGGGGATAATTTATGAATTTAACTATAAAGAGAAATATATGTATTTTGATGGGTATTTTATTAGTTACTATTATCAAAATTGATATAATGATTCCGAATATTAATATTTTATTGGCAATAGGTTGTTTTTATAAAGCATATAAGGTTAATAAATTACTAAAAAATAAAGAGAACAAGTCTATTTAGGATAATTAATGTTAATATATTATTCTATTTTATATGTTTAGTGAAACATATTTTTTCGCGAACATATTTAATTTAGTTAATGATATATCTAAACGTATTTGTAATATACTTAAAATTGTACATGAAATTAAAATGACCTATTTATAGGTCATTTTTTATTATATTTTTTAAAATTTAGACTAGCAAATCTTAGAACTATTGGTCATACATTTGAATATATATATATTGAAAGTAAAAGTTTAAGGAGGGATGAGATTTTGACTAGAGTAGAATTAAAACAACTTTCTAAGAGTCAACTTAAAGGCAATTGGAAAACCCCAGTATTAGTCATGTTAGTATATACCATAGCAACCATGGCTCTTTCTTTTATGTCTGAATTTTCAAGTTCAATGGGTATATACTTAATTAGTACAATATTTTTAATTGGATTAGCAATATGGTTTTCTGTAGGATTTGCTAATTTCTTTTTAAGATTTAGCGAAACTGATGGAAAAGCTAAGTTTGATGACTTATTAGTATCTAAAAAATCAATATTAAAATCATTAGGATTATTTGCTTTAATGTTTGTTATAGGAATTGTATTAGGTATTATAATAGTTTTTGCCACATCATCTATGATAGTTTTTAGTAAAAGTGTATCTACTGGTATGATAGTAGGAGCATTAATAGTTGGAGTAGTATTATCTATACCTATTGTTATACTTGAATTAGCTTTAGCTATGACACCATATATCTTTGTTGATAAAGAAGAACTTGGTTTAATTGATTCAATAAGACTTAGTATAAAAATGATGAAAGGTAATAAATGGAACCTATTTGTTATAAACCTAAGTTTTATAGGATGGGCACTTTTATGTATTCTTACTTTAGGTATAGGATATTTATGGTTAGGGCCATATATACAATTAACTATTACCAACTTTTATATAGATTTAGATAATAATTTTAATAAAGTATCAATTTAAAAATAAAAAGGCTGACTAAAATCAGCCTTTTTATTTTATATAAAGTAAAAAACTATATTAAAATAATATAGTTAGATGTGTGATAAAATAAATTAATAATAAAGGAAAGTTTTGGAGGAGATTATTTTGATATTTACTATAGGACAAGTGGCTAAAATGTATAACATAAGTCATGACACACTAAGATATTACGATAAAATAGATCTATTAAAGCCAAGTTTAAAAAAAGATAATGGATACAGATATTACACAATAAGAGAAATAGAATTACTTGAGATAATATTAGTAGCAAAGCAACTAGAAATACCAATAAAAGACATAAAAGATATTATAAAAAAGGAAGATGAAAGTAGTTACATAGAATTATTTAAAAATCATAAAAAGTTGTTAGAAGAAAAAATAGAGTATTTGACAAAATTAAAGGATGAAGTACAACACTCTATAGATGTAACAACTCAAATGAAAAACTTTTCTAATAAGGAAAAAGAAAAATTTGAAAATGTATATATAGAAAAGGATATTATATATTTTAATCAAAATGATTATAACCACTTTGGAAAATTTTTAAATAAAAAAAATCTAATATTAAAAATAGATAATATTAATAATGAGAATATACTTTTTAATGAAAATATAATTGGATTTGAACTAGATAATGAAGTTATTAGTAATGATGCAAAATACGAAAAAATTAAATATAAGGGAAATTATATTTTATTAACTAGAAAAGATACTGCATCTAACATAGAAAAGTTTATAGAAGAATGTATAAAGGAAATTTATAAAGATAAAAATATAGAAAAAAATATAAATGTATTTATAGAATGTTTATTTACACTATTAAAAAAGAGTAAAAAAAACATATACTTCGTAAAAATTTATATAGAAAATATTAGATAAAGTCTTGACTATGGAGTTAGTCAAGACTTTATTATTATACAAAGAAAGTAATTCATATATAGTTTATCTTGTATTAACAAATATAAAGATTGATAGATTAGGAGGGGGATAATATGCAAGAGAATATATTAGGTAGTGAAAAAATACCTAGATTATTTATAAAATATTCTATACCAGCTATAATAGCTATGGTAATTACAGGCATGCAGGCAGTTGTAGATGGAATATTTGTAGGAAATGTACTAGGACCAAACGCAATGGCTAGTGTAAATATAGCAGCACCATTTATGCAAGTTATAATAGCTTTATCCATGATAATGAGTATAGGATCACAAAGTTATATGGGGCTTAGTTTAGGAGATGGTAATGTAGCTAAGACACAAAATATATTTAAGACAGCTATGATATTTATATTAGTTTTTGGATTTGGTATAACAGTATTTGGATTTACAATGAACTCACAAATAGCATATGTATTAGGTGCTAGTGATATATTATTAAAAGATGTTTCTTTATATATTAAGATACTTTCAGTATTTACAATACCAATGTCTTTAATGTTTTTATTTGGTTTTTCGGGAAGAATAATGGAAAAACCTCAACTTTACTTTTATGGTTCTATATTAAGTTTATTTGCAAATATAACATTAAACTATACATTAATATATAAGCTAAAGCTTGGAATCGTAGGAGCTGCAACTGCTACAGGGTTAGCATACTCTTTAGCATTTTTAGTTGTAGTATGGCCTGCATTAAATAAGAAAAACATAATAAACGTATTTGTTGGAAAGTTTGATAAGTCTGTAATATTTCCAGTAATTTATAATGGTTCATCAGAAGGAATAAATTCAATAGCTACAGCCACTAGTGCATATTTATTTAATATGGCATTTATGAACATAGCAGGAGAGAGCGGTGTAGCAGCTTTTACTGCTATAAATTATGTAGCTCAATTTGGTGTACTTTCAATGTTTGGTATATCTGATGGTATAGGACCTATAGTTAGCTACAATTATGGAAGTAAGAAATTTGATAGAGTAAAAGCTATAATGAAATTATCTGATAAAGTTATAATAACCATAGGAATAATAATATTTACTTCATTGTTCTTCTTTGGAAGAAATTTAGTTAATATATTTGTAAATGGAAATGAAGAAATATTAAATATAGCATCTGTAGGAGCAAAAATATATGCATTTGCATTTTTTGTAAATGGATTTAATATAGTTAATTCTGGATACTTTACAGCTATAGGATATGCTAAAGAATCAGTAATAGTAGCTTCATGTAGAGGTTTAATATTTATAATTATAGGGATATTTACATTGCCTAATATATTTGGAATAAATGGTATATGGATGAGTTTACCTTTTGCAGAATTAATTACCTTGTTTATTGGAATTAAACTTATGAAAAAGTCCTATAAAGTTATGGATAAAAAATATGAAGTAAGTATTAACGGTGCTTAGAAAAATAAATAGAAAACTATAAACTCTTGTAAATTACAAGGTTTTTTTATTGAAGATAAACAAACTAAAGCTAAAAAGTGGGGGTAAGAAAAAACGACGGGGGGATAAAATATTTAACTAAATTATTTTGTAATCAAATCTTTACCATATATAATTAAAATTAATATATTATGAATATAATAATAAATTTAAAGATATTAAAATAAAATAATTATTTAGGGATATAAAAAAGGGATATATTTAACAACTATAATTTTTTATAATAATTAATAAAAATAGGGGGAATATGGTGGAAATAAAATATACAAATAATCGTGAAGATTATATTAAGGGGTACGAAAAAAGTAGAAAGTATGCTTTAAGAAAAGATGTATTCACACTTGCATCAACTATGCTAATACTAATGGGAATTACTTTTTACTTTATCAATGAAATGTCTAGCTTTTACAATATAGAAATTACATTATACGTAGCTGTAATATCAATTCTATCAGCAACAACTATAATAACAACAATACTTCTGAACATAATGTCTAAGAAAAACATACAAAAGTCAATTGATAAGCTAATAGAAACAAGAAATAGTGCAATGGGTCCTAAATTGATAGAAGTAAAGAATGATACTATTATACACAAAGGTGAAAAATCATATTGTGAATACAATATAAAAGCTATTGACAATATTTATGAAGAGGAGAATGTATTAGTTATTTGTATACAAAAGATAAATCCTATAATAATACTACCTTTAAATTCCTTTGAAAGTAAAGAGGTAAAAAATCAATTTATCAATATGATAAAACAAAAAAGTGAATATTTAAGGTAGGTGGAATATGAAAAAGAGTATAAAACTTATAGTAATTATAATATCAATAATCATTATAGCGTGTTTATTTAGGGTAGGCTATACAATATATAAAAAGCAAGAAATGGATAGCTTAATAGATGTTACAAATAATTTTTTTAATGAATATATAAAAAAAGGTGAAGCCTCATACGAAGAAAAAGGGATGAAAGCAGTTTACACAAACAAAGAAACCGTAATAGTAGCAGGAGATAAAAATGAGTTTATGGCAATGGTTTACTTTGATGTAGAGGTAGATGTAAATGATGAAAAAGATTTTACGTCATCACATTATAAAATGAGAATCAAAAAAGATAATAATGGAAATTACACCTTGATTGATGAAGGCAATATGGTAGATAGCAATGGTTTAAAAGTGGTTAATTACTCAAATAAACAAAAACAAAAAGAGAAATTAAGTGAAATAAAAGAAGAAATAGATATAAATGAAACTAAAAAAATATTAGGAATATATTATCAAATGACTTCAAATGGTCTGCAATTAAGCTATGATAAAAAGAAAAATTGGGTGAGTGTACCAATACCTAATGAGTATTTGATGTCGATTTTTGATTTTGATAATAATAAATTAAAAGAAAACACTTACTATATAAGTCATAAAAAAACAGCCTTTATATCTAATTTTAACTCGGATATATTAATTATTGTTACAGATGATAAGGGGAAAACTTGGAATGAAATAAAGTTAGAGGGTGCTTACCAAGATGGAGATTTATTTATAGGATTTAGTAGTCAAGACATAGGATATTGTGTCATAACTACTGATGTTGCTATGGGTAAGCAATATAGTTACATATACATAACTAATGATGGTGGTAAAACTTATAAGGAAATTGGAAATACAAATGAAGTTTATCCAAGAATAATTACAGGAGTAGGATTTTTAGATGAGAATATAGGTTTTGTTGGATTTAGGTATGAAAGTGATAACAATCCAACTGTATATAGAACGGAGGATTCAGGTAGTACTTGGGAAAAGCTTGATATAAAACTTCCTGATGAGTATATAGGTGACTATGCAACTCCTCTTAATCTTAAATTTGAAAATGATATTATAATGCTTCCTGTAAAACTTAGAGATAGTGATAAAGTAATCAATTTTATATCTACAGATAAAGGTTTGACTTTCAAGTATAGTGAAAATATGTAAAGATAGTATTTAATAAATTTAGGATCTATTAGACAATTGTGTTATAAAATAAGCATGAAAATAGCTGGATATTTAGTAATATAAATATATCCAGCTATTTTTTTATTAGCTAGTTTTATGTAATTTTATATATACTACTAAATCTTTTAGATTATTATTGCTTATCTCAAATTCTTCATCAATATTTAAACTACTAGTGTTCCTATTTTCTCCGCCGATACTATATAAAGCTATGGCAACTTCGTTGTCTAAATCAAAAGATTTGTTTTTATTTAAGATAGATAGAGCTATTCCTGTATTATAACCTTCTTTTAAAAAATCCAAATTATAACCTGTAGATTCAGTATCGTTAATTATTGATTTAAGATAATAAGAACCTATTTCATTCCCATCTATGACTCCTATTTTTAAGATATTATTTTTGCCATTATGTTCTATAGATGATTCATATAATTTATGTTCTTTTTTTAAAATACCATATTCATATTCCTTAGCAGTAAACTCAACTTCATAATTTCCTTTTTTCAAATTGTTTACAAAGTATTTTTTCCCCATTCCATTCATATTGTCAGGACAATTACTTAGATATAAGCCGCTTGGATTTTTTGAGCTGGAGCAACCAGTAACAAGCATTATTGACATCATTATTAATAATAGTATTGTTGCTATTTTTTTCATGCATACCCCTCCCTAAATAACTTAATGTTATAGTTCACATTATATAGAAATTGTGAACTTTGATTATATTGTACATAATATTGAATTATTTTCCAATTGCAAAATAGTTTCATTAATTTGAAGTAAAATTCCTTATTTTAAGTTAGTTCAATAAATCTATTTTTAATTGTATTTCTAGTAATAAATGATGGGGTAAGAAAAAACGACGTAGGGTATAACTTAGGTAAATAAATTATATAGTACTTTGTAATCAAATTTTTACCATATATAGTTAAAATTAATATATTATAAATACTACAAAGATTATGGAGGGGTTATATGGAGTATATATACAGGTTTATAGAGTTTGTAGAAGAAAGTGGCATGACAACTTTAATATTTGGAGGAATTATAATAGGATATTTAATACATATATACTGCAAAAAAGAAGACTATGAAACAATAAAAATGAACTAGGCTTATTATGGGAAACGGATATAATAAATTTAGAAATAGAATTATTGAATCAACTTAAAGTAATAAGACGTATATATAGTGAAATAGTGAAACTATTTTTAATTGCGAAGTAATTCAATAAAATGCATAATATAATCAAGCTCATAATTAATATATTGTGAATCAATCAATATCAAATAAAAAGCAAGTGTACCTTAGAGGGAGAAGTGTTGGGGGAATTAAGTAAAGTAAAACTTAAGAGGTTAAGTGTAGAAGTCTATGCTAGACAGTCGTCAAGGAGGATGTTTATATGATTAATTTTATTACTGATTTTTTAGAATATGTTGGAAATATCTTTGAGAGTGCAGATAAAAATCAACCACCTGGAGAAAAAAAGAAACCATATACTTTTATAGGTGTAGGGTTATTAATTTTAGCGGGAATAATCAGTATTATATTTAAAAATGATTAGGACCATATATAAAGTTAACTATCACTAATTTTTATATAGATATAGATAATAGTTTCAATGAAGTATAAATTTAAATAGAAAACTATAAACCTTTGTAAATTGAAAAGGTTTGCTATACTGGAAATAAACAAACTAAAGCTAAAAAGGTGGGGATAAGAAAAAACGACGTAGGGTATAATTCTTTCATATAAATTAGAAATTATTTTGTAATCAAATTTTTACCATATATAATTAAAATTAATATATTATAAATATAATAAAAATTATGGAGGGGTTATGTGGAGTATATATACAGGTTTATAGAGTTTGCAGAAGAAAGTGGTATGGTAGATTTAATATTTGGGGGAGCTATAGTATCATATTTAATATATATATACTATAAAAAAGAAGAAAATGAAAAATATCTAGCCTTAAAATTAGTAGGATTTTTTTTACTTGGGCTTTTAAGAGTAGGATTTACATATGATTGGTATTCAATAATAATACCAGCAGGATTTTTATTATATTGGTTTTTACTAAAAAATAAAGAAAGACCAAATAATATTATAAAAAAGAAAGCGACAATCCTAGGAGTTTCAATTTTATATTTAACCATATTAAGTAATATTATATATGATTTTGCAGACTATAGAGATATAAAATTTGATATAAAAAATATATCTATGGATACATTAAAAGAAGACTACAAAACAATAAGAAATGAATTAGGATTATCATGGGAAACGGATATAATAAATTTTGAAGTAAAATATGACAATAATAAAAAAATAAAATTACTAGATATGTATATAGAGGATAAAGTAAATAACAAACTTGTAAGTATAGGAATATATAATGGTGATTATTCTGTAAAACAAAGCAAAATAAGCAACAAAGGTCAGATTGTAGAGCATGAATTTAACACGACAACTGAAGAACTATTAGAAATCATAGATAATATAGAATTAAAAAAATATGATAAAGCAGATATTTATACTATAAAATATGAAAATGATTTAAGTTATATAGAAAATAAAAAAGCATATATAGTTAATTCATCTAATTATTCAACTGATAAACTATATCCTAATAGTGATATAATTAAGGCTAGTGGTATTATGTACATTCCTATGGAAAAAGTAAGTGAAGGCTCATGGAGTAACATAGACTACAAATACTACCTAACAAACTATGAAATATTTTCTAACGAAGAAAATTATGAAGATGTAGAAATAACTATAGAAAATATAAATAATAATAAACGTGTATTAATAGATGACATATATGATATATATGAAAAACACAAATTAATGGAAGAACTTAATTCTATACATATAACTAGATGGAATGGAGAAAGTGATGTAGATTTAGAGCCAGACTTATTTATAAAAGACAATGATGGAAATAGACTAGGTTTATGTAGCAAAGATAAAGGATTGGCCAGAAGAGATATAGGAGAGACTAGTGTATGGTACATAGTGCCTAGTGATTTATACGACAAAATAAATATATATACAATGAAATAATAATTATGATAATTCTATATGAATATGAATTTTGATAAAAAGGAGGGGATTTAGTGGATTTATATGTAAATAGCCTAACTAATAAACAACTTAATAAAACTAAAATTTGTATTTCGTTTGATTTGGCAGCAAATGAATCACCATATTACGAGATGGCTTACAGTGAAAATGAAGAATTAAATTTTAGGCCAGAATATGTGGATTTGTGTGCTAAATCAGCACAAAATATATGGGATAAGTGTAATTTTTCAAATGATTTGATTGTTTTATTTGAAGATAAATATAATACTTATCATAAAGGAGAAAAGGAGTTTATAGAAAATTGCTTAAATTCACCAACTTGTTTTGTTTATTCTTTTGAATGGAACGATGAAGGTGAAAAATTTAAGGCAACACGATATATCTGGGTTACTAACAAAATAGATAGTAAATCACTCTTTAGGAAAATAATTTTTTCTGATATAGGTGAAGATACAGTTTTAGATGGTGCAGTATATATTATAGACAATAAAACTAAAAATGTATTCTTTTTATATGATGATAGAGGCGTTGATATTTATTCTAATGATGAAAAATTTATATATAAAATGAAGAATTATTATTTATAATGTAATATTGATTAGTGTAAAATTAATAACTCTATCTTAGTATATATTGAAATAACTATGATAGAGTTATTTTTATTTGATATTTATCATAAAGTTGGCTAACATAGCTGAAACAACCTTTTTCTGTATAATTTCTTTAATGACCTATTATAGGTCATTTTTTATTTTACAAATAAATTATTTGAATGTGACAAAGTCACAGAACTAAAAATTAAAAATTAATATAATACTTCTATAAGAAATATAGGAGGGAATAATTATGAAAATAAGAAAAAAAGCAATTATAGACAAAAATTACTGTGTAGCCTGTGGAACTTGCATAAAAGAATGTCCGCTAAAACTTATAGAAATAGAACAAGGTGTATTTGCAAAAGTTAACCTAGATAAATGTGTAGGATGTGGAAAATGTGCTAAAGCATGTCCCGCATCTGTTATAGAAATAAAAAGCATGGAGGAATGTATATAATGAAAAAGAAAACTTGGAAAGAGTATATGTGGATATTAAGTGCTCTATATTTATTCCTAGGGTTATTTAATATATTATTTGCATGGCTAGGATTACTATGCTTTACAATACCTTTAGTTATGGCAATATTAGGAAAAGGCAAAGCATACTGCAATACTTACTGTGGGAGAGGTCAACTATTAAATTTAATGGGAAATAAAATGAAACTATCAAAATACAATGATATTCCTAAGTTTCTAAAAAGTAAGTGGTTTAGATATGGATTTTTAATATTTTTTATGACAATGTTTATAAATATGTTGTTTATGACATACTTAGTATTTAACCAAACTAATAGCCTAAAAGAAGTTATAACAATACTTTGGACATTCAAAATGCCATGGAAAGTAGCTAATATAAGTATGGTAAGCCCCTGGGTAGCACAATTTGCTTTTGGATTTTATAGTATGATGATTACATCTACACTACTAGGTGTAATTACAATGATTTTATATAAGCCTCGTTCTTGGTGTGTTTATTGTCCAATGGGAACAATGACTCATATAATATCAAAGGCTAAATATAAATAAAATGGCTTAGAAACATAGTAATTTCAAAAAATTTGCAATTAAACCTTATATATGTTATTATAGTATATAAAATAATACATTTTGCAAACACTAAGAGTGAGACCAGAAGTTCTCACTCTTTTGTTTTAAATAAACTGACAACTGAATAGGAGGGAAAAATATGAAAAAGAGTATAGAAGCTACTATAGAAGAATTAGTATCAGAAATAACTGAACCACTTAATTTTGAAATAGTAGATGTAGAATATGTAAAAGAAGCTGGAGAGTATTACTTAAGAGTATTCTTAGATAAAGAAGGCGGAATATCATTAAATGATTGTGAAGCTGTAAGTAGACAATTAAGCGAAGTTTTAGACGTTAAAGATCCTATAAAAGATAACTACTTCTTAGAAGTATCTTCACCAGGACTTGATAGACCGCTTAAAAAAGATAAAGACTTTGTAAGATACGCTGGAAGAGACGTTGAGATAAAATTATACAAACCACTAAATGGATCAAAGCAATTTGAAGGTACATTAGTTGGATTAACAGAAGAAAATACTATAAAAGTTATAATAAATGATGAAGAAGTTGAATTTAATAGAAAGGAAGTAGCTCTTGTAAGACTTGCAATAAAGTTTTAATAAGATAGCTTAGGGTAAAAATAAAATGAACCACGAATTTATAGAAGCATTAGATGAGTTAGAAAAAGACAGAGGAATAGATAAAGAAATACTTATAGACACTATAGAACAAGCTCTTTTAACAGCATACAAGAAAAACTTTGGTTCTGCTCAAAACGTAAGAGTTGAGTTTGATAGAGAAAGAGGAGACGTTAAAGTATTCTCTCAAAGAGTAGTAGTTGATGAATCAGATTTATACGATACATTCTTAGAAATAGAATTAGCAGACGCTAGAGAAATAAGTCCAAACTACGAATTAGGAGATATAATAGAAAATGAAGTAACTCCTATGGACTTTGGAAGAATAGCTGCTCAAACTGCTAAGCAAGTAGTTGTTCAAAGAATAAGAGAAGCAGAAAGAGAAATAGTATACAATGAATTTATGGATAAAGAAAATGAAATAGTTACAGGAGAAGTAGCTAGAGTAAACAAAAACATAGTTCATGTTAATCTTGGAAGAATAGAAGCAATAATGACTCCACAAGACCAAATACCTGGTGAAACATACAGAGCTGGTCAAAAAATAAAGGTATACATATTAGAGGTGAAGAAAACTAATAAAGGACCTCAAATAGTAGTATCAAGAAGCCATCCAGGATTAGTTAAGAGATTATTCGAGTTTGAAGTTCCAGAAATATTTGAAGGTATAGTTCAAGTTAAATCTATATCAAGAGAAGCTGGTTCAAGAACTAAGATGGCAGTTAAGTCAATAGATGAAAAGATAGATCCAATTGGAGCTTGTGTAGGACCTAAAGGTTCAAGAGTTAAAAACATAGTTGATGAATTAGGTGACGAAAAGATAGATATAATAAAATACAGTGATGATCCAGCTGAATTTATATGTGCAGCACTTAGCCCATCAAAGGTTGTTAAGGTTGATATAAATGAAGAAGAAAAATCTGCTTTAGTAGTAGTACCTGATTACCAATTATCACTTGCAATAGGTAAAGAAGGACAAAATGCTAGACTTGCAGCTAAGCTTACTAACTGGAAAATAGATATAAAAAGCGAATCTCAAGCAGGGTTAGAGCCTCAAGAAACTAACACAGACGCTGAGTAATAAAGGAGGGGTACTCTTTGCAAAAACAAAAAAAGGTTCCTCAAAGAAAATGTATAGCATGTCAAGAAAGAGATGCAAAAAAAGGGCTAATAAGAATAGTTAAGACTAAGGAAGGTCAAATATTTTTAGACCCAACAGGAAAGGCAAACGGTAGAGGTGCATATATATGTAAGGATGTAGAATGTCTAAAAAAAGCTATAAAAAGTAAAGCTTTAAATAGAGCATTCAAAATGGAAGTTCCATCTGATGTATATGACAATCTACTTAAGGAGCTAGAAAGTTATGAAGACTAGTGAAGCAAAAATATATTCATTTTTAGGCCTTGCCACAAGAGCAGGGAAGATAGTGTCTGGAGAATCTACTTTAGCTGACCTTAAAAAAGGGAAGGTAAATCTAGTTATAGTAGCAGATGACGCATCTGATAATACTAAAAAATTATATAAAGATAAATCATCATATAGAAGTATACCGTATGTATACTTCTCAACAAAGTTACAGCTAGGGCTAGCTATAGGAAAAGCTCCTAGAGCAGTCATAGGTATAAAGGACAAAAACTTTGCTGATAAAATCAGTGAGTTGATGGAAACACAAAAAATATAATAGGGGGTGGTCTTGTGTCAACAAGAGTATACCAAATCGCAGAAGAATTGAAAGTATCAAATGAAGAAATGATACAAAAGTTAAAAGAATTAGATATAGATGTAGAAAACGAAAATTCTGAAATAGCAGAAGATGAATTAGAGTTAGTTATAGACATATTAAAAGAAGAAATAGCAGCGGCTAAAGGAAATATATTAAAAATAGAAGGAAAATTAACTGTTCAAGAGTTAGCTAATGCCCTTGATAAGTCAGCTTCAGAAATAATAATGAAGCTTATGAAAATGGGAACTATGGCTACAATAAACCAAGAATTAAACTTCGAAATAGCTTCACTTGTTGCTAAGGACTACGGATTTGAATTAGTAGTTGGAGGAGCAGATGAAGAAGAAGTTGAAGCAATAGATGCTTTAATGGAAATAGAAGAAGATAAAGAAGAAGACTTAAAGCCTAGACCTCCAGTTGTTACAGTTATGGGACACGTTGACCACGGTAAAACATCTTTACTTGATGCAATAAGATCAACAAACGTAACTTCAAGAGAAGCAGGTGGAATAACTCAACATATAGGTGCTTCTGAAGTAATGGTAAATGGACAAAAGATAGTATTTTTAGATACTCCAGGACATGAAGCCTTCACAGCAATGAGAGCTAGAGGAGCACAAGTAACTGACATAGCAATATTAGTTGTTGCAGCAGATGATGGTATAATGCCTCAAACTGTTGAAGCTATAAACCATGCTAAAGCTGCTGAAGTACCATTAATAGTAGCTATAAACAAAATAGATAAACCAGCAGCTAACCCTGATAGAGTTAAGCAAGAATTAGCTGACCAAGGATTATTAGTTGAAGACTGGGGTGGAGACGTTATAGCAGTTCCAGTTTCAGCGCTTAAAGGTGAAGGAATAGACACTTTACTTGAAATGATATTATTAGTTGCAGAAGTTGAAGAATTCAAAGCTAACCCTGATAAAAGAGCTGTTGGTACTGTTGTAGAAGCAGAACTTGATAAGGGAAGAGGACCAGTTGCTACTGTACTTGTTCAAGGTGGAACACTTAAAGTTGGAGATCCAATAGTATGTGGTACTGCAAGTGGTAAAGTAAGAGCAATGATAAACTCTAAAGGAAAAAGAGTTAAAACTGCTGGACCATCTACTGCTGTAGAAATATTAGGTTTATCAGAAGTTCCACAAGGTGGAGATCAATTTGTTGCTGTAGCTACTGAAAAGATAGCAAGAAGTGTAGCTGAAAAGAGAGCTCAAATGGCTAGAGAAGAAATGTTAAAATCTAACCAAAGAATGTCTCTTGATGATTTCTTCAGCCATATGAACGATGCTGACGTTAAAGAATTAAACATAGTTGTTAAGGCTGACGTTCAAGGTTCAGTTCAAGCTGTTAAGCAATCACTTGAAAAATTATCTACTGAAGAAGTAGCAGTTAGAGTTATACATGGTGGTGTTGGTGCTGTAACTGAGTCAGATGTTATGCTTGCAGCTGCATCTAATGCTATAATAATAGGATTTAACGTAAGACCTGGAGCTACTGCTGAAACTATAGCTAAAAAAGAATCTGTTGATATAAGATGTTACACAATAATATACAAAGCTATAGAAGATGTTCAAGCTGCAATGCTTGGAATGCTTGATCCAGAACTTAAAGATGAAGATACTGGTAAAGCTGAAGTTAGAGAAACATTCAAATTATCAGGTGTTGGAACAATAGCTGGATGTTATGTAACAAGTGGTAAGATATTTAGAGGTTCTAAGGTAAGAATAGTAAGAGATGGTATAGTAATCCATGATGGACAATTAGCAGCTCTTAAGAGATTCAAAGATGATGTTAAAGAAGTTAACCACGGATACGAATGTGGATTAAGCTTTGTTAACTACAACGATGTAAAAATCGGAGATATAATAGAAGCTTATATAACTAAAGAAGTAGAAAGAAAAAGTTTATAATAAGTTTTAGATAAATAGACAATAATAACAAAAAGATATTTTAAGTCATATAATAATATATTACAAAAACTTTTAAGGTTTAAAACTATGTAATATGTTGTAAATAATTATGGCTAATAAATTAATAGATAAAATCAAAGCACATTAAAGAAATTATATTTACTGCAAATATAATTTCTAATGTGCTATTCTAAAATAGAAGTAAAAGAGGTCGATATTTATGGCATCATATAGCAGAACAAAAAGAATAGCAGAAGAAATAAAAAAAGTTATAAGTACAATGCTTATAAGTGGAATAAAAGATCCTAGAATAAACTCTATGGTAAGTGTAACTGATGTTGAAGTTACAAGTGACTTAAGTTATGCATACGTATATATAAGTATACTAGGCGGAGATGAAGAATCTACATTAACAGGACTAAGAAGTGCAGTAAACTACATTAGAAGAGAAGTAAGTAGAAATGTTAAATTAAGACATACTCCTCAAATAATATTCAAAGTTGACGATTCTATAAAAAATGGAATGTATATGGATACATTAATTAAAAAAGTCAATGAAGGAAAAACTGCAAATGAAATAGACGAGGAAATGTTTGATGAAGAGTAATCTAGACAATATAATAGATTATATAAATGGAAGTGACAATTTTGTTGTCACTTCTCACATTAGTCCTGATGGTGATAATATAGGTTCAACTCTAGGAATGTATTATAGCTTAAAAAAGCTAGGTAAAAACGTTTACTATGTTTTAGATGATAATGCACCTAGAAATTTAGAATTTTTAGTTGAAGATATAAACATACTTAAATCTAATGAATTTAATGAAAGCAACTATTCATTAATAGCCCTTGATTGCGGAGATAAAAAAAGAATATGTTTAGAAGAAGAAATAATAAATAATGCTAATAAAGTTATATGTATAGATCATCACGCAAGTAATGATAATTATGGAGATTTTAATTACATAGATATAAATGCATCATCTACTTGTGAGTTAGTATACAATTTATTAGTAAGATATAGTGAAACTAAAAACATAGACTTAATAGATGAAAAAATAGCAACAGCCTTATATACAGGCCTTGCAACAGATACTGGAAACTTCTCATATTCAAACACTCATCCAAGTAGTTTTGAAATGGCAAAAGAACTACTTATAAAAGGTGCTAAAAGAGATATGATAATCCAAAAGGTATTTCAAAGTAATCCATACAACTATTACAAGTTATTAGGAGAAGCTCTAAATACGTTAGATATAGTTAATGAAAAAGTCGCTATTATATGTATAACAAAAGAAATGTTAAAAAATAACATAATAAGCTTTAATGATGTAGATGGAATAACATCTTATACTAGAGATATAGAAGGAGTAGAAGTTGGAATACTTCTTAAAGAGAAAAAAGAAAATGAAGTAAAAGTAAGCTTAAGATCTAAAAATTATGTAGATGTAAGCCTTATAGCACAAAGCTTTAATGGTGGAGGGCACGTAAAGGCAGCAGGATGCACTATATATGATAGTGTTGAAAATGCAAAAAAACAGGTATTAGAAGCTGTATTAAAAACAATCTAAGGTGATAAAGACATGAACAAAATAGTAAACATAATAAAACCTACAGGAATGACATCTCATGATGTTGTTAGTGTAGTAAGAAGAACCTTAAATATAAAGAAAGTTGGACATACAGGTACCCTTGACCCAGATGCGGCAGGGGTATTACCTATATGTATAGGAAAAGCAACTAAAGTAAGTGAACTTATACTAAATAAAGATAAGAGCTATATTTGTGAATTAACTCTTGGTATAACAACAGACACTTACGATTCTTCAGGAGAGATAATAGATAGAGTTGATAACTTTAGCTACACTAAAGAAGAAATAGAAAAAGCTTTTGAAACTCAAAGAGGACATATAGACCAGTTACCTCCAATGTATTCTGCACTTAAGGTAAATGGAAAAAGAATGTGTGATTTAGTTAGAAGCGGAAGAGCAAATGAAATAAAGCTAAAGACTAGACCAGTAAATATTAAAAAATTAGAAATACTTAGCATAAATGATAATAAGATAATGTTTTATGTAATGTGTTCAAAAGGAACTTATGTTAGAAGTATATGCTATGATATAGGAAAAGTTTTAGGTTGTGGAGGCCATATGTCTTTCTTACTTAGAACATCTTCAGGTAAATTTAATCTAGAAAATGCTATAACTTTAGAACAATTACAAGAATACAAGGAAAATAACACTTTAGAAGAACATTTATATGACATAGACTACGTATTATCAAATTTTAACAGTCTATCTATACACCCTAATGCAAGAAAGTATTATGTAAATGGTGGAATAATAGATGAAAGAAGATTTACACAAAAAGATTTCAATAAAAATGATGAAATTGTAAGAGTTTACTGTGAAGGTGAATTTTTAGGTAGTGGTAAATTAATTAAAAAAGGTAGCGAAATAAGTGTAAAGAGTGATAAACTATTTATAGTATAAAACTAAAAAAATACTATAATTCAGTGGGGACTCATTATGGATATTATAAAATCTATAGATAAAATACAAAACATAAATAAAAGTGTAGTTACAATTGGTAACTTTGATGGTCTTCATAAAGGTCATCAAGTCTTAGTAAAAAAGGCAGTAGAATATGGATTTAAAAACAATATAAAAAGTGTAGTATTTACCTTTGACAACCATCCAGCAAATTATTTTATAAAAAACTCAATAAAAAATATTATAAGTAATAAAGAAAAAGAACAAAGAATAAAAGATATGGGTATAGATTTAATAATAAGTATACCTTTTGATGAATATATGACTAAAATATCTCCAAGAGAGTTTGTAAAAGACATCTTAATAGATAAGTTAGGCGTTAAGAAAATAATAGTTGGATATGATTTTACATTTGCAAAAAATAAAGAAGGAAATGTAAATTTATTAAAAGAACTATGTAGTGAGTATAACTTTGAACTAGATATATTAAATCCTATAAAAATAGATAATATAAGAGTTAGCAGTACTTATATAAGAAATCTTATAAAAGATGGACAAGTATCTAAAGTAAAAAAATATTTAGGACATAACTATGAAATAAAAGGAGAAGTTATACACGCTAAAAAACTTGGAAGAACTATAGGTTTTCCAACAGCTAATATTCAAGGCGATAAAAATATGATAATACCTAAAAATGGTATATATGCAACAAAAGTATATATTGATGGTAATACTTACTATGGCGCAACAAATATAGGCTTTAATCCTACTGTAAATGGGGATAAGCTATCAATAGAAACTAATATATTAGATTTTAATGAAGATATATATGGCAAGATTATAAAAGTTGAGTTTTTAGAAAGAATTAGAGATGAGCGTAAGTTTTCATCCTTAGAAGAACTAAAACAACAATTGAAAAAAGATACCAACTATGTAAGAGAAAACTATGTTTGCAATATTAGTGAATGTATGGTAAAATAGTTGGAGTAAACCATTACTCGGCATAGAATTACTCCAATTCGTGCTTAGTAATAGGCGATTTTTAAATATTATGGAGGTATTCAAATGAACAAATTAGAAATAATAAAAGAATTCGGAAGAAGTGAAGGAGATACTGGTTCTCCAGAAGTACAAATAGCTTTATTAACAGCTAGAATAAACGAATTAAACGACCACTTAAAAATCCACAAAAAAGATCACCACTCAAGAAGAGGTCTTTTAAAGATGGTTGGTAGAAGAAGAAACTTATTAGCTTACTTAAAAGACAGAGACTTAGAAGGATACAGAGCGTTAATAGCTAAGTTAGGATTAAGAAAATAATAATTTTTCTATATATAAAAAGTTATCTCGTAAGAGATAACTTTTTGCATTTAAGAAAATTATTATACTTAAAAAACTTTGGTTAACTACTGTAGTTAAGAATTATATAAAAAGCCTCTTATTAAAGATTTAATAAGAGGCTTTTATATGTTGATAATTATGCAAAACTTATATTCTAATGATGGTTGCATCCATCATGAGAGCATGTGTGATTACTTGGGAATTCATTTAATTTGTTTTCATTGAATAAATCTATATTTTCTTTTAAAGTAGCTCCTAAAGCCTTATACACTTTTATTCCCATAGAATTTAATTTAACTATAGCACCTTGACCTATACCACCAACTATAACTGCATCTACAACATTTCCTGATAAAGCTTTTATAGGTTGGCATTTTCCATGTTCATGCCCTAAATCTCCATTATCTAAAGCAGACACTTCCTTAGTTTCTGAGTCGTAAACTAAAAACATTGGAGCTGAACCAAAGTGTCCAAATGGCTTACTTAAAAGACCTTCATTTACTTCTACTGGCATACAAATTTTCATAATTAAACATCCCTTCTTTTACAACATTTTTTTATAGACTTGCAGTTAGCACTACAATCTGTACTTATAAGATTAATGCTTGATAAATCTAATAAGTTATCATTAATATTTCCAAGAGAATTAAAAAATGATATACATTCATTAAAAACATTTTCATTAATATGATAAAAAACGTAGTATCCTTCTTTATATCCTCTTATTATCTCAGCTTCTTTTAAAACTTTTATATGCTGAGATACTGATGAATCAGTTATACCTAAGTACCTAGAGATTCCTTTTTGACAAATATCTCTCTTTGAAACTAATAAAAGGACTTTAAGTCGTGTTTCATCACTTAGTGCCTTAAATATTTTAGCTAAATTATTCATGTTCACTCCTTTTAGTTAAGTGATTACTTAATTAGATTATAGTACTCTTAATTAAATATTGCAAGCATACTTAAAAATTTATATAAAATATATTTTCTAAATACCGTTTTCTACAGACAATTATACTTATGTTTTAGTATAATTATTTAGGGTATCTAATAAATGTAAATTATAAGGAGGGATAAGTTTTGATAAACTTTAGAGATATCGGAGGGTATAAGTCATCAGATGGAAGAACTGTAAAAAAAGGATTATTTTTTAGATCTGGAAATTTAGCTAATTTAAGTAGTGATGACACAAAAATGCTAAAAGATTTAAACATAAAGTTAGTATTTGATTATAGAAGTGAAGATGAAAGTAAAGAAAATCCAACAGAAGAAATAGAAAATATAGAGTACATAAGAGTATCTGCTATGAATATGGATGATATGAGTGCGGCTAAGTTTGGATCTGTCAAAGAAATGTTATTAAATATGTTTGAAAATGAAAATGCTTTTAATATGTTAAAAGAAAGATATTATGATTTACCAGTAAATAATAAATCATATAAAAGATTAGTTGAACTTATTAGAGATGAAAATAACCTACCAATTTTAACTCACTGTACAGCAGGAAAAGATAGAACTGGAGTAGGATGTGCTATAATTTTAATGATATTAGGTGTATGTAGAGAAGATATAATAAAAGATTATTTAAAAAGCAATCAATCAGCACAAGAGGCTATAGAAGAGATAATAAAAGTACACCCTGAATTAAAAAATGTCCCTGAAGAAAAATTAAAATATTTATTTGGTGTAAATGAAGATTATATAAACGAAGCATTTAGAAGAATAGATGAAAAGTATAAAACTACAGAAGAATATTTATACAATGAGTTTGGATTAACAGTAGAAGATTTAAAAGAATTAAGAAATAAATATTTATATTAATATAAAAAGTCTGTGTTTGACTTAAAGTATTTTAAGTTAAACACAGACTTTTTATTTAAAAAGAATATATTAATTGATTAAAACATATATGATTAAATTTATATTAATAAGTAAATAATAAATTAATAATAAGTTACTTAAACAAAGCTATCCCAAATATAGTAAATTACTTTTATGTTGTTAATTTATACTATTTTTGATAATATAATACATAGGATGATAAACGTGTTTTTTAAAGAGGAGGCAAGCAATTAATGTTTGAACATAAAATATTTAAAATGGATTTAGCAGGGAGAGAACTTTCTGTTGAAATAGGAAAAATAGCAGAACTTGCTAGTGGTAGTGCTATTCTTAGATACGGAGATACGATGGTAATGGTTAACGTATCTAAATCTTCTGCACCAAGAGATGGAATAGATTTCTTCCCACTAAGTGTAGATTATGAAGAAAGGTTATATTCAGTAGGTAAAATACCAGGAGGATTCTTAAAAAGAGAAGGAAAGCCATCAGAAAAGGCTATACTTACATCAAGACTTATAGATAGACCTATAAGACCTTTATTCCCTAAAGGATTTAGAAATGATGTACAAGTAGTTGCAACAGTTTTATCAGTAGATCAAGACTGTACTCCTGATATAGTAGCAATGATAGGTTCTTCAGTAGCATTATCTATATCTGATATACCATTTAATGGACCAACTGGTTCTGTTTTAATAGGACTTGTTGACGGGGCATTTGTTGTAAATCCAACAGCAGAGGAAAGAGAAAAGAGTTCTATGCACCTTGTAGTATCAGGAACTAAAGATGCTATAATGATGGTTGAAGCAGGGGCTGAAGAAATACCAGATGAATTAATGCTTGAAGCTATATTATTTGCTCATGAAGAAATCAAAAAGATAGTTGAATTTATAGAACAAATAGTAGCTGAAGTTGGAAAAGAAAAAATGGAAGTTGTACTTCATCAAATAGATGAAGATGTAGAAAAAGCTGTTCGTGAATTTGCAAGCGAAAAAATGGCTAAAGCTATAAAAACATTTGAAAAGTTAGAAAGAATGGAAAAGATGGATGCTGTTAAAGCTGAAACTTTTGAACATTTTGCAGAAATAGCTGAAGAATTTGAACAAGATATAGAAGAAACTCTTCACGCTATAATAAAAGAAGAAGTAAGAAAATTAATAGTACATGAAAATGTAAGACCAGACAACAGAAAGTTAAATGAAATAAGACCTATATGGTGTGATAATGGATTTATACCAAGAGCTCATGGTTCTGGATTATTCACAAGAGGTCAAACTCAAGTAATGTCTATAGCTACACTTGGAGCTTTAGGAGATGTTCAAATACTTGACGGACTTGATGAAGAAGAAAGTAAAAGATATATGCATCACTACAACTTCCCAGCATACAGTGTTGGTGAAGCTAGACCATCAAGAGGTCCAGGAAGAAGAGAAATAGGTCACGGAGCTTTAGCTGAAAGAGCTTTACTTCCAGTATTACCATCTAAAGAAGAATTCCCATATGCAATAAGAGTTGTATCTGAAGTACTTAGCTCAAATGGTTCAACTTCTCAAGGTAGTGTTTGTGGTTCAACATTATCACTACTTGACGCTGGTGTTCCTATAAAAGATATGGTAGCAGGAATTGCAATGGGTCTTATAAAGCATGACAATAAAGTAGCAGTACTTTCAGATATACAAGGTATGGAAGACCACTTAGGAGATATGGACTTTAAAGTTGCAGGTACTGAAAAAGGTATAACAGCTATACAAATGGATATAAAAATAGCTGGTATAGATGAGCAAGTACTAAGAGATGCATTAACTCAAGCTAAAGCTGGTAGAATACACATACTTAATGAAATGAGAAAGACAATAAGTGAGCCAAAACCTGAATTATCTAAGTATGCACCTAAGATAGTAACAATGAATATAAACCCAGATAAGATAAGAGACGTTATAGGACCTGGTGGAAAGGTTATAACTAAGATAATAGATGAAACTGGAGTTAAAATAGATATAGAACAAACAGGAGAAGTATTCATAGCAGGAATAGATGCTGATATGATAAAACTTGCTCAAAAGCTTATAAATGATATAGTTGCTGAAGCTGAAGTTGGAAAAACTTATACTGGTAAAGTAACTAGAATAATGAACTTTGGAGCATTTGTTGAAATACTTCCCGGAAAAGAAGGATTACTTCATATATCTCATATAGCACACGAAAGAGTAGCTAAAGTTGAAGATGTACTAAACATAGGAGATGAAGTAGAAGTTAAAGTAACTGAAATAGATGAAAAAGGAAGAGTAAACTTATCTAGAAAAGTACTTTTACCAAAGCCTGAGAAAAAAGAAGAAAAATAATATATTAATACAAAAAGACTGTAGAACTAATTTTCTACAGTCTTTTTGTTTGATTAAAAGTAATATACAATACAAAAATAATCTCAAAGAAATAGAGTCATAAATATTAATACAACCTAATAAAATATATAAGAAGTTGTACATAATTAAGGCTTGATTAGGGGGAAAACTATTATGATGATAGTAATCAATAAGAAAAAATTAAAAAAAGTCATTATAGGATTAATAGCAGTTATATTAATTGTAATTTCTGGGTTATACTTTATGAAAAGAGAGACAAAACCAACCTTAAACTTAGATGTAGCAAATCAGCCATACTACCAAGGAACAAAAGTTAAAAGTGGATACGTTGCATTAACTTGCAACGTAGACCTAGGATGGGAAAGTGAATATGTAGAGGGAATACTAGAAGTACTAAAAAAAGAAGATGTAAAGATAACTTTTAATGTAACTGGTAGATGGGCAGAAAACAATAAAGAATTACTTCTAAAAATTAAGGAAGAAGGACATGAAATAGGAAACCATGGACATAAACATTTAGACTATGCAAATTTATCTTATGAAGAAAATTTAGAGCAAATAAAAACATCTAAGAAAATAATAGAAGATATAATAAAGGAAGAAACTAGATTTTTCCAAGCTCCATCAGGTTCATTTGGGGACAACACTGTAAAAGCAGCAAAAGAAATGGGATATACATCTATAAAATGGGACATAGACACAATAGACTGGAAAAATAGAGAAGAGCCAGATGTTATAATTGAAAGAATTAAGAAAAAAGACATAGTAGATAATAGTATAGTTTTAATGCATCCAACAAATGCAACAGTCCAATGTATAGATGATATTATAAATATAATTAGGGACAAAGGGTTAAAACCAGGGAAGTTAAGTGATATATTTTAGGATAGTAATAGTTGAATAAATAAAAATAGTAACTTATAATTTAATACATGTAGTTTAATAAAAGCTACTAATATTTAGATTTTTTATATTAAGGTATAGATATTTACTACATAGCTCATGTAAAGCACTAAGTAAAAATAAAAACTTTATAAATATATTAAATTATAAAAATGACATTATAAATGGAGGGAAGTATGTATAAAACACACATATTAGATAATGGACTAACAATAATAGGGGAAGAGATACCTTATTTAAAGTCTATTGCACTAGGGGTATGGATAAATGCAGGTTCAAGAATAGAGGATGAGAAAATAAGTGGTATATCTCACTTTATAGAACATATGCTATTTAAAGGCACTAAAAATAGAACTTCAAAAGATATTGCAAATGAGATAGATAATTTAGGTGGACAAATAAATGCTTTTACAAGCAAAGAATGTACATGTTATTACGTTAAATTATTAGATTCTCATATAAATAAAGGAATAGACATATTAAGTGATATGATGTTAAATCCACTGTTTAATCAAACTGATATAGATAAAGAAAGATTAGTAATACTTGAAGAATTAAAGATGTATGAAGATTCTCCAGAAGATTTAGCTTATGACTTATTGAGTGAAGGAATATATAAAGGGCATTCTTTAGGATACAACATAATAGGGACAGAAAAGTCTTTATTTGATATAAACAAAAAAGAAATAGAAGAGTATTTTGGCAATTATTATGTACCTAATAATTCAGTAATATCTATATGTGGAAACTTTAATTTTGAAGAAATAGTAAAAGAAATAGAAGATAAGTTTAAATCATGGAATAAAAAAGAAGTAGATATAAACTTTACTAAGGCAGATTTTAAAAATACTTATATAACGAAAAATAAAGATACTGAACAAGTTAATCTAGCAATTGGTTTAGAAGCTATAGCATCTGAAGAAACAGAAGAAGCCTATGCATTAGCTATAATAAACACTATATTTGGAGGAAGCATTAGTTCTAGGCTATTCCAAAAGATAAGAGAAGAAGAGGGATTAGTTTATTCAATATATTCATCTCAAAGTTTATATAGACAATGTGGAGAGTTAGGAATATTTGCTAGTATGAGTAACGAAAATCTAGAAGAAGTATATAATTTAGTTATAGAGGAAATAAAAGATCTTAAAAACAATTACCTAAGTGATGAAGAGATAAGATTAACTAAAGAACAATTAAAGGGAAGTTATATGCTAGGTCTAGAAAGTACAAGCAGCAGAATGATGGCAATAGGTAAGGCAATGCTACTAAATAAAAAGGTAAGAAATAGTGATGAAATATTAAAATCTATAGATAATATAGATAGAGAAACTATAAAAAAGGTAATAGATAAAGTATTTAATTTAGATAAAATAGGAGTATGTATAGTTGGTAGAGATGTAGAAAACATAAAGCTATAATACTTTAAACAATAAAATAAACGAATGAAGAATATCTCAAAGTTGATTAAAATTAATATAAAAATTAAGGTAAATATAATCATATAAAAGTGAACTAATATTTAACTTACTTTTATATTACAAAATGCTTTGAGATATTTTACTATAAAAGAAAAAATGGGGGGATAAACATGAATTTATCTGAAATAGCAGGTAAAGAAATAGTAAATCTAGTTACAGGAGAAAGATTAGGTGTAATTGGAGAGTGTGACATGATAATAGATGAAACTACAGGAGAGATACTAGCATTATTAATACCAAGGGAAAAAGGATTCTTTGGTATTAGAAAGGATAAATCAGTACTTGAAGTACCTTGGAGAAATGTTAGAAAAATAGGAAATGATATGATAATAATTGAATATGACGGAATATACTAGGGGGGCATTATGGAAATCTTAGTTCAAAAATTTGGTGGTACATCAGTTGGATCTTACGAAAAAATGAATGAGGTATGCAAAATAATAAAAGCATATAAAGAAACTTATAAGGATTTAAAGCTAGTTGTAGTAGTATCAGCTATGGGAAGAAAGGGTTCACCATATGCAACAGATACATTAATTTCTTTATTAAGTGAAATAAACGATCAACCAAACAAAAGAGAACTAGATATGATAATGAGCTGTGGCGAAATAATATCAGGAACTGTACTTACAAACATGTTACAGGTTAGAAATATAAAGGCTACTTTCTTGACAGGATATCAAGCTGGAATAATAACAACTAATAATTTTTCAGATGCAAAAATATTAGATATAAATACAGAAAGAATATTAAAAGAGTTAAATGATAACAATGTAGTAGTAATAGCTGGATTCCAAGGTAAAACAGAAGATGGAGAAATAACAACACTAGGAAGAGGGGGTAGTGATACATCGGCTGTTGCAATAGGAAAAGCACTAAATTGTTCTAGGGTTGAGATATATACAGATGTAGATGGAATAATGACAGCAGACCCAAGAATAGAACCTGATGCTAAGGTATTAGATTGTATAGATTATGAAGAAGTATTTCAAATGGCAGAAAAAGGAGCTAAAGTTATACATCCAAGAGCAGTATCTCTTGCAAGGAGTGCAAATATAACACTTTCAATAAAAAATACACTAAATCCAGAGTTTGCAGGAACTAGAATATGTACAGAGTGCCAAAGGGAATATATGGAGTATGAAGTAAAAAATAGCCTAATGACAGCTGTAGCTCACAAGGATAAAGTAGCACAAGTTAAAATAAAAGCAAGTGAAGATGACTTTACAAATATATTAAATGATATAGAAAAAGAAAACATAAGTATAGATATGATAAACTTTTTTATAGAAGAAAAAGCATTTGTAGTAGAAGAAGAGTATATAGAGCAACTTGAAAATATACTTAAAAAATCAAACATAGAATATTCCATAAGAAAAAATTGCGCAAAAGTAACTTTAATAGGTGCTAAGATAAATGGCATACCAGGAGTTATGTCAAGATTAGTAAAAGCTTTATCAAAAGAAAATATACCATTACTTCAAACATCTGATTCTAGCATGACAATATCTTGTTTAGTAGATAGTAATGATATATCAAAGTCAGTGCATGCAATTCATAATGAATTTCACTTAAACTAATCAAGTAAAAATACCTAATATACAATAAAAAATGACTAAATACAAAAATTATATTAAAATTAATAAATGTAATACTTTAAAACTAAATGCTTAAAGAATTTTTTGCATATATTTGGACAAAATAACATGAAAGCAGAGTTTGAGAGGAGTATTACATACATGAGATATTATGAAGATAACATTAACTACAATAATCATATAGAATTTAGCCGTGATAGAGGTAGAGAAAAAAGTACATTACAAATAAAAAATGAAAATGAAGAAAATCCAGTAAATGAAACTAAAGATATACAAAATATAAAACAAATGGGTGTGCCTGATATGCCACCACAGCCTAAAAAAGATATACAATGTATAACTATAATAGGAGAGATAGAAGGTCACTACGTAGGAAATCCTCAAAAAAAATCAACTAAATATGAACATATAATACCAATGCTTTATTCAGTAGAAGAAAATGCAGATACTAAAGGCATACTTGTCATATTAAATACAGTAGGAGGAGATGTAGAAGCAGGTCTTGCTATAGCAGAACTTTTAAATAGCATCTCTAAAAAAGTAGTAACATTAGTACTTGGAGGAAGTCATAGTATAGGAGTTCCTCTTGCAACTGCAGGAGACTATTCATTTATAGCACCAACTGCTACCATGATAGTTCATCCTATAAGAACTAACGGACTTGTAATAGGAGTAAATGAAACTTTTGAATACTTTAAAAAAATGCAAGAAAGAATAAGTAATTTCATAACTAGAACTTCTAATATAGATAGAGATGAATTAGACAGGATAATGCACTCAAAAGACGAACTTGTAAATGACGTTGGAAGTGTATTAATAGGAAAAGAAGCTGTAGATGTTGGGCTTATAAATGAAGTTGGAGGATTAAAAGAAGCATTAAGTAAGTTAAAAGAACTTATAAAAGAAGATGAAAAGAATCAAGATAAATAAAAATTGTTATAAATATATGTTGTATGATATAATTAAATGATAAAATAAAAGTGTTAGTGTTAAGGCATTAACACTTTTTGCTATGATATACTTAAAGTAAGATAAGAGGTGAGATGAGTGGCTAAAAAGAAAAAAAGCAAGAAAAAAGAAAAGAAATTAAGCTTTAATCAGGAATATCATAATTTGGTAACTATATTTATAGGTATATTTTTATTATATAGTTTAAATTCAAGTTCAATGGGATTTATAGGATCTATGATGCAATCTTTATTTAAAGGATTATTTGGTTCTCTTTCTGTAATAATACCATTTATAGTAATTATTATAGGGATACTTGGATTCTTTGAAGGCAACGAATATATATATAGATTAAAAAATACTAAAACATACTATGTAGTAATATTATTTATGTTTATATTCTATGGATTATTAAATGCAAAAAGTTTACCTGTAGATTCTCCTTTAAGCTCAGACATGATTAAAGGTGTTATGGATATGGGGGTAAGTGGAGAAGGAAGTGGACTTGTATCTACCACTATAACTTACTATATCGTTAAAATGTTTGGATTAACTGGTGGATGGATGATAAGTATATTTGCACTTGTAATGACTATATTATTTATCTTTAACATATCAGTTAAAGATTTAATATTAAACATAAAAGCAAAATCATCAAGTGCTAAAAATGGAAACCTAAACTTAAAAGAAAAAGTATCTAATATGAAAAAATCAGCAATAGATATGATGACAGAAGAAGTAGATGAAGAAACTATGGTTGATAAAAAAGGTCTATTTAAAGGCTTTATGTCTAAAAACTCTAAAGAAGAGGAAGAATATGTAATAGACCAAGACGAAGATGATATAGGAGATAAAACTATAAAAATAGTTGGGTTTAATAAGGCAGAAGATGAATACCTAGAAATATTAGAAGGTACTCAAAATATGCCAGAATTAGATACAATAAAGGAATTACAAAGCTTTAAAACAGGAGTTGTAGAAGATGTAAAGGAACAACCTATAAAAACATCTAAAACATTCAATTCCGATATGGAGAAAACTCAAGATATAAATGTAGCTTCAAATATGAGTTATGAAAACTATAAAATGCCAAGCTTTAACCTTTTAAACAAAATAGATAAAAAAAGTGATGACGGAGGAAGAAAAAAAGTACTTAAAAATGCATCTCTTTTAGAAAAGACTTTATCTGATTTTGGAGTTGAAGCAAAGGTTAATCAAGTTACAGTAGGACCTACTATAACTAGATATGAAATACAGCCAAGCCCAGGAGTTAAGGTTAGTAAAATAGTAAATCTAACAGATGATATAGCACTAAGCTTAGCTGCTAAAAGTATAAGAATGGAAGCTCCAATACCAGGTAAAAGTGCAATAGGTATAGAAGTGCCAAATGAAAATGCACAAATGGTAGGAATTCGTGAAGTATTAGAAAGTGAAGAATTTAGAAACTTTGAATCTCCACTTGCTATGGCACTAGGTAAAGATATAGCAGGAAAAACTGTAATAGCAGATATAGGAAAAATGCCTCATATGTTAATAGCAGGATCAACAGGTTCAGGAAAAAGTGTATGTGTAAATACACTAATAAGTAGTATACTTTATAAAGCAAAGCCTGATGAAGTAAAGTTATTACTTATAGACCCTAAAGTAGTTGAACTTGCAAACTATAATGGGATACCACACCTACTTATACCAGTAGTTACAGATCCTAAAAAAGCTGCTAATGCACTTAACTGGGCAGTAACAGAAATGAATAGAAGATACAAGTTATTTGCAGGAGCACAAGTAAAAGATATAACAAGTTACAATCAAAAGGCAGAAGAAAAACTCCCTAAGATAGTAATAATAATAGACGAACTTGCAGACTTAATGATGGTAAGTTCAAATGATGTTGAAGATTATATATGTAGATTAGCACAGATGGCAAGAGCAGCTGGAATGCACTTAATAGTAGCAACACAAAGACCATCTGTTGACGTTATAACAGGAGTTATAAAAGCTAACATACCATCTAGAATAGCATTTGCTGTTTCATCACAAACAGACTCAAGAACAATTCTTGATATGGGTGGAGCTGAAAAACTATTAGGTAAAGGTGATATGTTATTCTATCCATTAGGAGCAGCAAAACCTGTTAGACTTCAAGGTGCGTTTATATCAGAAGGTGAATCTGAAAGAGTTATAGACTTTGTAAAATCACAAGTTAGTGGTAACGAAGTAAAGTACGAAGAAGATATAATGGAGACTATATCAAAAGCTAATATAGCAAAATCAAGTGATGAAGATGAATTATTAAGTGAAGCTATAGAATTTATAGTTGAAAGTGGACAAGGTTCATCATCTATGTTACAAAGAAAGTTTAAAATAGGATTTAATAGAGCGGCAAGACTTATAGATTCTATGGAAGAAAGAGGTATAGTTGGACCAAGCGAAGGAAGTAAACCAAGAAAAGTATTAATAAGTAAACAAGACTTACAAAATTTAGAAGGTGAGTAAAATTGAAGACAATAAAAATAGAAGACGCACTTAAGTTGGAAAATGTAGTTTTTATAGATGTAAGAACTGAATCAGAGCATGAAGAAGATAATATATTAGATGCATTTAGCATGCCATTATTTAAAGACAATGAACATAATGAAGTAGGTACTATATATAAAATGCAAGGAAAACATGAAGCTATAAAAATAGGATTTGATTATGTTGGATATAAATTAAAAGATATATATCTTAATGTATTAGAAGCTGCAAAAAATCATGACAATGTAGTAGTTTATTGTGCTAGAGGAGGAATGAGAAGTGGATCGGTAGTTAACTTAGTTTCTTCTCTAGGCATAAATGTATACCAATTAGAAGGTGGATATAAATCTTATAGAAATTATGTATTAGATTATCTAAGAAATATAATGAATACAAAAGAATTTATAGTAGTTCATGGACTTACGGGAGTCGGAAAAACCGACTTACTTAAAATGTTAGAAGAAAATAACATAGACAATATAGATCTAGAAGGAATAGCTAAAAATAGTGGTTCTACATTTGGATTTATAACATTTGACCAAAAACCACCAAGTCAAAAGAAATTCGAAACTAAAATATTTGAAGAATTATTTTACTCAAACTCAGATTATATATTTATAGAAAGTGAAAGTAAAAGAGTAGGTCATGTTTGTGTACCTAATGAAATATATGATGCTATTATAAGAGATGGTCATCATATATTATTAGAATGTAGTACTGAAAATAGAGTTAAAAGATTATGTAGAGATTATATACATAATCAAAAAAATAAAGAAGAAAACATACAAACTTTAAAAGATTGTATAAATAAATTTAGAAAAAGATTAGGTCATAAGAGAGTAGATGAATATATTAATCTATTAGATGAAGGAAAATACGAGGAATTAGTAGAAAGATATTTAGTAGAGTATTATGACCCTTTATATATGCATTCGGTTGATAAGTATAAATATAATCAAGTTATAAACTTTGATGATATGACTAAAGGACTAAATGAAAGCATAAAATATCACGAGAAGGCCAAAAAGGAGCAATAAAGATGTTAAAGATAGCACTAGAATCACTAGGATGTTCGAAAAACTTAGTAGATGCAGAAATAATGATGGGAATACTAAATAGAAAAGGTTATAAGTTAGTAGGTGATTTTTCTGAGGCTGATATAATACTTGTAAATACATGTGGATTTATAGAATCAGCAAAGCAAGAATCAATAGATACTATTCTTGACTTAGCACAATACAAAGTAGATGGAAATCTAAAGATACTTATAGTAACAGGATGTTTAGCACAAAGATATTCAGAAGAATTAAAAGCAGAAATACCTGAAATAGATGCAATAGTAGGTACAGGAAGTTATCAACAAATAGACGAAATAATAAAAGACTTAGAAAAAGAAAAGCAAGTTGTTAGCTTAAATGATATAGAATTTGCTTTCAACGAAGAATTACCAAGATATGTTACAACTCCAAATCATATGGCATACCTAAAAATAGGTGAAGGTTGTGACAACCATTGTACTTACTGTATAATACCAAAATTAAGAGGTAAATATAGAAGTAGAAAAATGGAAGATATAGTTAAAGAGGCTAAAGATTTAGCAGCTAGAGGTGTTAAAGAATTAGTAGTTATAGCACAAGATACAACTAAGTATGGATTTGATTTATACAACAAAGAAATGTTACCAACTTTACTAGAAGAATTAGCTAAAGTAGAAGGCATAAAGTGGATAAGAGTAATGTATTCTTACCCAGAATCAATAAGCGAAGAATTAGTTATGGTAATGAAAAAATATGATAATATATGTAACTACTTTGATATGCCTATACAACATGCAAGTAACAGAATACTAAAGCTAATGAATAGAAAAACAACTAAAGAAGATATATTATCTAAAATAGAAATGATAAGAAAGCATATACCAGATGCTACAATAAGAACAACTATAATAGTAGGATTCCCAGGTGAAACTGAAGAAGATTTTAATGAAGTTGTAGAATTTGCAAAAGAAGTTAAATTTGATAGATTAGGTGCATTTGCATATTCAAGAGAAGAAGATACGCCAGCAGATAAATTACCTAATCACATAGAACAAGAAATAAAAGAACAAAGAAGAGATAAATTAATGCTAGAACAACAAAAAATATCTCAAGAATTAAATGAAGCTAAAGTAGGAAACACTTACGAAGTTTTAATAGAAGAACAAATAGAAGATAAAGTATATATAGGTAGAACTCAAGGCGATGCAGAAGAAATAGATAGTATAGTTTACGTAAAATCTGAAGATCAACTTAATGTAGGGGATTTTGTAAAAGTAAGAATAGATAAAGCTTTAGAATATGATTTAATGGGAGATGTATTATAAATGAATTTACCAAATAAATTAACTTTATTTAGGATATTCTTAATACCAGTATTTATAATAGTAATGTTACTTAACATACCTAACAAATATTTAATAGCTTGTATAATATTTGTAGTAGCATCAATAACAGATGCTATGGATGGACACATAGCAAGAAAGCATAATCTAGTTACAGACTTTGGGAAATTTATGGATCCACTTGCAGATAAGTTATTAGTTTTATCAGCATTAATATGTATGATAGAAAGTGGCTTAGTAGCAAGTTGGATGGTAATAATAATAGTAGCGAGAGAGCTAACAGTAAGTATACTAAGAGCAATAGCAGCAGCTGATGGAAAAGTAATAGCAGCTAGTGGAGGAGGAAAGTTAAAGACTATAAGCCAAATGGTAGCTATAATAGTATTATTATTAGGAGCAAACTTTAACAATTCACTATTAATTATGATAGGAGATATATCTATATTAATAGCAACACTTCTAACACTTTACTCAGGATGGGAATACTTATATAAAAATAAAGAATTATTCATGAATAGTAAATAATAAAAAGTGGGCATAAACTGCCCGCTTTTTACTTTATACAAAATACAGTTTTAAATATAAGCTAAAGTGTAAATATTAATTTACACAGATACAAGTTATACTAAAACATAAGTTTTATATAAAATGTATAAAAATGTAAATAAAGGTTTATAAATAAAATTAGTATGGTAAAATTTTAATATAGGAAAATAATATAAATGTAAAAACAAATTTTTATTAATTGACTGTAATTAAAAATTAGTATATAATCTATATTACAGAACAAATGTTTGTAAAAAGCGAAAGAAAGGGATGGATATAAATGAGTATAGAACAAGATAAATTAAAAGCACTTAACCAAGCGTTAGGTCAAATAGAAAAAGACTTTGGGAAAGGGTCAGTAATGAAATTAGGAGAAGCTACATCTATGAATATAGATGTTATACCAACAGGTTCAATAGGGCTAGATATTGCAGTTGGTATAGGTGGATTACCAAAGGGAAGAATAATAGAAGTATATGGACCGGAATCTTCAGGTAAGACAACAGTTGCACTTCACACAGTAGCAGAAGCTCAAAAACAAGGTGGAATAGCAGCATTTATAGATGCAGAACATGCACTTGACCCAGTATATGCAAAAGCATTAGGAGTTGACATAGATAACTTAATAATATCTCAACCAGATACAGGGGAACAAGCACTAGAAATAGCAGAAGCACTTATAAGAAGTGGAGCTATAGATATAATAGTAGTCGATTCAGTTGCAGCACTTGTTCCAAGAGCTGAAATAGAAGGGGACATGGGAGACTCTCACGTTGGTCTTCAAGCTAGACTTATGTCTCAAGCGCTTAGAAAATTAACAGGTTCAATAAAAAAATCTAATTGTGTTGCAATATTTATAAACCAATTAAGAGAAAAAGTTGGTATAATGTTTGGAAATCCAGAAACAACAACAGGTGGACGTGCGCTTAAATTCTACTCATCTGTAAGACTTGATGTTAGAAGAGTAGATAGTATAAAACAAGGCGATAAAGTAATCGGAAGTAGAACAAGAGTAAAAGTAGTTAAAAATAAAGTTGCACCACCATTTAAGCAAACAGAGTTTGATATAATGTATGGTGAAGGTATATCTAAGGTTGGAGATTTATTAGATATAGCAGCAGATATAGATGTAGTTAAAAAGTCAGGAGCTTGGTACAGCTATAATGATATAAAATTAGGACAAGGTAGAGAAAATGTTAAGAAATTCTTATCAGATAATCCTGATTTAATAGCAGAAATAGATGAGAAGGTAAGAGCACACTACAAATTAGATGAAAATAAAGAAAATGCACCATTAGAAGATGAAATAGATAAGCAATAATAACTTAAACATACACCTCCTATTAACTTGACATGAGTTAGAAAAAATTATAAAATTAAAGAGAAATAAAATATCTAAATTTAGTTCTATATATAAATATTCTTAGATAAATATAAATAAAGGTATTTTGTTGTTATTACAACATAGATTATGAAAATACTTATAGTTTATAAACGTATATCATAGTTATGATTGTACTTTAACGATTAAAATCTTAGAAGTGACATTTTGGGATATTAACTAAAGGAGGTGGATGTCATAGAGACTGTAGTAATGCTTTTGATAGGGGCAGCAATAGGTATTATAGCTGGATATTTTGTAAGAAAAAATATATCTGAGACTAAAATTGGACAAGCAGAAAGCTTAGCCAAAGAAATTATAGATAAAGCAAATAGAGACTCAGAAACTATTAAAAAAGAAAAGCAACTAGAAGCTAAGGAAGAAATCCACAAGTGGAGAACTGAAGCTGAAAGAGAAAACAAAGAAAGAAGAAATGACTTACAAAAATACGAAAGAAGAATAATACAAAAAGAAGAAGTTCTAGATAAGAAATTATACAACCTAGAATCAAAAGAAAATAGTTTAAGTGATAAGCTTAAAAATGTAGCAAAAAAAGAAGAAGAAGTAGAAGAAATAAAAGTAAAGCAACTTGAAAAATTAGAAAACATATCAGGTATAACTTCTGATAAGGCAAAAGAGATAATATTAACTAATGCTGAGAGAGAAGTAAGACGTGAAATGTCTATAATGATAAAAGAGATAGAATCTCAAGCTAAGGAAGAAGCTGAAAAAAAATCAAGAGAAATAATAGGTTATGCTATACAAAAATGTGCAGCAGACCATGTTGCAGAAACAACTGTTACAGTAGTTAATTTACCAAATGATGAAATGAAGGGTAGAATAATAGGTAGAGAAGGAAGAAATATAAGAACTCTAGAAACTTTAACAGGAATTGATTTAATAATAGACGATACTCCAGAAGCTGTAATTTTATCAGGATTTGATCCTATAAGAAGAGAAGTTGCAAGAATAGCTTTAGAAAAGCTAATAGCAGATGGAAGAATACATCCAGCTAGAATAGAAGAAATGGTAGAAAAAGCTAGAAAAGAAGTAGATAATATAATTAAGGAATATGGGGAACAAGCAGCATTTGAAACAGGAGTGCACGGACTTCATCCAGAGTTAATTAGACTATTAGGTAGACTTAACTACAGAACTAGTTATGGACAAAATGTACTTAAACATTCTATTGAAGTTGCACATATAGCAGGTATAATGGCAGCTGAAATAGGAGCTGATATAAAATTAGCTAAAAGAGCTGGTTTACTTCATGATATAGGTAAATCTGTTGACCATGAAATGGAAGGTACACATGTAGAAATAGGTATGGACTTATTAAGAAGATATAAAGAATCTAAAGAAGTTATACATGCTATGAGTACTCACCATGGAGACTATGAACCTCAAACAATAGAAGCTGTTTTAGTAACTGCGGCAGATGCTATATCAGCAGCAAGACCAGGTGCTAGAAGAGAAACATTAGAGGCGTATATAAAGAGACTTGAAAAGCTAGAAGAGATCGCAAACTCTTATGATGGTGTAGAAAAATCGTTTGCTATACAAGCAGGTAGAGAAGTTAGAATAATGGTTAAACCTGAAAATGTAAGCGATGAAGATATACATTTATTAGCTCGTGATATGACTAAGAAAATCGAAGATGAATTAGAATATCCAGGTCAAATAAAAGTTAGTATAATAAGAGAAACAAGAGCAATTGAATATGCTAAGTAAAAAAGAGAGTAATTTACTCTCTTTTTTTATTTGTATAAAAGTTAGTATTAGAGCCCTTTATTAATATTTAAATTTTCTAATCATATATAAATTTATAAAAAATATAAAAATTTGCAACTTTTTAGTATTTATGTCAGTCTAATTGTTGTATACATTTTGTGTCATGGCACATTGAAAAAAAGGAGGAACATATGGGAAATGTATTAACATTGCCTTGGCAAGGAAGAAAAAAAGGAGAGTCTAATATAAAGCTAGTTAAAAAGGCTATAAAAGGGGACTCAAAAGCATTTACAGAATTGATGAAAGTTCATAAAGTATCTCTTTACAAAATTGCATATAGTTACGTAAAAGATGAGCAAAAAGCTTTAGATATATTACAAGAGACTACTTACAAGGGATTATTAAATATAAATAAATTGAGTGAACCAAAATTTTTTAAAACTTGGATAACAAAAGTGCTAATAAATGTAGCTATAGATTATTCAAAGAAGGAAGACAAGATAGTTTACATAGAAGAAGAAGCAAATATAGTTGAAAAAGCAAAGGAAATTTCAATAGAAGAAAAATTAGATTTATATGATGCGATAGATAGTTTAAGAGAGCAATACAAAATGGTTATTATTTTAAAGTACTTTAATGACATGACTATTGAAGAGATTTCTCAAAATATGGATATACCAATAAATACAGTTAAAAGCCATATGAGAAGAGCAAAGAAGCAATTAAAGGAAATATTAATGGAGGGCGAGATAAATGAGCAATAAGAGATATGATAATATAAATATACCTTTAGATATAGATGAAGCTATAGAAAAGGGAGTATCAAAGGCATTAAAAGAGAAAAATAAAAATCATAAAAGAAATAATTTGCCTAAAATAGCTGCTGCAAGCTTAGTTGGAATACTTACACTAGGAGCTTTAAACCCAGCGTTAGCATCTAAAATACCTTTTGTAGGTAATGTTTTTGAAGCAATAGAAAAAAATATTTACTTCCCAGGAAATTATTCTCAATATTCTACAGCTATTAATGAAACAGCATATTCAAATGGGATAGGGGTTACACTTTCAGAAGTTGTATGCGATGGGCAATCATTATATATAACTTATGTAGTTGAAAATGAAAAACCATTTAAATATACTTCTTGGGGAAATGGGAAAAAACTAGATATGAATCAATTAATAATAGAAGAAGCTTATAATAAAGTTAGCTTTAGTGATAAAGAACTAGATTCAACTGGATTTGCAGGGTTAGAAGGGAAATTTATTGATGAGTATACATTTGTTGGAGTACAAAAATATAAAATAAATGAAATAAAAGAAGAAGTACCAAATGAATTTACATTTCAGACTAAATTAAAAGTTATAGATAACTATGCTATAAATGAAGGTGATAAAGATGATGTAACTTGGGGAACTTGGGCTTTTAACATTCCAGTAAAAGTAAATAAAGAATTAAGAAATATTATAAATTTAGAAAATGTTGAAAATGATTTTGTAAAAGTTAATTCAATTTCTATAACACCTTTTGATATGATAATCAAAAATTCTTACAAAAAAGGTACGTGGGATGAATATAGAATGACAGTATTTGATGACAAAGGAAAAAAACTAGAACAATCAGAGTCTACAGCAGATAATGATAATAAAGGTGATAAAACTTATTTACAATCACCAAAAGATAGCAAAAACATTAGAGTAGTGATAGAAAAACCTAAATATAAAGAGTTAAAATCACAACCAGGAACATACGAAGAAATAGGTAGTGATGTAGTACTTGATGAAGTCATAAACTTAAAAAAATAATATAGTTGTTAAAAGAGTGCATACTTAAAATTTTATAAGTATGCATTTTTTTATATAAAGAAACAAAAATACAATATAGTACAATACTTATGTATATAAAGATTAAATATAAGCAAGAAAATTGGAAATACTAAATATGTGTAAGTTTATTATAAATAAAAGGAGTGCTAGTATGCTAAAACAATTATCAAAAAATCAGTATGTAAAAATGACTAAAGTTAATGATAAAGAAAAAGAAGTTGAATATGGAGTAGTTCTTAATAAAAATGAAGATAATTATGAAATAATGACAATAGGATTTATAAATAAAAATGGTAACTTTTTAGAATACCCTATAGAATCATACAATCTAGTAGATACCTATAATATAGATGATGCTTATTTTGATGAAGTAAAAGAAAATGAAGTAAGAAGAAAAATGAATATTTGGATGGAAGAACATTATAGACATTAAAAATTTTAAGGGGAGTTATAAACTTCCCTATTTTTGTAAAAACTATAATATAATGATACAATTTATATAATTAAATTAATATAAATTAAGAAGTTTATAGAATACATAGTAAATATAGTAAATTATAAGTTTAAATGCTATAATTATTAGTAAGCGAGGGGGAATATCAGGTGAAAAATTACATAAATATTGACTCTGAACTAGATGCTTTAAAAATAAAAGAAGTAGAAAAAGTATTCTATGAAAATATAGAAAGAGATGTAAAAATAATACCTAAAGTAACACCATTTAAAGGGATCAATACAGATATGTTATATATAAAAGACAATAAAGCGCTATTTATAAAATTTATGGATACAACAGAAGATATATTCTATATCCTAGAAGAAGACCTATTAGAGGTTATGAGTGAAGAAAATGACCTGTTAAGTTTAAAAATGAAGCAGTCTCATAGTGATATAAAATATAATTATGTTTTTGTTATGCCATATGTAGATATAGAAGAAGATTATGGATTTAGCGAATTTATATATAAACATATAATAGACAAAAGTAAACTTGAAGAAATAATGAATGATAAAAAACTACTAGATAATTACCTAGAAGAATCAAATAATGAAGTAACATTAAATTTATTTATGATGGACGTATGCCCTGAGTATTATTTACTTAATAGTAAATATCACTTAAATAAAAATTTTAAAAAGATATCTTTTTATAGTGATGACTATGAGTATAGTGCGACTATGCTAAATCAAAGTCAGCTTATTAAAAGTATATCTATAAAATATGGTGATATACTCTTAAAAGGAGCACCAGGTACTGGTAAAACAGCAATAATGTTATCTAGAGCTATAAAATTAGCTAGAATATATCCACATCATAAATTTTTAATAATAACACCATCAAAACAAGGATGTAATGAGCTTAGAGAAAAGGTTAAATTATTATATAAAAATAATAACAATTTAGAAATACATACATATAGCTCTTTTATATTTAAGCTAGCTAAAAAATACAATTTAGTAATAAACTATAGTTTATTAAAAAAGGACTATGAAAAAGCTTTTGAAAACCTTATAAAGCAAGCTAAAAATATAATAAAAAATAAGAAGATGTTTAAAGGAATATTTGTAGATAAAGGCGAACAGTATTCAAGTGAGGAAATATATTTCTTAAAAGAATTCTTATATAAAACTAAACACATATTCAATGTGTATTCATGTGAGAGTTCAAATATAAGTAATGATTTAAACATATTCAAACCCAATGTAAACAATCTAGCGTTTGATGAAATAATAGAATTAAAAGATAATTATAAACAAACTAAAAGATTAGTGGAATTTGTAAATAATTTCTCTGAAAATACAAATAATTATATACATTCTTTAAGAGAAAATAAAACTTATAATGAATTTTATAAAAGTATATCTAAAAGAGAAGAAGGTAAATCTGTAGATATAATAAAAGTTAGTGATTTAGATGAACAAATAAGCTCTGTAATATGGGAGATAGAGCATTTAGTAGAAGATAAAGGATTAAATTATAGTGATATAGGAATAGTATATCCATACAATAAAAAGAAATTAAAAAGTGGAAAAATGATATACTTCCAATATATGCTAAGAAAGGCATTAGATGAAGCAGAAATACCTTATATATGTGCAGATGAAGACTTAACTAATATGAGTGAAAAGTTTGGAATAACCATTTCTAATATTTATAATATGAGTAATTTAGAATACAAAGCTTTAATATTATGTGAGTTAGAAATGTTATACAATCATAAAATAATAGATAGAAGTCAGGATTATCAAATAAACGATTTTGTAGGAGATTTAAATAAAGTATATTCGGCTATAAATAGAGCTTGTGATGATTTGACTATAATAACTGCATTTAATGAAGAATCTAGTGATATAATAAAACTTCTTATAGAATCAAATATATAAGTTTGAAACTATAAGAAAAACATAAGTATTTTCTTATAGTAAATAAAACATTATAAACATTATAAGAGTATTATCAGGTTTAATATGCATTATAAAAGTCTTCATTTAGATAATCAAATGAAGACTTTTATATTTATATAAAATTTATAAAGATACTATTTTATAAGGTAAAAATAAGCTAAAACTATTATACCTAGGACTATTCTATAGTATCCAAATACTTTAAAGTCGTGCTTTTTGATATAATCCATTAAAAACTTTATAACAAATACTGAAACTACAAAAGCCACTATAGAACCAGTTAGAAGTACAACCCACTCAAGTCCACTAAATGCTAAACCAGCTTTAGCAAGTTTTAGTGCACTAGCCCCAAGCATAGTAGGTATAGCTAAGAAAAATGAAAATTCTGCAGCTACATATCTAGATGTACCAAGAAGTATTGCACCTATTATAGTAGATCCAGATCTAGATGTTCCAGGTATTAAAGCTAAACACTGGAATAAACCTATACCGATAGCTAACTTATAAGTTACTTGAGAGAAATCATTATACTTAGGTTTTTTATTTCTATTCTCAAGTAGTATCATGATTATACCGTATACTATAAGTGCAATAGCAACTGTTGTAGCATTAAAGAAAGCTGCTTCTATTTTATCATCATACAAAAATCCTAATATTGCAGATGGAAAAACAGCTACTATAACTTTAAGCCATAAGCTTATTGTTTCATTCTTTTGAATAGAAGTTTTTGAACTATCAAAAGGATTTAGTTTTTTAAAGAATATGATAATGACTGCTAGTATTGCACCAAGTTGTATTACAACTAAAAATGTATTTACAAAAGTATCCGAAAAATTAAGGTGCATAAATTCATCTACTAGTATCATATGGCCAGTACTACTTACAGGTAACCATTCAGTTATACCTTCGACAATACCAAGTATTACGGCTTTAAAAATTTCTATTAAATTTGCCATTAAAAAGTTCCTCCAACATAAAATTTTAATATACTAAATTAACGTCAACTTAGAGTATACCAATAAAAATTATAAGGTGTCAACTAAATATAATATATGAGATGAAAGGATAAATATATGAATAAAATTATAGAATTAGATGATTATGAATATGAGATTTTTAAAAACTTTTCGAAAAAACTTAACCCAGCAACTAGGCATGATTACTTATCAAAAATAATAGCATTTAAAGAGTTTATAGATGATAAAGAACTCTTATATGCAGATAAAGAAGATTGTCAAAAATTTATCGATAATGTAAAAGAAAACTATGCAAAGTCAACATCAGAAAAGATATATAGTTATTTACATAGTTTCTATAATTTTTTAATGAAAGAAGAATATATAGAAGTAAACCCATTTAGATATGTAGAAAAGCCTGAAGTAACTAGAATAAAAACTAAAGATGACGTGTTAAGTATTCAAGAAATAAATCAACTAGTAGATTCCATATATAAGTTAACTATAAGAGATAGAGCTATAATAGTATTTTTAGTAACAACAGGATGTTTATTAAATGAAGTAGTTAGTTTAAAATGGAAAGATCTTATGGTAGATGAAAAAGATAACCACTATGTAAGACTTGGCAAAAAAAGAAAAGAAAGGATAGTAAAATTACATCCATATTGTTTTAAGCTATTAGAGGATTACAGAAATTATTCTGGATTATCAGAGGTTATAATGCCTACAGAAGATTTTGTATTTACAACTCAAAAAAGTAATTCTATAACCGATAGAAATGTCAGATTAATAGTTAGAAAAGCGTTAGATAATGCTGGGCTTTGCCAATATTCTGCAAAAGATTTTAGACACTCTTATGCTGCTATAGCACTAAGACTAGGTGCTAATGAATCTGATATAAAGAAGCAATTAGGTTGGAGTGATAAATACTATGCTATAAGGTATAAATATGTATTAAATTTTGTTGATAGTGAAAGTATAGATTATATGATGCAAAAAGAAAATCTTACGTTAAATAACAAATAAAATGAACATAAATAAAAAAAAACTTGTTATGGTTCGTAATATTTTATATAATTATTATATAACAACTTAAGGAAGGTGCGAAAAATTATGATAGATAAAAAATATAGTACATACCAAAACCCTTTAATAGATAGATATTGTAGCAAGGATATGAGCTATATATTCTCTCCACAATTTAAATTCTCAACTTGGAGAAAGTTATGGGTGGCACTTGCAGAAGGTGAAAAGGAATTAGGAATAAATATAACTGATGAACAAATAGAAGAATTAAAAGCTAACATATATAATATAAATTTTGATGAAGCTAGAAAGATAGAAAAAGAAGTAAGACATGATGTAATGAGTCATGTAAAGGCATATGGACTTCAATGTGATAGCGCTAAAGGTATAATACATTTAGGTGCTACTTCAGCTTATGTTGGAGATAATACAGATGTTATACAAATGGATGAGGCTTTAAAACTTATAAGAATAAAGCTTGTAAACTTAATAAACAACTTAAGAGAGTTTGCATTAAAGTATAAAGACGTTCCAACACTTGGATTTACACATTTCCAAGCAGCACAGCTTACAACAGTAGGTAAAAGAGCTACATTATGGGCTCAAGATTTAATACTAGATTTAGAAGATATAAACTACAGAATAGATAATATGAAGCTAAGAGGAGTTAAAGGTACAACTGGAACTCAAGCAAGTTTCTTAAGTCTATTTGAAGGAGATCATGAAAAAGTAAAAGAACTTAATAAGTTAGTTTGTGAAAAGATGGGATATAAATCTTCTTATGCAGTAAGTGGACAAACATATACTAGAAAATTAGATTATCAAGTGTTAAGTGTATTATCTGGTATAGCACAAAGTATGCATAAAATGACTAATGATATAAGATTACTACAAAGTTTAAAAGAAATAGAAGAACCATTTGAAAAGAATCAAATAGGATCATCTGCTATGGCATATAAGAGAAACCCAATGAGAAGTGAAAGAATAGCATCACTTTCTAAATATATAATAGCAGAATCAATAAGTCCTGCATTAGTACAAGCTACTCAATGGTTAGAAAGAAGCTTAGATGATTCAGCAAACAAGAGATTATCTATACCACAAGCATTTATGGCAGCAGATGCTATAATAGAAATAGGTATAAATGTAACTAATGGATTAGTAGTTTACGAAAACATGATAAATAAACATATAAATGAAGAACTTCCATTTATGGCTACAGAAAATATACTTATGGAAGCTGTAAAAAGAGGTGGAGATAGACAAGAACTTCACGAAATAATAAGAGAGTACTCTATGCAAGCAGCTTATAGAGTAAAGCAAGAAGGTAAAGATAACAACTTAATAGAGCTTATAATAAATGATGATTCTTTCAAAATGTCTAGAGAAGAAATACTATCTGTAATGGATCCTAAAAACTTCATAGGTAGAGCTCCAGAACAAGTTGTAGAATTTGTAAAAGAATATTTAGATCCTGCAATAGAAGAGTTTAAAGAGCAAATAGGAATGACAATAGACTTACACGTATAAATTTTTAAAAGTACCATATTATATGGTACTTTTTTAATATAAAATAATACAAAATAAAAATATATAATAAAATTATTTTAAAATAAAATAAAAAGTATTGTCTTAATTAGATTTATAATGTAAACTAATAGTTAGAAAAAGAAATATATATAAACATCTAAGGAGGCAAAATGAACCACGTAGTATCAGATACAATCGCGTTTTTATCAAGAACATTTCCAAAAATATATTCAAGTTTATATTTAGAATATTTAAAAGAATATTCTTCTATAAAAAATGTTAATAAAACGCAATTAAGAGCTTTGATGTTTATCAAAAACTATGGGGATATAAGTATGACCGATCTATGTTCAAAGTTAAACATAGAAAAGGGGAGTTTAACTAGCATGGTTGATGATTTAACAGAAAAAGGATATGTAATAAGAACTAGAGATTTATCAGACAGAAGAAAGTATTTAATAAGTATAACAGACAAGGGAATGAATCTTGCATCAGATTTTATGGAAAAGTTAAGCCAAAAACTAGAAGATAAATTAAGTAAATTAAATGATGAAGATATAAAAAGATATAGGGACGCTATAAATACTTTAGAAGATATACTAAATCAAGAAAACTTCAGATAAATATATAAGAAAAATTTTATATTATGAAAATAAATAAAAAAGAGGTAAAAATTATACCTCTTTTTTTACATACAAGGAAATTATATTAAGCATCAGCAGATGATAATTGAGATTTTTTTAGTTCTACGTATTTTTCAAGTCCTTCTTTTAATATAGAAGCAGCTTTTAATAAGTCATCTTCATTTAATATATATGCAAGCCTAATCTCATCACGACCTAAGCCTTCTGTTGAGTAGAATCCTTCAGCAGGACAAACCATAACTGTTTCATTATCTTTATTAAAATCTTTTAGCATCCATATAACGAAATCTTCAGCATTTTCAACAGGAAGCTTAGCAACTATATAAAATGCACCAGTAGGCTTTTTACAAACTACACCATCAACCTTCATTAATTCATTATATAAAACATCTCTTCTTCTTCTATATTCCTCATTAACTTCTTTAAAGTATGAAGTTGGAGTCTTATATAGCTCAACTGAGCCTATTTGTTCTAATGTAGGTACACAAAGTCTTCCTTGGCAAAGTTTTAATATTTGTGCTATAAGCCCTTTATTTTTAGATGCTATAGAACCAATTCTTGCTCCACAAGCACTGTATCTTTTAGATACACTGTCTATTATAACAACTCTATCTTCTATTTCTTTTACATTACCGAAACTTGTATATGAAAGACCATCGTATACAAATTCTCTATAAACTTCATCTGCTATTATCCATAAGTTGTTTTCTATAGCTATTTTACCTATCATATCTATTTCTTCTTTCGTATAAACTGTTCCTGTTGGATTACCTGGGTTGGAAAGTAATATACCCTTAGTTTTCGAATTGATTCTTGATGTGATTTCTTCTTTAGATGGTAAGTGGAATCCTCTTTCAGCTTTAGTTGTTATAGGATTTACTTCTACATTTATACACTGACTAAAGCCATTGTAGTTAGTATAAAAAGGTTCTGGTACTATTATATTATCTCCTGGATCACATATTGCCATAAGAGTGAAAAGTATTGCTTCACTACCTCCATTAGTAATTAGTATTTCATCTTTATCAAAATGCATATCATATGTAGTATAATAATCTTGAAGTGATTTTATTAATTCTGGAATACCATTAGATACAGCATATTCTAATACATTACTATCAAAGTTTTTTACTGCTTCAAAAAATCCTTTTGGAGTCTTTATATCTGGTTGGCCTATATTTAAATGATAAACTTTAATTCCTCTAGATTTTGCATCAAGTGCATAAGGAACTAACTTTCTTATTGGAGAAGACTGCATAGCAGATACTCTCTGTGAATATTTCATTTAAACTACCTCCTATATAATTAAAATAACCAGACAATTTTATAGCCCATAGGAAATAATATTATGACGATAAAGCTTTATAGTAGATTTTCCATAGATAGCTTTAAAAAGTCAATTTATAATTTCAAGATTATAGTAGCATATATGGCGTGAAAAATCTTGTATACATAAATATAAGAATATACACAAATAGTTAAAGATATTAAAAAAGTAGCAAAAAAATGGATATATAATGTAAAATCAATAGTATAAGGCTTTTATAATAAAGAATGTATTTCTAAGAGGTGTTATAAATGAGTAACTTAATAATAGATAACATGAATAATGATAAAATAATAGTAGCAAAGGATAGGTCAAAAAGGCCTATGGATAAAGCTAAAAATTATGAAGAAGTGGAAATATACAATGAGTATGAAGTAAAATGTCCTTTTTGTAGAGGAAATGAAGAATTTATAGAGGATGAAAAATATAAGGTATGTGATAAAAATGGATGGCTTGTAAAATCTGTAAATAATAAATTTCCTATAATAAATGATGAAAAAGAAGACATATATGGCATTCACGAAGTAATGATAGATACCTATAGGCACAATGGTAATTTTTATAACATGACTAAAGAAGAGTTTATTCATATGTTTGAGATGTATAAAAATAGATATAAAAATTTAATAAATGATAAAGGGATAGAGTATGTTAGTATTTTTAAAAACTTTTTAAGAAAATCAGGTGCATCATTAGATCATCCTCATACTCAAATCATATCTCTATCAATTGTACCACCAGAAATATACAATGAAATAAATATAGCAAAGGATTATTATAATCAAAATAAATCATCTTTATATGAAGATACAATAAATAAAGAAATTAAAGAATTTAAAAGAACTATATACAATGGTAAATACTTTTTAGCTTTAGTTCCTTATGCCACTAGATATAGCGGTGAGATAAGAATTATATCAAAAGACAAAATTAGATTTGAAAACATGGAAGACAAACATATAGATGAATTATCTAAAATATTTGAAAAATTATTTAAAAAACTATATAAGGTAAGAGGATATAGTCCTTTTAATCTATATATACATACACATCCAAATAAAATAAAATGTGATGAGTATTATAATTTTCATATGCATATAATACCTAGGAAATATAGTTTTGGAGGATTTGAATTAAGTACAGGGCTATATGTATCATCAATTAATCCTTCAGAATTTGCAAATAAATTAAGGTTTAATAATATAGATTGATAATAATTAAAACTGGGTAATATAAAAATACAATAATAAACTTAGGAGGAATAAATGAAATTAATATCTTGGAATGTAAATGGAATAAGGGCGTGTGTAACAAAAGGATTTTTAGACTACTTTAATGAAGTAGATGCAGATATATTTTGTTTACAAGAAACAAAGCTTCAAGAAGGTCAAATAGACCTTGATTTAAAAGGATATCACCAATATTGGAATTATGCAGAAAAAAAGGGATATTCAGGAACTGCTATATTTTCTAAAATAGAACCTTTAAGTGTATCTTATGGGTTAAATATAGAAGAACATGATAAAGAGGGAAGAGTAATAACTTTAGAATTTGATGACTTTTACTTTATAACAGTATATACACCAAACTCTCAAAGTGAATTAAAAAGACTAGAATACAGAATGAAATGGGAAGATGATTTTAGAAATTATTTATTAGAATTAAATACTAAAAAGCCTGTTGTAGTATGTGGAGATTTAAATGTTGCTCATAAAGAGATTGATTTAAAAAATCCTAAAACTAATAGAAAAAATGCAGGATTTACAGATGAAGAAAGAAATAAATTTACAGAACTTTTAGATTCTGGATTTATAGATACATATAGATATTTTAATGTAGATAAAGAAGGCGTATATTCTTGGTGGTCTTATAGATTTAATGCAAGAAAAAATAATTCTGGATGGAGAATTGATTACTTTGTAGTAAGTGATGATATGAAAGATAGATTAGTTAGTGCTGATATACATACACAAATATTAGGATCTGATCATTGTCCTATAGAATTAGTCATAAAATAATTATTAATAAATTTTATATCACCTTAATATAATGTATAGTAGCATGATTATATTAAATCATAAGAAAAATTTATATTAAGGGGGACAAAATGAAATTATTAGAGCTTAAGCATAAATTAGAAAAAGGAGAATCTTTAGGCGGAGAGGTTATTTATATAAAAGAAGATAATATACTATATGGAATAGAGTGTTTATATGAAGATCGAGAGAATGAATATATAACCTTGCTAAAGTCAAAAGAAGAATCTGTTAAGGTATGTGACTTTTTAAATATATTAAATGAACTATATGCCAATATAGGTGATAAAGATGTATTTATAGGAGAAAAAGAGCTAAATAGAAGTGAAAGTAAAGAAATAAAAAGTGTAGAATTTGCTCAGTATGAGCTTATGAAGATGCTATTTATAAATATTTAAATAAAAAAAGATAGAGTATATACTCTATCTTTTTTTATATTTAGGTTCACCACTTAAAAATTGGCCAGTTTTCCCCATCTTATATGCTAAATCAATAATTTTTTTATCTTCACGAGTTAATGGTCTTTCAAGAAGTTTTTCAAATTCTTTGAATAGTTTATCATAATCTAATTGCTTTTTTTGACTTCTTTTAGAAGAACAAGGTGCTTTAACTGTAGTATACATATATACATCAGGAACTATACTTGGATTATATATTTTAATAAACACTTGAGAAGTATAATATGCATCATTTAAAGCATTATGATATGATTTGTCTTGATTTAATCCTAATATATTAATAGCATTTTGAAGACCAATACTTTTTCCAGCGGGATTATTAAAGTAATTTGAAGCGTGATGTTGTATATTTATATATGATTTAGGCAAAGTTTTAGAAGGTAGACTATAGTAATTTATATTTCTATATAGCTCTTTTAAATCACCAGTTCCCCATACACAAAGCACAGGATTTTTAGTAGAAATAAATTTTTTAAAATCCTTATAAACTTGTGGAAAGGTAGGTGCATCTAAAACATCATCTATAGTGATATTAGTCATTTTACCAACAAAAGGATGAATTTTTTTGTATAGTTGAGGTTTTACATAGCTATTAAAGGTATCTATTAGATTAAAATTGCTATCTAATTTAATTGCACCTATTTGAATTATCTCAAAAGGACATTTTTCATTAGATACTGTCTTATTAATTTTTTTGTCAAAGCCTTGATTAAATTCTAAGTCAAAAACTATATATTCCATAATACTTCTCTCCTAATAATCTTATCTTGTGATAAAATGTATAATTAAATTATAAAATTACTTGTATTAATATATAAAAATACATCTTACTTTAGTATACCCTATATTGATAAAAATGTTAAATAAATGTATAAAAAACAGTAATAAGTAATATCGTGAATATGTTTAAAATATAAATTAATAAAAATATTGCGAACTTTAAAAGCTTAATATATAATAAGTATAAATTAAAATACGAACAAAACGATTTATAAAAATTAAAATATAAAAGTTTTAGGTATCGTGTATATTTTTCAGTACAAAATACATATCTTATAGGGGAGTGTGCTTAAATGCAAAAACTATTATATACAATAGAAAGAGATAATCATAATGAAAAAAATCTTAGAGATATATTAAGTAAAAACAAGCATATAAAGTTTGTATCATTAATGGGTGTTGACTTAGGTGGAAATGCAACTGATGAAAAAATACCTATGGAATTGTTTTTAGATGATATAGACAATTTCTTAGAATCGGCAGTTCAAACTGATGGTTCAAGTGTTGAGCTTTATAATATTGCTACATTAAACAATGCTAAGGTAGATTTAATGCCAGATACAGAGTGTACATGGTTTATAGATTATAATTTTGAGCATATAGATGAAGAAACTAATTTGCCTGTAGGTACCCTTAGAATACCTGCATTTTTAATACATGAAAATAAAAAAGTTTGTTCAAGGGGAATACTTAAAAAATCAGAAAAATATTTTAAAAACTCTATAATAGAGTTATTTAGGGAATATCCACATCTTATAAATAATATAGGAATAGAAAAAGCAGATGATATAGAAGATATAATACTAACAGCTGCAACTGAATTAGAGTTTTGGGTAAATACTCCAGAAGATAAAGCTGACTTAGAGAAATTATCGGTATCTCAAAGCTTAAAAGAACAGTACTGGAAAAGAACACATGGAATAATAAGAACGTGCCTAGAAAAGTCAATAATAGTACTTCAAAAAATGGGAATAAATCCAGAAATGGCACATAAAGAAGTAGGGGGAATAAATAGTTCTATAAGTATAGATGGTAAAACTAACCACGCGATGGAGCAATTAGAAATATCATGGAAATTTTCTAGCCCTATACAAACAGCGGACAATGAGTTATTAGTAAGGGAGATAATAGAAGACGTATTTACGTCTCATGGACTTGAAGTAACATTTAAAGCAAAACCTATACATGGAGTTGCAGGTAGTGGAGGACACACTCACGTAGGAGTTAGTGCAAAATTAAAGGATGGAAGTATAAAAAATTTATTTGCGCCAAGAGATATGAATAAAGATTATGTAAGTGAAATTGGTTATGGAGCACTTATGGGTATCCTTAAAAACTATGAAGTATTAAATCCTATAGTAACGGCAACTAATGATGGATTTAATAGACTGGTTCCAGGGTTTGAAGCACCTGTTTGTATAGTTACATCTCTAGGTCATAGCTATAAACTACCATCAAGAAATAGATCTGTATTAGTAGGGTTAGTAAGAGATATTAAAAACCCTAAAACAGTAAGATTTGAACTAAGATCTCCAAATCCACTTTCAAATACATACTTAGTTGTAGCTGGATGTTACCAAACTATGTTAGATGGAATAAAAGCAGTAGCTAAAAGTAAATTAACAACTAAGGAACTTGAAAAAGAAATATCTAAAGATATAGGAGAAGAAAGTTTTTATTTAGAAAAAAATAGATCATACAGAGATGAAAATGATGTATTTGAGTATTATACAATTGAAGAGAGAAATGAAAGATTCTCAGTACCACCAGCAACTGTTTATGAAAATATGAGAAATCTAGAAATAGATAAATCTAAGGTAGACGTGTTAAAAATGGGAGATGTATTCACAGAAGCTATAATAGATTCATTTAAGACAGGTGCTATAGACAAGTGGACAAAGGAATTAAATAATAGAATAATACAAAATGATAGAGAAATAATAAGAAATTGTGTAAAATTACATAATAATGAAAATATGGACGCTTTAGATGAAGTTACATGGAATAAAATATGTGATATAAAGTTTAAAGTTATGAAAGATACATTAACTAAAAAATCACTATTTACAGAAATAAAAGAAGCTATAGAATTTAATGATTTTGAAAAAGTATCAAAGTTACAATTAGAATTAAATGGATATATAGAAGATATTCAAGCACTATATGCAGATTACAAAAAAAATATTTACTAAAGTAAAGGAGCTATCTCAAATAGAGAATAGCTCTTTTTTATATACAAAAAATTATATTTTAAGCAACTGACAAAGTCGTTGACGGCATAAAGTATTTTATCTACATGTCGCTTAGGTGAAGTAAATTTTTATAATAAAAAATTAGGAAAGTTTACTTTATTACTTAACAATAATTCTTAAATTGAATAAAAAATGTAATAAAAATGTAAAAAATAGTTAATACTGATAAATAGTTTTAAAAGGAGTGAAAAAATGAGAAAAAATATATTTACTTATATGTTAATTTTATTAGTATGTATTTTGCCATACAATAATGTACATGCATCAACAGAATTACAAATTGATAGACTAATAGAAAATGAGCAAAAGCAAAAGGAAATATCTAAAAAAATAAATGAACTAGACTTAGAATTAAAAAAAGAAGAAAGTGAATCTATAGAAGTTATAAGTATAAGCTTTTTAGAAGAAGATATGGATCTAGTAGAAGAAAAAGAATATTCATTACAAGAAAACAAAAAAGCATTAGAAAAAGAATTAGAAAATATAATGATAGATAGTATACAAATCCAAAAGAGCATAGAGAAAGAGAAGAAAGAGTATTTAGATAAAAATAATTTAAGTTTTATACCTGGCATATGGCCTTTAAAATCATATTATGAAATAAGCTCTGCATATGGACAAAGAATACATCCAATAACTAAAAAAGCAAATTTTCATAGAGGGATAGATATACCTGCTCCTAAGTCTACTGAAATATTAGCTAGTGATGATGGAATAGTAGAGTTTTCTGGTAGTCAAAATGGGTATGGTAATGTTGTGAAGGTAAAACATTTTGATGGAAAGACAACAGTATATGCACATAACTCATATAATAGAGTTAATAAAGGTGATATAGTAAAAAAAGGACAAGCTATAGCGGAAGTTGGAAGTACAGGAAATTCAACTGGTAATCATGTCCACTTTGAGATTTTATTAAATGGAGAAACTACAAATCCTATTGATGGAGTAATAAAATAATTTAAATATATTAAAAAGGAGGGTAATATACCCTTCTTTTTAGCATAAAATAAATTATAATAAAGTAATCAAAAAACATAAGCCTAATCTATAAGTTAAAAATTTAGAAAATTTAGAAAATTTAAAAAGGGATGATGCCATGAAAAAAGATTTTCTATTAGATATGCTTTGTTATATACTTTTACCTTTGGGGGTTTGCTATATAAGTGAATGGAAAAGTCTAGAGTATATAGCTATATTATTAATAGTGCCAGGAATACTTTATTCACTTTATACATTTAAAAGCCAACATAGATTAAACATTACAGCAATAATATTTTCTTGCATATATATAATAATACATTTAGTAAAAAAAGATATGGATTCAAGCTTTGAAAAATATGCATATGATATATATATCCTAATAGGAATATTAGTAGCTATAATTATTAGTAATTTATTAAAAAAAGATATAGCAAGTGCTTTATACACAGATATACTAAGAGCTAATGGTCATAGTAAGTATATTATAAAAAATAATATAAGAAAGTATAATCTTTGTAATGAATTTAATAGAATTTCAAATATAATAAATATTCATATTTTAGCTATAATATTTATTAAGTATTACACTATAATAAATTATAGCAACGAAAGTTACAAAATAACATTAACATTAGAGATGTTAGTAAATATATTATTTCTTATAGGAGAAATATATATAACATATAATATATTTAATCATGCTAGTAAAAAGTTAAGAAATAAAAATACAAAGGTATTAGAAAGCAAAAAAGACAATATAATATATTTAGATAAATGTAAAAAATCTAATAAATAACAAGTGTATTACTTGTTATTTATTAGATTTAAAATACTGTCTCCAATACTTTCATTTTCTATAGTGTTTTTAAAAGATTTCATATTGCACTTCATAAAATTAAATATAGAATCAAATTTATTTGAAGCTATACTATTAAAAATATCTTTTAAATCTTCATCATTTGTATATACTAATCCAATTCCTTTATCTATTATGAATCGGGCATTTTCTATTTCTTGTCCTACCTTAGGAAGCTTAACGACAACTGGTGTTTGAGAAAGAATTCCCTCAAAAAGTGTTGCCCCTCCAGGTTTAGTTATCATTAAATCATACTCTCTTAGCAGATTGTGCATATCAGTAACAAATCCTAAAACTTTAATATTGTTTAAAGGTTTTTTTTCTTTTAATATATCATAAAGCTTCTTATTTTTACCAGTAACAATAGCTATTTCTATGTTATTACAGCTATTTTCTATAAATTCATCAATCCAATACATGAAATCTTCATCTATATCAAATAAACCTCTACCACCACCAAGTAATAAAATTTTATACTTATTAGATTCTTTTGTCTTATTCTCAATACAAAATTTTTTGTTTATAGGTACACCAGTTACTTTTATAGATTCTGGATTAATACCTTTTTGAACATATCTATTTTTTATTTCTAATGATGGTACAAAATACATGCTTGTATCTGGATATATCCATTCGAGGCTATCAACTACATCTGTGACAACTGTTAGTGTGGGAATATTAATACTAGGGTATTTAATTTTAAAATTATACACACAAGCAGCAGCAAGAGGAAACGTTGATATAATAACATCAGGATTTACATCTAATATAAATTCGATAAGCTTAGGAGTATATAATTTATGAGCTATATCATGTTTTGAATCAAAGGACTTTTTTAAATAATAATAGTAGTTATATAGTCCAGGAACATATTTAGTATTGTTTTCATAAAGTTTTACCATTGGTTTATTCATCCTAGGTATACTAGCTGTTATAAAATTTTCTATTATTACATTAACAGAAGAATCCTTTTCTAAAATATAGTCTTTTATGGCATTTGCTGCACTTATATGTCCTGCACCAAATTGAGCAGTAAGAATTAGTACAGTCTTTTTATTATCTATATCCATTAAATATTCACCTCTAAAAAATTACCTTAATAAGTATAATTTATTATAACCATATAAGGAAAAATAAGCAATAATAGAAGTTGATGTTAGCTTCTAAATGTATATAAATAATTTGTAATTTAAAATTTTATAGAGGAAATATCAAATAAGAATTGAAAATAATAAATGAGGTGGTGATATGGAAAATATTAATAAAATTAATGTAAAAGATGATTATAATAGAGAATATTTTATAAAATTATCAAAATCTATAGTATACACAGCAATTGGAATAATTATATTTTTTATACCTATTAAATTAAATGGACAAGTATTGAATTTAATATATCATATATCATATAAGCTTCAAAGTAATATGAAACATTTCATAGAAGTGTGTATTGTATTTTATTTAATTATAGGAATGTTTAAAGAAATATTAAAATGTAACTTGAAAAATAAAAATATTCTTATTATTAGTAGAATTGTAGCATTAATTTTCTTAGTAAATATATTTTTTGGAAGTAAAAACGGACTTTTAGGAAATGATAATGTATATCTTCTTATAGAAGAAGTAGTCTTAAATACAATAATTGTATTTACTATAGGTGTTTTATTTATGCCATTTTTAGAATATGGATTGTTAGAATTAACAAGTGTTTATCTAAATAAATATACAAAATTGTTATTTAGAATAGATGGTATAAGCTTTTTAAATATATTGGTATATATTTTTACAAATCCATTTTGTGGAATGTTTATGACTAATAAATTATATAGAGAAGGTAAATTAAAGGAATATGAAGCTTGTAATATAATATTAAATTTTTCAATACTTTCATACCCAATAGTTATTTATATATGTGGATATCTAAATATAAATCTAGCTTATGCCATTACGGTGTCAACTACTGTATTAATATTAATAAATATAGTATTAAGTAGAATATATCCAATATCTAAGAAGAAAAAATCATATTATTTAAAAAGTAATAAAAAAAATAGTTACCCTAAAAAGGATAAATTAAAAAAAATAATAAAATATTATTTATCTAATAGTGATAGTAAAGGTCTATTTAAAGCAATTATAGATAATTTAGAAGAAAGCATAAGTATATCTATAAATCTTATACCAAATATAGTTATATTTCTATATATAGGGCAGATAATATTAAATAGTGAGATAATAATAGAAATAATAAAGATTTTGATTAATCCAGTATTAGATATTTTGCAAGTTAAAAATATAAATGAGTTAGTAGGATTTATAATAGATGTATTTTATAACACTATAATAGGAATAAATAATGTAGATAAAAGTATAAGTATACAAACCAAAATTTTAATTTGTATAATAGGAATTTTAAGTTGTACATCTATTAGCACAAATATTATATATATAGCTAATAATAAAATGGCATTAAAAATAAATATAAAAGAGTTTATAATATCTTATTTACTTAGAATAAATTTAATTATAATAATATACATATTTATAGCTTACTTGTATAGTGGATATTTAATATAAGATAGGGAGCTATTTAAGCTTAAAATAGCTCCTTTTTCAAAATTATCAACTTAAAGGATAATTTTAATATTAACTTATTATAAATTACTATTGTGCAAAACAAAGTACTGTGCTATTATATAATCACTATTGTAATAAAACAATGTAGTGTGTTATACACAGTAGACTGCTTAATGAGAGGAGGAGTTTTGTGAATACTCAGTTTAGAAAAGGAGTACTTGAAATATGTGTACTAGCTCTTATTTCTAAAAAGGACATGTACGGATATGAGATAGTGCAAAATATATCTAAAGTTATAGAAGTTAATGAAGGAACTATATACCCTATTCTTAGAAGACTTACAAAAGAGGGATATTTTGACACATATATATTAGAATCGAGTGAGGGACCTGCTAGGAAGTATTATAAATTAACAGACTTGGGAAAAGAAAACTTAAATAAGTTAATTGTAGAGTGGAAAGATTTCGTAAAGGCTGTAAATATTTTAATAGAGTAAAAGGAGTGATAATATTGAATAGAGCTGAATTTTTAGATATATTAAGAGATTATCTTAAAGGTAGTTTTTCAGAAGAAGAAATAGGAGATATATTAAGAGACTATGAAGAATACTTTTTAGATGGAACAATAGAGGGAAAAAGCGATATAGAAATAATAAAATCTCTAGGTTCACCTAAAACTATAGCTAGTGAACTTATAGCAGAGACTAAAAATAAAGAAGAAGATAATAGTATAAGACTAAAAATAAATATAATAAAGTCAAATTTTAAAAGACAATATATAAACTTAAAAGATAGAGTTAGTGAAAAATTAACTTTAGATATTGAAAATAATGACCAAAATAAAAGAAAAATAATACAATTAGGTCTTAGTATACTATCTTTAATAGTATTCATTCCAAGATTTTTAATAGTATTATTTTTATCTGTAGTTGGTATTATATTAGTTTCATTAATTGGTTTATATGTAGCTACAATGCCTATAATAATGAATTTTATATCTCAAACACATGAGGTAATGGGACTTTATGTATTTATGTCTATTGCATTTGTAGGTGGTCAGATACTAGCATGGCAAATATATATATTTATAATATCTATATATAAAACAAGCGTAAATAGATATAAAAGTTGGATGAAAACAAGAAAACTATATATAAATGCTAGTAAGAAAAAAGAAGCTAATAATAAAGAAGAGAATAGTTTTAAGGAAGGAGAGAAAGATGATGAATAAAAAGGTAACCATATTTTCAATAATATTAATAGTAATTGGTATAGTTGGCACTATATACTTTTCTATATCATCTGTCCCTTATTTTACTCAAACTATATCTAATATAGAAAAAAGCTTAGATAAAGAGCAAGTAATTTATAATAAAAATATAAGTATAGAAAATTTAGATGTAAATACTAAAGTTAGTAATATAATAATAGAAAAATATGAAGGACATGAAGTTAAAGTAGTAAAAAAAGGTACAAGTAACTACAATATTAAAGAAGATGGCAATAAATTGAGTATAGTTGAAAATGAAAATGAATATAATTATAAAATAAGCAACAATTTAGAAGAATTTATAGAAAATGTGATTAATGCATTTTACTATAATAATAGTCAAAGTTTAATTATATATGTTCCAAATAATATAAATGTAAATGCATCTACTGATTATGCAAGATTAAGTATAGAAAATAATCTATTACTAGATAGTGTATATTATAAGACTATAAATGGGTATATATCACTGCCTAAAGGGATGAAAACACTTAAAAACCTAGATATAAAATCTAATGGACATATATATTTATCTACAGAGGAATTAATAGGAATAGATAACGTTAATATAGAAAGTGGTGGAATTGAAATATATTCAGCTCAAAATGAAATATTTGTAGATGATATTGAAAAATTTATACCAAAAACTATAAATATAACTCAAAATAGTAATAGTAGTTCAAATATTAATATAGATACAAATATACCAATAGCTAAAGAATTAAATATAAATGCATACAATTCAAGCGTTTATATAAACATACCAAGTAAAAATTATAATTTTAGTGTAGATATGAAGTCTATATCAGGTATAAATGCAAGTAATATGCTTATTGATGAGCATTATAGAAATGATGAAAATTTAAAAGAGTTAAAGGGAACTTTAAACAAAGAAAATTTAAATAATGAAGAGAAATATATTATAAATGTAAAAGCGGATAATATAAATTTACATTAAATAAATGAAATTATAGCCAAAAAATATAGAATAATCAATTAACTCCAATAAAAAATGCTAAAAATATAAAGTATACTATGTTATAATATTTATAAATATAAAAAGAAGAGGTATACTTATGAATAAATTAGCATTAAGTTTTATAACAGCTTTTACTTCATTTTTAGTTATAGGATGTAGTGATAAAAGCGTAAATGATGATAATAAAGTAGAAGTTAAACCATCTTCTGCAGTAGAAAGTGAAATATCTCAAAGTGAAGCAACACTAAAGGAATCGGATAAAATTAAGCAAAATTCAGATAGCATTAACATACCTATACATATACTTAAAGATGATCCTAAAGAGGTTAAGTATATAGAAGTTAAAAAAGATAGTACACTTCAAGAAAAGATAGAAAGTATTATAAAGGTATTATCTAAAGAGTGCTTTAATAGTTTACCAATGAAAGTTAAGCTTTATCCTGGTAATAGTAAAGTAAGGATTGAATTGATAGAACCAAAGACTGATTCAGAGAGTAGAGTATCTTGGAAGAAAGATTATCTAAATGAAACAACAAAAGAGTACACAATAAATACAATTGTAAAAAATATAATTCAAGAAGATTATAAAGGCGATTGGATAAAAGAGGTACAATTATATTATGATGGTAAGTTAATATCATTAGATTAAAAGTCAGTATTAGAAGTATTTCTAATACTGACTTTTTTATGTTTTTATGATTATTTTGTTTTTAATTTACTTTATATTTCTATATGTATTTCAAAGAAATATAAAGTAAAAACAATTATCATATAAATTATATATCATCTATTGTATATATATCATCATCAAGATTTGATATATAGTTAGCTATAGATAATACACCTATACCAGCGAGAAGCTTCATTTGTTGCTTGCAAGTTGCTTTAACTGTTGAAGTTGTTATTTTTCTAATTGAAGGACTAATTACACTCAAAGCAGCTAATGTAGTAGAACCTATTAAAATACCTTTTAATAATTGATTATCTTTATCCATGGTGTCACTCCCATCAAGATATAATTTATATATTAAAAATTAATTAAATTTTAATATATAAATAGGATGTGTAAATGATAAAAAAATATAATCTAAAACTGATATATTAAAAATATTTATGATTTTAGGATTATTTACTTTAATAATATTATTAAAAGAACTAGTAACCAGATTTTAAGATTTTCATATAATTATATTAGACAGCATAAGTTTATTATGCGAGTTGAATATTACAGCAAAAGGGGTTTTGACGTATTATGAAGAAAAAGAAAAGCCAAGGGTGTGGATGTCAACCTAAGTGTGACAATTTCAATGTATGCAATGACAAAGTAAAATCATGTAAATCATGTAACTCACACAAATCAAATGTTTGTTGCAAAAAACCTTCAAAAAAATATATAGATTGTGATCATGAGAGTAAATGTGATTTTATGGACGATTGCAAATGTGATGAGCATTTTGAGATTACATGTGTAGATAAGTGCTTAGAACTAGCACAAAAAGCAGAAGATTTATTTGATGAAGCATCACGCTGTGAATGTAAAGCTAAGGAGTTAATGGAAAAAGCTAGAGAGTGTGAAAAATCATCAAATGTATTAGCAGCAAAAGCTAATGATTTAAGAGAAAAAGCACAATGCAACGAGAATGAATCTAGAGCAGCAGAATGTAAAGCCAAAGAATTAATGGAAAAAGCTAGAGAACTTTGTGAAAAGGCTAAATGCTTGCATAAAGAAGCTGAAGAAATAGAGAATGAAGCTAGATGTAAGTGTGAAAAAGCAAATGATTTAAGAGACAGAGCACAAGAATTCAGTGAAAAAGCTAAGTGTTTATATGCTAAAGCTTTAAAATTTGATGAAAAAGCATTAGAATGTTATAAATCTGCAGAAGATAAAATAAAAGAATATGGACATAAATCTAAAAAATGTGAAGAAATGATAAAAAAATGTAGTAGCAAGTTAGATAAGTGTGAAATGGATATGAAAAAATATATAGATTGTGATCACAAAAAATATTGTACATGCGATACTAAAGAAAGTAAATTATATTGCAAAAAAAATAAAGAGAAATATTGTGATATAGGTCTAAAGCCAGAATATTGTAAGCCACATTGCAAAGAAGATGTGTATATAGATTGTGATTGTGCAACTTATGTAAGCCCTATGTATGATATGTGTAATATGCACTATATAGGGGATATGGCAGATGAATATCCAATGGTCGGAATGCCTTATATGAATGCTTGCTCTAATCATTGTCAAGACGCAAATGATATGTGGATGCACTATTATATGAATATGAAAAATATGATGAAAAATATGGGATGGCCAAGATATTAAAATACTAAGAATAAATAAAGAATGCCTGCAGGCATTCTTTATTTATTCTTAAAGAAAATTATACTTATTTTAATAATTCTTTTTCTATAGACTTATATACTTTTTCCATGAGATTATTAAAATCTCTAGTAGATTTCATATAGCTAGAAACTAGAGGTAAATTAAAAAATTCTTGATATTCCTTGTTAAGTTCTACTAATTTACTTGATGCATCTTCTATTCTATTATTAGAGTAAAGCTTATTTTTTTTATCTATATAATTATCAAGTTGTCTTTTTAAATTTTTATTTTTATCAAGTTGGGATTTAGATTTCTTCATAAGTTTAAATTCATCACTAGATTTAATTGAATTAGCAAGTTCAAGTGCTTTTTTATTTATATCCATATATACCTCCATTTATAAAAAATACTATATTACATTTTATAATTTAAGAAGGTAATATATACTACATATTTAAAAGGAATATAATTTACATTATAAGCGAGTTAATTCATTTAAAAAGTATTCAAACATAATACCATCATTTCTATCAGTGTCAAATTTGGATGTATAGTTTACTACTTTATGAACAAAATAACTAGATTTGTTAATAGCAAATTCTAAATCATGACCATTTGCTATTAAGCCACATATAATAGATGTGAATATATCACCAGTGCCACTATAAGATAAATTATTATATTCAAATGAAGTAATAAAACAATTATCACTGATTTTATCATATCCAATATTTAGTATATAACCATCCTGAACTACTCCAGTTATAATTACATTTTCAGGGCCTAATTCAGAAATTTCTTTGGCCATATTAATAATATCTTTTTTAGTCAAATCACCAATATCAGAAATACTTCTATTGGTTAATAGACATGCTTCAGTTATATTTGGAGTCGTAAGATTAGATATCTTTACTAAATTTTTAATTTTTTTACACATATCGTTATCAAATATAGAATACATATTTCCATTGTCTCCCATTACAGGATCCACTATTACAAAAGAATTATTATTTTTCTTTATAAAGTCAATCACTATATCTACTTGGTCTTTAGAACCTAAAAAACCACTATAGATATAATCAAAATTAATATTAAGCTCAGACCAAACATTAGAGTATTCTCTCATGTGATCAGTAAAATCTAAAAAACTATATTTAGGATAGCCTGTTTGACTAGATAAAATTGCTGTAGGAAAAGGACAACATTGAGTTTTTAATGCAGATAATATAGGTATTGCAGCAGTTAAAGAACATCTACCTATACCTGATAAATCATGAATAGCAGCTATTTTCTTCAAAATAGCACCTCCCTATAAAAATATTTATATAAATATATTACTACTAAAAAATTCAAAAACAAATATATAATTACAAAAAATAAAATGTATGGTTACAATTTATTTAAATATATATTACAAAGATTTGAGAGAGTAAAAGCTTTAAATAAATTAAAATTATTTTTAATATGTTTGGATATAATAATATAAATCAAGAGAATACATAAATTGCTTTTAGGAGGTCTGACATTGATAAAACTTAATATTAAAAATAAGTATGCTAAAATTATAATTATATCATTATCATTAACGATAGCTATTGGATTATATTCATATATAAAAGAAGGTGAATTAATAATAAAATCAAACTCTACCGAAGTAAGTAAAATAGAAGATGGCGAAAATAATAAATACAAGCTTCTTCTTGAAGAACTATTTGATCATAGAAATAAAGCAATACTTGATAAAAATGAAGAAGGGCTAAAAGAATTATATGAGGTAGATAAAAAGTTTGGTTTATGGGCATGGGAACATGAAGTAAAAAAGATGAAATACCTAGAAAATTGGTCTAGTAAACAAGGAGTTAAGTTTAATGATATAAAAGCAAAAGTGAAAATCAAAAAAGTAAAAGAAAAGGAAGAAGGTTTATACGGCATTATATGTACAGTTTCAACAGAGTATAAGTATTCATATGATAAAGAACCAGATATTATAAATATGTGTAGAATAGGAACTTATCATTATATAAATGTCAAAATAATAGATGATCAATATATAATAACTAAAGAATGGTATACAGATCCATTTGTTGATTCTTTAAACTTAGATAATATAAAATCTGAAGACATAAAAAATTATATAAGTATGCAAAAGCCTACAATATTAGATTTAAAGCAAGAGCAAATAAAAGCCATAGAATATGCACATAAATATTGTGGAGCAGCTGCTGATGAAGAAAATGGTTTAAAATTCAACTCAAATTACAGAGATTATAATCCAGAAGGTGGAGACTGCGCAAACTTTGCATCTCAAATAATGTTTGAAAGTGGGAGATTCAAAAAAAATGATACATGGAATTACGCAGATGGTGCAGGAACTAAGGCATGGGTAAATGCACAAGCTTTTAAAAATTATATAGTATATAGTGGTAGAGGAAGTTTAATAGCAAAAGGAAGTTATGAAGATATTTATAAAGAAGCCTATAATTTAAGACCTGGGGATTTTGTGGCATATGAAAAAGGAGGCAGAATAACTCACGTATCAACTGTAACAGGACTTGACTCAAAAGGATATCCTTTAGTAACTTGTCACAATACAGATAGATTACTAGTACCATGGGATTTAGGGTGGAGTGATAAGGCTATAAGATTTCATTTAATTAAGGTACATTACTAGAAACTAGAATCTATAAGTTGATGTGTATAAACTTAATAACATTTGACAATGATATGTATATATGTTAAAGTAATAATAAAGTTGCAAACATTTGTAGCTAAATAATTTTTGTGTGTTTTTAGGAGGATCTATTAAATGAAAACTGGTGTAGTTAAATGGTTTAATAATGAAAAAGGATTTGGATTCATATCTGTAGAAGGTGAAGGAGATGTTTTCGTACATTTCTCAGCTATAGCTGCTGATGGATACAAGTCTTTAGAAGAAGGACAAAACGTTCAATTCGAAATAGTTGAAGGTGCTAAAGGTCCTCAAGCTGCTAACGTAGTTAAATTATAATTAATTTCATATATATATTAGTAAGTCTAGTAGTATGTGAAACACCCGCCGCAATTAAGCGGCGTTTTTAATTTCACTATTAACTTATTCTTTTACAAGTCCAACTCCATTTATAAATTTAAATCCTTTTTCATTAATCAAAGCATCAAATAAATCTAAAGAATTGTATTTACAGAAATTATCTAAACAATAAAGAGTATCATCTTCTAATTTATCAAATTCATTGTACATATGAAAAGGAGTACTAAACTTAATCATTTCATCTCTTAATTTGTCCATATCAATTAAAAATTCAGCATAAGATAAATCAAGACTTCCATTTAATATTAGGGATTTCACTATATCTAATATTTCATTCTTATCTTCAAATTTTATAACTATCTTTTCTTTATCTCTACGAGATTTAATATAGTCATTTATTTTATCAACAATGCTTAATAAATTATTATCTATAAAATAAATAAAATCAGCTTGATTAAATTTACTTTCAATATCTTCTATAAGTAATTCATTCATATGAGATTCCCAAAGTTGTACACCATATCTATTGTAATTAGTATTTTTTATAGGCTCTCCTTTATAGTCATAAATTCTAGGAACAGAGTAGTTGTGATAGTTAGCTATTTCACATCTAAAGTAGTATCCATCTTTATCTTTAGGAATTAAATTTACTATAAATTCATGCATATCGCTTCCTAAATATATTTTTGTGTTTTTTAATAAATCAAATCTATCTTTTAAAACTTTAGCATCTATATTGTATAAATTATTTTCATATGCTATTTCATATACCTTGTGTTCATATATTTTATTTAAAAAACTATTAACTTCTATATTATAATCAAATTTCATTGTTATACCTCCAAATTTAAAACATAAATAATTTTTATTTAATATATACCCATAAAAGATAATTTAAATAAAAAAAATAATTTTAACATATTTTAAATTAAAATATATATAAAAATATGTTAAAATTATAGTTGAGAGAAAGAAGAATATAATACTTTTGTATATAAATTAATTAATGTTTACTTATTGGAGGTGCAGTATAGTGAATATATTATTTTTTCTAACACCTAAGAGTGAAGTTGCATATATATATGAAAACTACACTATGAGGCAAACTCTAGAGAAGATGGAATATCATAGATATTCATCTATTCCCATAATTAATGATGAGGGGAAGTATGTTGGGACTATAACAGAAGGAGATTTATTGTGGACATTAAAAAATAAATTTTCGCTAGATTTAAAGGGAGTAGAGGATATTCCTATCAAAGAAGTAAATAGAAGAAAAGACAATTCTCCTGTTGATGTTAACGCTAATATAGAAGATTTAATTTCAAAATCTATGAATCAGAACTTTGTTCCTGTTATAGACGATCAAGAAATTTTTATTGGTATAATAAAAAGAAAAGACATTATAGAGTATTGTTACAATAAATTAAAAGAATAAGATAAGACCTAGTATATACTAGGTCTTATTTTTAGTCATTTAACTTGATCATATTTCCATATTTAGATCTAAGGTCATTTAATTTTTTAGAATAAACTTCTGTTTGCTTTTGATACATTAAAGTTCTTTCTATTTCATTTTTAACTTCTTCATATTCAGATTCTCCACCTTTATTTAAATCTTCTAATTTTATTAAGTGGTATCCAAATTGAGTTTTAACAGGTCCTGCTACTTCACCTTTTTCCATATTGAATACTGCTTCTTCAAATTCTGGAACCATTTGTCCTCTAGGGAATGATCCTAAGTTTCCACCAGCTTCTTTAGAAGGGCAAGTAGAATGTTCTGATGCTGCATCTTCAAAAGATACTTCATTAGCTTTTATTTTATTTAATAAATCATTAGCTTGTTCTTCAGTTTCAACTAATATGTGCTTAGCAGTAGCTGTTTCTGGCTTATGGAATTTATCTTTATTAGCATCAAAGAAAGCCTTCTTTTCTTCTTCAGTTAAAGATATACTAGTTAATACTTTGTTTATAGCATATTGCTTTAACATATTTTCTTGAACTCTTTGTAATTCTTTTTTAAACTCTTCATCGTTATGTAATTCATTTTCTTTAGCTTCCATATAGAATAATTCTTGGTTAACTAAATCATCTAATAATTGCTTTTTACCTTGCTCACTATTAAAGTGCATAGCTTGATATGGTTCTAAGCTTTGTAGAGCACTCTCAACATCGTAGTTAGTGATTTCTTTTTCTCCAATTGTTGCTAAAACTTTTCTTTCCATAATTGTTACTCCTTTATGTAAGTTTATAATTAATATTACTTTCAATTTAAATGATATCAGAAAAAAACTTATATGTCTAACATTTCCAAATTTTATACTAAATATGTATTAATATGAAAAAGTAATAGTTATAAGTAAAAGTGATGATAGCATTCCAACGACACCTTCATTTTCATTGTATTTAAAATTTTTTATGCAAGAAACATAAAAGTATATAAATAAAAATATTAGTTTAAAAATAAGTAATATTCTGTTTTTAGAGAATAATAAATAGCTACATAAAAATAGTATAAATGCTAAGATTGTAGTTATTCTATATAATACATCTATATCTTCTATTTTATTAATAGATTTTAGAATCATTATTATATAAACTATAGATGCTGTTAAAAATAATAGAAACATAAATATTTCAATCCTCATAGCAGCAATAGAAACATAGTCGTACCAAACTATAGGCCAAAAAAATAAGAATAAAAATTTAAAATATTTATCAAGAAATTCTTTTGAAATAATAAACACATCCTTTCAAATTCAATCTATAAATAAATTAAAGCATACAAATTAATCAAATACTACCATTATTATATCTATATAAAAAAAATATATGAAATATTTATTGTTTAATTAGTATATATATTAATTAAGAAATTAATTTATAAAATATATTAAGGTGGGATAAGTATGTATAGATATTATACTAAAGGTGTATGTTCAAAGTCTATATTAATGGATATTGAAGGGAATATATTAAAAGACGTAGTTTTCGAGGGTGGATGTAGTGGAAATACTATAGGAATAAAGCATCTAGTTGAAGGTAAAGATATTGATGATATAATAAAAAATCTTGAAGATATACCATGTAAGAATAGAGGAACATCTTGCCCTGATCAATTAGCTAAAGCACTTAAAATATATAAGAAATATGTTTATAATAAATAAAAAAGTCTTCTAACGAAGACTTTTTTATTACTTAGTTACAACTATAGCTATTTTAGCATCAGGATTGTAACTAACTTGAACTAATTGATTTTTCTTAAGTCCAGCAAGGTCTTCTCCACCATAGTTTATTTCTAATTTTACTGGCATTTTACCTTGTTTTATTATAGCTACGTACTCATTTTTACCTTTTTTCTCTAGACTGATTAAGTTACCAACATAAGGCTTGAAGTTTTGATATTTTTCCCCAGCTTTTTTTATGTAGAAGTAAGTCCCAAGAGCAACTAATAAGTTAACTGCAAGTATAGCCCAACCATTTATCTTAGCAACCATACCAACTATCATAATGATAACCATTAAAACAATAGGAATTATAGCTTTTTTCATAAGTAGTTTGCCCATTATTTCATTAGCTCTTTTTTCAGGGCCAGTCATTGTTTTTGATCTAGCAAATGATTCTGCGAATTTGTCTTTTAAGCCCATATTAATCCTCCTAATTTAATTAATATTAGATATAATAACGATGTCATGCTTGAAACTTAAAGGTCATTACATTTATATTATGTACAAGTTTGTTATTAAAATTTATATTCAAGCAAAGCAAAATATATTAATTATTTTATCATATAATTAAAAAAAAGGAAATAAATGAGTTATAAAAACTTGATAAATATATATAGTAGTATAAATTAACATAATCTCATTCTTTAATAATATAATTTAGCTATTTTGTTTATTGTGGTAATATATATGTATATATTCATTAATAAAGTAAGGAGATTAATATGGAAAAGAAATATATAATATCTCTAGATCAAGGCACAACAAGTTCAAGAGCTATATTGTTTGATGAAAATGGAGAAATAGTAAGTAAATCGCAAAAAGAATTTACTCAAATATATAAACAATCTGGATGGGTAGAACATGATCCTATGGAAATATGGGGAACTCAAAGTGGGGTAATGAGAGAAGTAATAGAAACTAAGGGTATAAGACCGGAAGAAATTGCTGCAATAGGAATAACTAATCAAAGAGAAACTACTATAGTATGGGATAAAAATACAGGAAAACCTATATATAATGCAATAGTTTGGCAGTGTAGAAGAACATCAGATATATGTAAAGAATTAAAAGACAAAGGATTAGAAGAAATAATAAAAGATAAAACAGGTCTTTTAATAGATGCTTATTTTTCAGCTACTAAAGTAAAATGGATATTAGACAATGTAGAAGGCGCGAGAAAAAAAGCAAATAATGGTGAATTACTATTTGGAACTGTTGACACTTGGCTTATATGGAATTTAACTAGGGGAAAAGTTCATGCTACAGATTACTCTAATGCATCGAGAACTATGATGTATAATATAAAAGAGCTAAAGTGGGATGAAGATATATTAAAAGAACTTGATATACCAAAATCAATGCTCCCAAATGTATACCCATCTAGTTATGTATATGGACACACTGATTCTATGATGATGGCAGGTGCAGAAATTCCAATATCAGGATGTGCAGGGGATCAACAAGCTGCGTTGTTTGGACAAACATGTTTTGAAAAGGGAAGTGCAAAAAATACTTATGGTACAGGTTGTTTTTTACTTATGAACATAGGTGAAGAAATAGTTAAATCTAGAAATGGTTTAATAACAACTATAGCTTGGGGGATAGACAATAAAATTACTTATGCATTAGAGGGAAGTATATTTATGGGAGGTGCCTCTATTCAGTGGCTTAGAGATGAATTAAGAATGATAAAAGAAGCTAAGGATAGTGAAAGTTATGCATCAAAGGTTGATGATACCAATGGAGTATATGTTGTTCCGGCATTTACAGGTCTTGGAGCACCTTACTGGGATATGTATGCTAGAGGAACCATTGTAGGTTTAAGTAGAGGAGCTAAAAAAGAACATATAATAAGAGCTACTTTAGAATCTATAGCATATCAAACTAAAGATGTATTAAATGCTATGGAACAAGATTCAAATATAAATCTTAAGTTTTTAAAGGTAGATGGAGGAGCAAGTAGCAATAATTTTTTAATGCAATTTCAATCAGATATATTAGATGTAAATATAGATAGACCAAAGGTTATAGAAACAACAGCACTAGGAGCTGCTTATCTGGCAGGACTTTCGGTAGGATTTTATAAAAGTAAGAATGATATAAAGGTTAAGTGGGGAGTTGATAAAGAGTTTACTCCTAAAATGGATAAATGCAAAAAGGAGAAATTATATAAAACCTGGAAAAAAGCTGTAAAAAGAGCTATGGAGTGGGAAGAAGAAGAGGAATAAAAAAGATGGTATCAAACCATCTTTTTTATTTATGTTATATTACTCCTTTATAGCAGCTACAACACTCATCTCAACAAGAAGACATTCTCTAGCCATCTTAGCTTCAACACATGCTCTAGCTGGAGCAAATCCTTCTTCAATCCAAGCATCCCAAACAGAGTTCATATCAGCAAAATCTTTCATATCTTTTATATATATAGTAACTGATAACATATGATTTTTATCTGAACCATACTTGTTTAATAAATCTTCTATTTTCTCTAATACTTTAGCTGTTTGCTCCTTTATATCACCTTCAGCATGAACTTGACCACATAAGTAAAGAGTATTATTGTGAACAACAGCTTTACTCATTCTTTCAGTTGTTTCAAATCTTTTTATTTCCATAATTTTACCTCCAAGTTAAAAATATTCCAATAAATCACATTACATATAAAAATATATCATATAAAGTAAAATTATTAAACAATTAAGTGAAATAAATTCCAATTCTAATATAGATAAACATAAGATGTATATGATGATAAGTTAAATAATAAATGGAGAGTTTTTATTTATTGAAATTGGTCAAATATATTATATAAATAATAATTTAAAACTATATAAATATGTTATAATCATATACAAGTAAAGATTTTTAAAGGAGGATAAATATGTCTGACGATAGAGTGATAGATTTTAACAATTTAAAAAACAAGGCTAAAGATTCTGATGTAGATAAGTTTGAACAGTATATATATAATTTATATTTTTCAGTAATGGATGGAAGTATGACAATGGCTGAATTTTCTAAGAAGATATTTGATTATATGAAGGATAATAATATATCTTATGAGAAGTTTATGAATATACAAAAAAAATTTATGGAAAGATATGGTATGAATCCTCAAGAAGTAGAAGATCAACTTAAAAATTTTGGAATAGATCCAGCAAATTTAGACATGTCTAATATTAGTGAAGAGAGTATAAATTCTATAAAGAATACAACATCATTTTATGAAAAATATGCTAATAAAATACAAACTAAAGGTTGTGTAACTACTTATATAAAAAATGATACAAATGATATAGAAGTTATAATAGATAAAGAAAAAGTTACATTATGTAGTAGTAAGAAAATAAATTTAGTTGATGCTGAGTTAAATGAATTTTTACTAGGATATAAAAATGTATTTAATAATAAAATAAAAGTAGTACTTTGTGAAAATTGTACAGAGTATGATTATTAATAAAAAATTCGCTTCATCTCATAATAAAAAAAGTGTATGATTAATTTTACTTAATCATACACTTTTTTATTAATAATTTATAGTTTTTACAACTTCTATTCCATTTTGTAGCATACTATTTAAAAATACCATGTTTAGAAGATTTGCAGGATGAACTTCGCTATCATATGTATCTACTAAATCAATAGGAACTATAATATTTTTACTTATATTATTTTGATTAAAGTATGACTTTAACGTTATTGCAAATTGATATACACATATATCTGTACAATCCCCTACAACTATTATATTTTTAGTATTTGAAAAATTTATATCTTTTAATGTGAAAAAGGCATTAGTAGAGTTTTTCGGAATAACTTTGATGTTTTCTATAGACTTAAGTTCATCTATTATATCACTTTCAAAACTATCTACCATACAGTGAGGAGGATAACTTAAAAGTTCTATAGAATCAGTAGTATGACAATCTGTAAAGGCAGTTATATCAGACACTTTATTAGATAAATATTTTGTAAAATTATAAATAGGATTTATCAAAGCATTTATCCTAGGTGAATAAAGGGAACCACCTTTTGCAAATCCATTATTCATGTCAACTATAAATAACTCAGTTTCATTTAGATTTAAATCATTAATATTTTTAGATTTAATGTTATCAATATTGTTTTTAATAGATTTTAATTCATTTAATAGATTTTCCATAATACACCCCTTATATATAAACTAATTATAGTTATTTTACATATATATAATACAGGTGTCAAGACATAAAAGAGCTATCTTCAAAGTTGAAGATAGCTCTTTAGAGGAATTAGTTATCTGCTAAAAGGTCAAATACATTCCTCTTAATATATATTATGCACTTTATATATAAATTGATACTAATTTAGAATAATAGATTAGCTATTAAAGTTATAATTGGTAGTGCTATAGCTGTACGTATTAAGAAGATAATAAATAAATCTTTTAGGTTTAATGGTATATCTGATTTTAATATTACAGCTCCAGTTTCAGTTAAAAATATTAATTGACTTATAGATAAAGCACCTATTATAAATTGAGTTATTTGGCTAACTCCATCCCCAGATACCATAATAGATGGTAAAAACATATCTGTAAATCCGACTAATACAGCAGGAGCTGCTATATGAGCATCAGGTATTTGTAATAAGTTTAATACATAAACTATTGGTAAAGATATTATATTAAATACTGGTGTAAACTCTGCAGCTATAAGTGCTAATGTCCCCCAAGCCATAACTAAAGGAAGTAATCCTAAGTACATGTCTATAACAGTTTTTATTCCTTGTATTATAATAGTATTAAAAGAAGGTGCATTTTCTGCTCTATATAAAGCTTTTTCAAAAGCAAATTCAAAAACATTTTTACCACTAGGAACTAATTCTTCCTTTAAATGAGCCACTCCGTTATAAGTAGAATCACTAAACTTATTTAATGGATATATACGAGGCATTATAAGTGCACAAGCTAGTGATGCAATACAAACTGTTCCATAAAATGGTACAAACATTGACATAAGCCCAAGTTGATCTGCTATAACTGTAGAAAATGGCAGTGACACTAAAGAGAAACAAACAGATATTATAACAGCTTCTTTAGTAGTGTAATAACCTTGTTTATACTGAGTGCTAGTAATCATAACTCCTAAAGTACCATCTCCTAGCCAAGAAGAAACAGCATCTACAGCAGCACGACCAGGAACTTTAAATAATTTATACATAAATTTAGATATTAAAGTTCCAAGTAAATCCATAAGACCAAAGTCAACCACTAAAGGTAAGAAGAAACCTGATACTAAAAATATTGCAAGAAGACTTGGTAAAAGTCCTATTATTGTTTGACCAGTAACATCAGATATTATAACTTTAGGACCTACATTAAATAAAGTCATAGTTATAAATATAGCACCAAGTATTCTACATAATAGCCAAAATGGAGAGACATTTAAAACACTATTTAAAAACTCATTTTTTATATTTATAAATTTACTCAATATAGATAAAATAGCAGAAGTAATAATAACAACTAAGGCTATGTTTAACATATAATCAGCAAAAACTATTTTTATAAGCTCAGCAATAAATCCTATCCCAATATTTATAGAAGATAATCCTTCTAAAGGAATCATACTACCATAAGGTAGTGGAATAACAAATAATAATAAACCAAATAATGACGGTATTAAAAATTTAAAAAAACTACTTTTCGATGTAGAACCTACTAAATTTCCTTGCATAAATCAAACCTCCTAAATTAAATTTAAATATTAAAAAAGTCCCTTGGTCAAAAGACCAAGAGACGAAAATTCCGCGTTACCACTCTTATTAATAATATATGCGCATATATTACTCACTTAAGTCTCGTAAGGTGAGATATCCCGATTACCATACTTAGTTTCAGATAATCTTCTCCAAAGCTCTCTTCGATTAAACTTCAATGCCAAGCTTCCACCATCCTCGGCTCTCTATAAAATTCATTTAATGTACTCTCTTTTTCATTGAATTTATATTATTTATTTTCTATAATCTTAAAATAAATAATTTTAAATGTCAACAATTTTATTTCGTAAAATTAAAATATTTAGAAAATTTTTATTAATAATTAGTTTTTGCTATTTTCTATTTCTTCGGCTAGATTATTTAAATATTCCCATCTCTCATATTTAAATTCTAGTTCTTTTTCAAGATTAGCTTTTTCATCAAGAACTTCTTGAAGTTTAACAAAGTCAGTTGCATATTTAGTAGAATCACTTTCTAATTGTTCGATTTTTTGTTCTAATTTTTCTATATCAGAATCTATAGTTTCGAACTCTCTTTGTTCGTTATATGAGAACTTAAGTTTTTTGGCTGATTTAGGTTTTTCTTTCTTAGGAGTAGAGTTTTCTTTTATAATTTTTTCATCTTCAAATTCTATACCTTGTACTTCCTTATAAACCTGATAATCACTATAGTTACCAGTATATATATGAATATTTCCCATACCTTCATATGCAAATATTTTATTACATATTCTATCTAAGAAGTATCTATCATGAGATACTGTTATAACAACACCTCTAAATTCATCTAAATAATCTTCTAGTCTATTTAGTGTTTCTATATCTAAATCGTTCGTAGGTTCGTCTAATAATAGTACGTTAGGTGCAGTCATTAGGGTTCTAAGTAGATGAAGTCTACGTCTTTCTCCACCAGATAATTTATTTATTAAACTATACTGAAGTGTTGAGTTAAATAAAAATCTTTCACACATTTGAGAGGCTGATATTTTACTTCCATCAGAAGTTTCTATATAATCACTTCCTTCTTTAACATAATCTATAGCTCTCATATCAGGATGCATGTGAGAGTCATCTTGTGAGAAACATCCAATTTTAACAGTTTCACCAACTTCTATATGACCGCTATCGGGTCTTAATTTACCATTTAATATATTAATTAATGTTGATTTACCCATACCATTTTTACCAACAATACCTATTCTATCAGTACGAGCTAGAGTATAGTCTAAGTTATTTATAAGGCATTTACCATCAAAAGACTTAGATATATTGTGTATTTCTATTATTTTATTACCAAGTCTAGTAGAACCAACAGATATATCCATTTGCTCATCTGGTTTTATAATGTCTTGATTAACTAAGTCGTCAAAACGTTGAAGTCTAGCTTTTTGCTTAGTAGTACGAGCTTTAGCACCACGTCTAACCCATGCAAGTTCCTTTCTCATTAAATTTTGACGCTTTTCTTCCATACTAGCTTCAAGTGCAAGTCTTTCCATCTTTTTTTCTAAGAATAAAGAGTAGTTACCATCATAACTAAATAATCTACCTTTATCTAATTCAATTATTCTATTAGAAACTCTATCTAAGAAATATCTATCGTGAGTTATCATTACTAGTGACCCACGTCTAGAATTTAGATATTCTTCTAAATAATCGATAGTTTCATTATCTAAGTGGTTAGTAGGTTCATCAAGTATTAATAAATCACAAGGAGTTATAAGTGCTGAAGCTAGTGATATTCTTTTTCTTTGACCACCAGATAGCTCTTTTACCTTTTGACTAAAATTAGTTATGCCAAGTTTTGTTAAAATCATCTTAGCTTCACTTTCTAAATCCCAAAGACCAAGCGTATCTATTTTTTCTTGTAGAGATATTAGCTTATTGTTTATATCTTCATTGTAAGCTTTATTAAGTTTATCAAGAGTTTCTTGATATTCTAATAAAAGTTTCATTTCGCTAGATGTACCTTTAAATACTTGCTGCAATACAGTGAACTCTTCATTGTAGTCAGGATTTTGAGGTAGATATTCAACTCTAACTCTATTAGCTTTAGTAACAGTACCACTATCTGGAACTTCAACTCCTGCTATTATTTTGAGTAATGTAGATTTACCAGTACCATTAACACCTATAATACCTATTTTTTCTCCTTCATTAATACCAAAGGATATATTTTCTAGCAATGTTTTTTCCGAATAACTTTTACATATATTTTCTAAAGTCATTAAATTCATAAAATCACCTAAATTCATATTAATTTTGATAATAGATTTTTTATTTAAATAAATCTATATAAGAGATTATATTTATGCATGTTTAATAAACTATTAAATATAGACATTAAAACCAAAAATAATCTATATAAATTACATGATGAGGTAAATAGTTATTAACTAAATTAATTTTACATGTAAAAATAATAGAGTATAATCTATATAAAGAAGTGAAACTTAAAATGCATATAATATAATTTGAGAAAAACATAATTATATTATATCTTATAAGTGTTAAATATACTAAGGTATTTTAAATAGAAAATGGGGGATAAGCGATGGATATATATATATCACAATTAGACGAAACACAAAAGATACTTAAAATTATTAAAAAATACAATGTGGGATTAGAAGTTGTTCAATTTGCAAGTCCTTATATACTTGATGATAAAGACATGTATTTACAAACATATAAAGATGAAATAAAAGATATATATGGAAAAACTAATATATCAATACATGGACCTTATGCAGATTTATCTGTAGGAAGCAGAGATAGAGATATAGTAAAAGTAACTAAAAAAAGATTAAATGAAGGGTATAGTATAGCTAAAGAACTAGGTGCTAAAAAAATAGTATATCATAATGGATATACACCAAATACATACACTAAGGAAGAATGGCTTAATAATGCAATAACCTTTTGGAATGATTTTTTAGCAGATAAAGATGACAATATAGACATACATATAGAAAACACTATGGAAGAAGATTATCTTTTTATAAAAGAGTTAGTTGATAATGTAAATCATAAAAATTTTTCAGTATGCTTAGATATAGGTCATGTAAATGTATTTTCTAATATAAGTGTTAATGAATGGTTAGAAGGATTGGGAGATAGAATTAAGCACTTTCATATACACAATAATTATGGGTCAAAAGATAGCCACAGTAGTATAGAAAGTGGTAATATAAATATAATAGAACTTATAAAATACATAAACAAAAATTTAAAAAATTCAAGTATATCTTTAGAAATAGTTGATACAAATGAACTAATAAATTCTTTAGAAATACTTAAAAAAAATGGATTATTATAGTATTAATAAAACAAAACTGGTCAGGGTGATGAAGATGAAAGCTGAAATAATAACAGTAGGAACAGAAATACTTCTTGGGGATATAATAAATACTAATTCTCAATATTTAGCAAAAGAATTAGCAAGTATAGGAGTAGATGTATACTACCAAAGTAGTGTAGGAGACAATGAAGAAAGACTTTTAAAATCATTTGAGGAAAGTTTAGGTAGAAGTGATATTGTTATAACTACAGGAGGACTTGGTCCAACTAGCGATGATATAACTAAAGAGGTGGCTTGTAAATTTTTTAATCAAACACCAGTACTTCATAAGCCATCACTTCAAAATATAGAAAAATATTTTAAAAAGATGAATATAGAGATAAGTGATAGTAATAAAAAACAAGCTTATTTCCCAGAAAATGCTATGGTACTAGAGAATAAAAATGGTACAGCACCAGGTGCAATACTAAAAAATAATAATAAAATTATAATAATACTTCCAGGACCGCCTAAGGAAATGAAGCCTATGTTTGAGGAATTTGTTAAGCCATATCTACAAGATAAAACTAAAAGTGTATTAATGTCAAAGAATATAAAAATACTTGGTATGGGAGAGTCTTTGGTAGAAAAAAATTTAATAGATATCATAAAAGAACAAAATAATCCAACAATAGCGCCATATGTAAAAGAAGGAGAAGTTAGTCTTAGAATAACAGCAAAAGCTAAAACTAAAAATGAAGCAAGTAGTTTAATAGAACCTTTTGTAGATAAAATCAAAGAAAGGCTTGGAAATTGCATATATGTAGTAGGAGACATAAATTTAGAAGATGTTATAGCTAATATGTTAATAGATAAAAATATGACCATATCAGTAGCAGAATCTTGTACTGGTGGTATGGTAAGTTCAACTCTTATAAATTACCCAGGAATATCTAAAGTTTTCGTTGAAGGATGTGTTACATACTCAAATGAAGCTAAGAGAGAAAGGTTAGGTGTTAAAAAAGAAACTTTAGATAAATATGGAGCAGTAAGTGAAGAGACAGCAAAAGAGATGGCTTATGGCATAGCAAGTAAATTTAATACTAATATCGGAATATCAACAACAGGTATTGCAGGTCCTGATGGAGGAAGTGAAAAAAAACCGGTAGGACTTGTATATATGGGTATATATATAAATGGTAAAACATATGCTATAGGTCAAATTTTTAATGGTGATAGACAAATGATAAGGTTAAGGGCTACTAAAACTATACTCAATGAATTAAGACTAAAATTATTAGAGCTATCTTAGGAGGACATATGATAAAGTATATATTTTGTGATTTAGATGGAACTTTATATAATGGACATATAGATGATAGAGATATTTATGAGATAAATAAAGTTCAGAAGGAAGATGTAGTATTTAACATAGCAACAGGTAGAATATTTCCACATGCATTAAATATTATAGATAATCAGATTGAAATAAAAGGTTACTATATATGCGAAAATGGATCTTATATTTATAATAAAGATAAAGAATTAGTATTTAAGGGTACTATAGATGATGAGATAGTTAGAAAAGTTATAGCCAGATTTGAGTCAAATGATGCAAAATTATATTTTAAGTATAATCAAACTGTAATACTATGCGAAGAATGTAATGTATTTAGTAAGTATACTAATAATTATATCCTTGATAAAGAATTTATCCATAGAAAAAGTTTTGATAATCTAATAGGAAATATAGGTGTAGTATCAGAAAATATAGAGGAACTAAGCAAAATAGAAATAGACTTAAAAGCAGAGTTTAATGAAGTATTAGATATATATTTTTCATCAGAAAATACATTAAATATTACTCCTAAAAATGTATCTAAGAGAAAGGGTATAGAGTATATATGTAAATCTTTAGGAATAAAAGAAGATGAAATAGCTACTATAGGTGATTCTCCTAATGACATAAATATGCTAAGTGGAGTAAAATATAGTTTTGCAATGAAAAATTCTAGCGATAGCGTAAAAGAACATGCAAACTATATTGTAGATAGTGTAGCTGAAGCTATAAAAACAATAAATGACATAAATTGTAAATAAGAAGGAGGATTAAATAATGAAAAAGGTATTAGTTATGTTAGCAGATGGATTTGAAGAAATAGAGGCAATATCAGTGGTAGATGTATTAAGAAGAGCAAATGTTGTATGTGATATGTGCTCAATAAAAAAAGAATACGTAAGAGGAACTCATGATATAGTTTTAAAATCAGATTGCAGTATAGATGATATAAATGTTAATGAGTATGATGCCATAGTGCTTCCAGGTGGTTTACCAGGTGCTACAAATTTAAAAGACGAAAGAGTTAAAGATTTTGTACAAAAGTTACATAAATCAGGTAAAATAGTAGCAGCAATATGTGCAGCACCAGAAACATTAGAAGAATTTGAAGTATTAAAAAACAGAAAGTGTACATCTTATCCAGGATTTATAAAGGATAAATCTAGTGTATCTTATGTAGAAGAAATAGTAGTAAGAGATGAAAATATAATAACTAGTAGAGGACCAGCAACAGCTATTGAGTTTTCTTTAGAACTACTTAAAGCATTAGGGTATGAAGAAAAAGCGAAAGAAATAAGAGAGGAAATGTTAGTTAATTTTTATAATAAAAATGCTTAACAAAAATATTTAAAAAGGATATGTAAACTTGCTAAAGCAAGTTTACATATCCTTTTTTTAGTAAATAAATATCTACAATTTTATTTATTATTAAATTTAATACCTTGATAAGAGTCACGTCTTTTTAGTTCTGCATCTATATCATTTAGCACTTCCCATTTTTTTAAACTCCATAAAGGCCCGACAAGTTCATCTCTTTTACCGTCACCTGTTAATCTATGAACTATCATAGTATCAGGAAGTATTTCTAGTTGATCACATACAAGTTTTATATATTCATCTTTATCCATTAGATTAAGCATGCCATTTTGAAGCATTTTTTCCATAGGCGTATCTTTTATTACATGAAGAAGGTGTATTTTTATACCATCAACACCCATATTTGCAACTGCTTTAGCAGTTTCCATCATCATATCATAATCTTCTCCAGGAAGTCCATTTATTATATGAACGACAACTTTTATATTTCTAGCTTTTAACTTTTCAACACCTTTTAAAAATTCTTCATAATCATGACCTCTATTTATAAGTTTAGATGTTTTATCATGAATAGTTTGAAGCCCTAACTCAACCCAAAGGTTAGTCTTTTGATTTAACTCATCTAAATAATTAACAACATCATCAGGAAGACAATCAGGTCTTGTAGATATAGAAAGACCTATGACATCATCAAGCTCTAATATTGTTTCATATTTTTCCTTTAAAACCTCTAAAGGAGCATAAGTATTAGTATATGCTTGGAAGTATCCTATATATTTAGCTGATGGCCATTTTTTATGCATCATTTCTTTTATATCATTAAACTGTTTTATAAGATTATCCTTTGGATTTCCAGCGAAATCTCCAGAACCTTCTTTACTACAATAAGTACATCCACCATAAGAAACCTTACCATCTATATTAGGACAAGTAAAACCTGCATTTATAGAAACTTTGAAAACTTTCTCGCCAAATGTATTTCTAAGATAATAATTCCATGTATGGTATCTTTTATTATCAAAAGCATATTTAAACTTCGTCAAATTTATCACCTTTTCTAATCAATATAATTTATATCTATCTATATTACCATAAAAAAAGTATATGTACAAACTAGAATAACTAGTCTAAAAATAAGAATTACAATACTGTTACATAAAATTTAGAATACAAATAACATCTCTTTAATAATATTTATTAACAAAGTATTAGGGGGGCAAAAATGAGTAGTAATAAAGAAGAAAAATCATATAAAGAGATAATAAAAGAATGCTTAAATACTATAAAAAGCAAAATAAATGGTATAACTAAAAAACAATGTATAATAATCATAGTTTTTTTTGTTATATCATTATGTGTGTGCATAAATATAGTTGTAGCTAAGTATGACAAAAGAGTTTACCCAGGAGTTAGTATATACCAAGAAGACATATCTGGAATGAATTATAATGAACTAAGAGAAAAGTTAGAGGTATTAAAAAAAGAAATAAATGAAAAAGAGGTGAAAATAAAAATAAAAAAAAATACATATGTACTTAGTATGAATGACATTGTATCAAATTATAATACAGATAAATTATATGAAGATATAGTTAATGAAAATAAAAATAAAAATATATTAGAAAAATTTATGACTATAATAAAAAACAAAGAAAAAAATTATAAGTTTAACATAGATATAAATGAAGATAAGATAGTAAGATGTGGATATATTATAGATAAAGAAAATTCTAAAAAGCCACTAGAACCTAAAGTAATTATAGACAATGAAGTTGTAAAATTGAAAGAAGGTAAAACTGGTAAAAGATTAGATTTAAATAGACTTGTAAAAAATATTTTATATAACATTAATAATGAAAATATATACAGAGAGGACATGGTTATAAACTGTAAAGAAATAAATGAACTGCCTACAATAAAAATAAATAGTTTAAAGAATATTAATCATAAGATATCATCATACTCAACTTCATATGCATCAGGTGGAGGAAGAGGAGATAATATAGAAGTTGCAGCAAAAAAAATAGATGATTTATTACTTATGCCAGGAGAAGAATTTTCATATGAAAAAGCTTTGGGACCAATAGATAGAGAAAATGGATATAAAAATGCACCTGTAATAATAAATGGAGATTTAAAAGATGGAATTGGTGGTGGTGTATGTCAAGTTTCATCAACGTTATATAATACTCAATTAAAGTCTGGAATACTACCTACAGAGAGAAGAAACCATTCAAAGCCAGTTAGCTATGTGCCAAGAGGATTAGATGCTACATTAGCTACAGGGAGTATAGATTATAAGTTTAAAAATACTTTAGAATATCCAATAGTTATAAATACTAAAACAAGTAATAACTTATTAACTATAGAATTTTGGTCAAATGAAAAAGCTTTAGATGGAATAGAGTATGAAGCTGTAGGATATTCTAGTGGAAAAGTAGCTAATACGTATTTGTATGGATATAATGAGAAAGGGAAAAAAGTATATGAAAAACATATAGATACTAGTGTATATAGATAAAAAGAGGAGAATGTCTCCTCTTTTTAATTATAAAATTTAATCAACTTTATTTATAATATAATCACATTAAATTTTTATAATATGTCAATATTTTTTAATTTATTACCTACTGATAATATACTAAAACCTATAAGTATCAATATTAATGATAATATAGAAACTATAAATCTAGATAAGAAAAATGGTGAAAATATTAATATAAATCCAAATATGACTTTAATTAAATTAAAAGTACCGAATCTATAGTAAGGGTTATTTTTATTTCTAATTAAGTTTATTATTTGAGAATATATTATATATATTCCAAATATTGAGGAGATAAAAATTTGAATTTTAGTAGGGAATACTATCAATAATATGGCAGAAATCAAAAGTATACATTGTATACCAATAAAAGGTTTAATTTCCTCTTTAGGAGCATATCTTCTAAGTTCATTTATATTCTTTAAATTTAAGTATGCAAAAAATAAAAGTAATAAAGAAAAAGCAAAAGAAAGTAGTTTAATTCCGATTCCTTTATTTATAAAAGATAAAACACCAAAGCCTATAAGTAATACTCCTATAATCATAAACTTAGCCGAGTTTTCTTTTTTATACATGTTACTAAAGTTTATATTAAACATTTGAAACATAGATTGTCACCTCTAACATTATTTTATATAAATTTAAAGTAATTATAACAAAAAATAGATATTTATTAAATAGTGAAAAATAAATTGTAAGTAAGCATCAATAGACAAGCTATATCATAGATTAAATAGAGAACATTTAAAGGAGGGATATAGTGGGGAATTTAGGGGCAGTTTTATTTGCTATATTAGCAGGAGTTTCTACAGCAATAGAAGCATTTGTAAATGGAGAACTTGGAAAAAATACAACTGCATTAATAGCTACATTTATAAGTTTAGTAGTAGGAGCATTATTTTTTTTAATAAGTATATTATTAGCTGGAGATTTTAAGGATTTAGCTAATATAAATAGTATAAATCCTAAACTATTAATAGGTGGTATACTTGGTGGGTTAATTATATATTTCACAGTAAAATCAGTTCCAAGTTTAGGTGTATCTAATACATTAACACTTATAGTAGTATCCCAGATGCTAATAGGTTTTTTTATAGACTCTACTCTTTTAAAAGAAAGTATACATCTTTATAAATACATAGGAGCAATACTTCTTGTTATTGGTACTTTTTTTATATTAAGTTAATCTAAATATAAATTTAAAAATAAAAACTTAATTAAGAATAATAAAGCTATAAGTATATAAAATTATATATTTATAGCTTTATTAATTTTTAGATAAATTTATTCTTTAAAATAATAAGGTATTATATATCTATTGTTCTTTTTCCCAAGCTATAATAACAAAATCTTTTTTAGTTATATTTCTTAATTCTTCCTCTATTTTTTTTATTGGTTTTTCTTCATCCTTAGATACATTTGCTATTTTATAGTTTGTATTGAAAGATTGATTATTCATAAATACCTCCATAAAAATTTATTCAATTATAGTATTTACAAATAAAAAGGATATATTTTAATGACTTATTTACATCTTTGGATAAATTTTATATATGTTATTTACTTAATCCAAATAGGTGATGTTACAGATGTTTTTTCATTGTCTTGAATAATTTTTACATAATAAAAACTATTTTTATTAGACTTCATTGAAAATTCTAATCTAGCTATATTAGAATCGAAATTTTTACTCTTTACTACTTTACCTTTATTACTTATAACTTGTATCTCTTTTATCTTATCATTTTTGTCATTATCAACAGCACTTATATAGAAGTTTAGTCTTGAACATTTAGTTATTTTACTTCCCATAGGAAGATTATTTATGGTGTAATCTACTTTTAAATTTTTATCTTCAGATGCATATACCCTCATATTTTTTAAAGCGTCGTATAAAGCATCTTTAGTAAGTTCGCTACATAATACTACTGTTCTAAATTCATTTGCTATACCAAAATTAACTCTATGATTATCTTGATTGCATGTAGGCGCGACATGCCATCCTTTATCTAATGCTAACTGATACATATCATAAGACTTAATATTTTTACTATCATCAGAATTATATCCATTTCTTACTTCTAGTAATGAGATAATAGCATCTCCTTTAGGTGAATACTCTAAATTATTGAAATCTCCAAATTTTTCACCAGGATGATTAAATTGACCTATTAAATTTTCTTGGTTATATATATAATTATAAAAATTATCTAAATTCATCATATCACCATGTTTTTCAGTTATAAATCCCTTAGAATTAAATATGTTAATATGTCCTATAGGATTATCTACATTATAAGGATAGGTCATTTCAAATCCATATAGACCTAAAAAATTTTTTTCACATGTAAATTTATCACTAACTTTTACAAGCTCAGACCATTTATTACTTTTAGAAGCATTATTTATATCGCACTTTGAGTTATTATCTAGCATATTAGAATGCTCCGTTATGAAGAAAAAATCTAAATTAGCTTTATCACGAGCTAGATAATAAGCATCACTATAACTACCATGACCATCGCTTGCACTAGTATGAGAATGTAAAAGACCTCTATAATGCTTATAAACAGGTGTTCCAACTGTAAAATACCACTCAATATTAGACTTATTTTTATTTGGAGATAAATCTTTTATTTCAAGACTTACTACTTGGTTTCCTCTTTTAAATTTTTTATCTGGTATATAAGTTATACTAGAATCTGAAATAGTGGCTTTATTAGTTACATCTTCATAATTGACGAGTAATCTAATTGAAGATTTATCTATTTTACTTTCATCAAAGTATTTAATTTTTATAGTAGGTTTTGACACTATATATTCAGAACATTTACCAGGAGATATAGATTTTATAGTAGGAGGAGTATTATCAAAAGAACCAACATGTACAGAATCATTATTTAAATAATTAACATGTAATATATTTCTATTAAAGCCTAAAATAGAAAATGTAAAAGATATAAATAAAATTAAAATTGTTAATAGAAGGTTTAATCTCATAAATAATCAATTCCTTTACCTTATATTGTGTTATTTATCATATGTATTTTTTATATATACATACATGAAAATATAGGTAGTATTAATATAATTTATTAATATCAAATACTATAGGAGGATAGTATGAGAATAGAGGCAATGGAAGTTAATACAAATAAAAAAGATATACTCAAATATATATTAAAAAAGATGCCTTTAATGAGCAGAGTTTTACAATTTAATATATTAATAAAAGATATACATTTAGAATATGTTGAAATTAAAGTTCTTAGCTATGAAATAATAAGTAAAGAAAGAAGTATTGGCATATTTAGAAACAAAATAAGTACATATAAAATAACTATGTTAGTTAATACCTATAATGGATACTCAGAGTCTGTTAATATTATACCAAGTACAATAAGTAAGTATGTAGATAAGAGTTATATAAAAAGATCAAAAATATCGGAAGAGTATATGGTTGAAAATGTTAAATGTGAGATAATGGGATTTTTAAAAAATAAAAAAAGTAAACTTGAAATAGAAAAAGTTAACCTTCAAGATATTAATATAAAAGAAGTTAAGAGTATTTATAAACCTTATTGGGTAGCAAATTTTAGGGGAAAAAATATACTAATAGATGCTTAAAGTAAAGGATACAGAGATATCTGTATCCTTATAAACTATTTATTTTTAACTAGATAATCAAGTGTTTCTAACTTATATCCCTCTTCCTTCCAATGAGTTATAACTTCATCTAATATTTGAGTATTAGTAGTAGAGTTTGGATGAAGTAAAACTATAGCACCAGGATGAGTTCTTGAGTAGATTTTTTCCTTTGCATATTCAGGCGTAGGTTGATTATCATTATACCAATCTACATAAGCAAAGCTCCAAAATATAGAACTATATCCTAAGTCTTGTGTGTATTTTAATGATTGCTCACTAAATTTTCCCATAGGTGGTCTGAAAAACTTAGGCATATCTTTACCAGTGACATCTTTATAAGCATCCTCTACACTTGTTATTTCATCTTTGAATTTTTCAAAATCTGTTATTTTAGCCATTGAAGGATGATTTTTAGAATGATTGCAAACTAAATGACCTTCTTTTTCCATCCTTTTTATAAGCTCTGGGTTATTTCTTATATAACTTTCTACAACGAAAAAGTGGGCTTTTACATTATGTTTTTTCAATGTATTTAGTATACTTTCAGTTGTTCCATTTTCATATCCTGCATCAAATGTTAAGTATATTATTTTTTTATCCTTATCACCGACATAATATGAATTATACTTTTTAAAGAAATTAGCTTCTTTAATAGGTTCTGGTTGTTTTCCATCGTTTCTTGGATTGAAGTACCAGTTATATTCTGTATTTATAGGATTTAATATTTGAGTTTTAGATTTATTTACTATATTAAAATTTGTAGTAAATATTAATGTAAATATAAGTAAGAAAAATCCTATTAGTAGATAGTTTGTTGTATTTTTTTTATTCATAAAGTCACCTCTAGTAGTGTAGTAAATTTATATATAGTTTTAATAATTAAGTTAAAAATATACTAATAAAAGTAAATGGAAATTATATTTTTACTTTTTGGATAAACTTATCATATAATTATGTATACAAGACAATGAAATAAATATGTTTAAGCACAGACATATTTGATGGAAGGTAAATGAAATGGAGAAATTTATACATCAATTAACTAGTAAGTTATATAGTGTTTTAGATAATATAACTTACTTAAATATAGAAGTTAGCAAAAATTCAAATAAAATTAAGTTAATAGGAGTAAAGTTTTTTAATAATCAAGTATACATTTTTGAGGAAATAATAAATAATGATGATAAAAATTATAAGATAAATAGTTTAAATGATTTTATAGGAGATAGCTATATAGCAATGTTTGATTTATCATCTAATAAAAAGTTTATAGAGAACTATATAAACGAGAAGATATTAGATGTAAAAGAGTTAGTGCATGTAATTAAGCCCTATTATAGTGATTATAATATTAAGGATTTAAATGATATATTAACAAATGATAAGTATATAAGTGATTTAATAAGTATTGTAAATATTGTAAACAATATAATAATAAGTATAAAAAAAGAAGATAAATTAACATTAGAGCCTTTAACATTTAAAATAAATTCTTACTTAAATAAATTTTCACTACCTAATTGGGAGTGGAGTGAGTTAATAGATAGTGTAGATGATATTAAAGAATTAGAAAGTTTAGAAAAAAAAGCAGAAGAAAAATTAAAAGATAATAAAAAAGAAAAACTAGTAATAAGAAAACTAAATGAAAATGAAAGAAATTATGAAGAATTATTAAAAGATGAAAGTATATGGGCTAAAAAAGAAGGATTTATATATGAATACAGGCCAGGGCAGTATGAATTAACCAAAACTATAAGAGAAACTATAAGTAGTGCTACTACTTATAAAATAGCATGTATAGAGGCCCCAACAGGAATAGGTAAAAGTGTAGGATATTTACTTCCAGCTATATTAGAAGCAAGGTTAAACAAAAAGAGAATGATAATATCTACAGACACTAAAGAGCTTCAAATACAATTGATCAATAAAGATATACCTAATGTATTAAACTCATTAGGTCTTATGGGAAAGATAAAGTATGGATACATAAAAGGAAAAAACAACTATATATGTGTAGAAAAATTAGAACAGTATAAGAATGAATATACCTCTAAAAAAACAACTAAAAAAGAAATACTAGGGATACTACTACTAGAACAAATAGTTAAGGAAGGAAAACACGGTGATATAGAGGAGATAAGTCCTTCTATATTAAATGAATTTAATGTAATAGGTGATCATATAAAACATGTTAGTTGTGATCCGAATTTATGTAGACCTAAAAAGTGTAATAAAGAATGTCTATACAAAAATAGGGTAGAAGAATTAAAAGAAGAAGATATAACTGTTATAAATCACTCTTTATTGGCAAAGTGGCCTTATAAAGAAGAGAAACCACTAGAAAATATTATAGTGGATGAGGGTCATAATTTAGCTGAAAAGGGATATGATTTTTTCTCAAGTACTATAGAATACAAAGCACTAAAATATTTTTTAAAAGAAATATATCCATATGAATATATAGGAAATAGTCCTTTCATATATGAAAAATATAAAACATCTAGAAAGATAAAGTATTTTGATAAGTTTTATCATCATGTTCACTTTGGAAGAGATATAAAAGAAAAAATAAGTAGGAATATAAATTTAATTTTAGAGGAACTTAACTCTGTTCTAAGATTTGGTATAGAATCAGATTATAATTATTTAAGTAAGTATAACTTAAGGTGGGAATTTAACCTACAACAAAGTGAAGTGCTAGGAAAGGTAAAAAAAGAAGATGAATATATAGAATTAACATATTTAAGTTATAGTAATAAGATTAGAGATAGTTTTGATAAAATACTAAGAAATTTAATAGCTATATTAGTTATAATTGATAGAAATATAGATGATGATAGTATAGATAAGGAATCTGATATATATAAATTTGGTAAAGCAAGAATAAAAGAACTAGAAGATATAAGGACTACATTTGAACTATTTATGGAATTTGCTGAAGAAGACGATTTTGCAAGAATTATTGAAATAGATAAAAATTATACTAACTTCGAGGCTAAAGTTGTTCCTTTAAAACTAGCCAAATTGTTTGAAGAAAATATATTAAGTCAAGTGGAAAGTGGTATATTTATATCTGCTACTTTGAGCGTAGAAAACAATATGAATTATTTTAAAAATACTCTCGGTATAAATAGGGTTGAAAATATCGAAAAAGTGATAGAGCCTTTATATAATTATAAAAACAAAGTATTAACATTAGGGTTAAGCGATTTATCAAATTATAATAATAAAAACTTTACAACAGACATATCAAATACTATATACAAAATATGTGAGGTAACACATGGACACTTATTATCATTATTTAATAGTACAGATAGATTAGATAAAACATACGAAGATCTAATTCATATATTAAATGGAAAAAACATAGATATATACAAAAACAAAAAAGGAATTAGAAATTTAAAGAATATGAATCAAAATTGTGTTGTATTAGGATCGAAAGGATGCTTTGAAGGTGTAGATGTTCCAGGGGATGGACTTGTGTGTGTAACCTTAGATAAAATTCCTAATCTAAATCCGAAAGATCCTTTATACTCAACTATTATGAAAAAATATGGCTTGACCTATCAATCTATAAACTACCCTCAGATGGCTATTAAGGTAAAACAAGCTATGGGAAGGATCTTAAGAAGCAAATATGATTACGGATGTTTTATAATCTTTGACATAGGAACTAATAGGCATACTTTAAAAAAATTAGAGAGAGATCTTCATGGTTGTAAAATAAATATAGTTAGCAAAAATAATATACAAAACTATACTAATAATCATCTAAATATATGTAGAAAGCAGGTTATGAGAGAGGTATTAGTAGATGTTAGGAACTTACTAACAATTACAGATATAGATGACATAAAAGATATAGAACAGTTTGTAGTTGAGCAAATGAATCAAAGGTATATAAAGTGCAGAGTTACTTCAAATAATAATGATAAATTAAATATAAAGTACTTTAATCATAGATATACTATACCAAAAGAAAAAATCAAATTAAAATCTAAGGTATGAGATTATAAAAAGACTTTACCTATATTTTAATTATTGAATAAGATTAGATATTTAAGAAAAAATAAATCTTATAAAAGTAGTTAAAAGAAAGGATGTAAATATGAGTTATATATTACTTATAATAGGTTTTTTAATTCTTATAAAAGGAGCAGATGTATTTGTAGTTGGCTCATCATCTATAGCAAAAACATTAAAGGTCCCAACACTTATAATTGGGCTTACAATAGTTGCTTTTGGTACTAGTGCACCAGAAGCTGCAGTAAGTATAACAGCAGCATTAAAAGGAAGTAATGATATGGCTATAGCCAATGTAGTAGGGTCTAATATATTTAACTTTTTATGTGTTTTGGGAGTCGTAGCAATAATAAATCCTATAAAGGTACAAAAGAGCACTATAATTAAAGAATTCCCATTTGCAGTACTTGCAACTATAGTACTATCTATATTATCTCACGATATAAAGTTTCAAGGGTATACTCAAAATGCTTTAACAAGAGCAGATGGGCTGATGCTACTAACTTTATTTGGTATATTTATGTATTATTTAGTAGAGATGGCCATAACATCTAAAGAGGAAATGGAAATAGATCAAGCTGATGAGAGCATACCTATGAGTAAAAGTATACTAATGAGTATCCTTGGTATAATTGGAATAATAGTAGGTGGTCAGTTTGTTGTAGATAGTGCAAGCAATATTGCTTTAGCTTGGGGTATGAGTGAAAATCTAGTAGGCTTAACTATAGTATCTATAGGAACATCTCTTCCAGAGTTCGTAACAAGTATAGTTGCGGCTAGAAAAGGTGAAAGTGATATAGCTATAGGTAATGTAGTTGGTTCGAATCTGTTTAATATATTATTTGTTTTAGGTATATCCTCATTTATAAGCAATATACAAGTTCATAGCATAGTGTTTGTTGATATGATGATTATGATAATAATAACAATATTAACATATATATTTGCAGGAACTAAGCAACGTATAAATAAAAAAGAAGGTATATTATTAGTTATAATGTATATATTATATATGACATTTATAATAATAAGAAAATAAAAAAGAGTCTTTAAAGACTCTTTTTTATTTTAAGCTATTCCGTTTTCAAATTCTTCTATTAAATCTTCATCAGAAAGTTTTTCTATTGTTAATCCTGTTAATCCATAGAATAATGATATTAAAGGACAAATTAAGTTAAAGAATGCATATGGTAAAAATACGAAAGATCCAATTCCAAGTGTTGCTGACATATATGCTCCACAAGTATTCCAAGGAATAAGTGGAGACGTTATAGTGGCACTATCTTCTAAAGCACGAGAAAGATTCTTAGGAGATAAACCTTGTCTTATAAATGCATCCTTATACATACTTCCTGGTATAACTATGGCTAAATATTGGTCTGCAACTGCTAAGTTAGTACCGATACAAGTAAATATTGTAGCAGCTATAAGTCCAAAAGTACCCTTTGCAAATTTTAGTATAGACTGTGCTATAACTTGTAACATACCAGTTTTTTCTAATACCCCACCTACAGTTAAAGCACAAAGTATTAATGATACTGTCCCTAACATACTGTCAAGTCCACCTCTAGTAAGAAGATCATCAACAAACTTCATTCCAGTAGATGAAACATAACCAGACTTAGCAACTACAAGTATATCAGCTATAGATGCACCTTGAAATACTACTGCACAAACGCCACCTAATATAACACCACCTATAAGTGCTGGTATTGTAGGGACTTTAAATATAACCATTGCTATAACAGCACAAGGAACTAAAAGTAAAAATGGAGATAATGTATTGTAATTACTTAATAAAGCATTTTGAATTTGATTTATTTGAGATATATCCATTTCAGAACCTGCATATTTCATTCCTATTATACCGTATAATACAAGTGATATTAAAAGAGCAGGACCAGCTGTATATACCATATGTTTTATATGATCAAATAAAGTAGAACCAGCCATAGCAGGAGCTAAGTTTGTTGTATCAGATAAAGGAGACATCTTATCCCCAAAATAAGCACCAGATATTATAGCACCTGCAACTATTTTACCAGGTATACCTAAGGCACTACCAATACCTAAAAGAGCTATACCTACAGTACCAGCTGTTGTCCAAGATGAACCAGTAGAAATAGATACTATAGCGCAGATTAAAGTAGTTGCCACTAAGAATATTCCAGGTGATAATATTTTAAGACCCCAATATATCATAGCAGGAACTATACCACCAGCTATCCAAGTACCTATTATCATACCAACTACTAAAAGTATAAGTATTGATTGCATTGTCGTATTTATAGTAGATAGTATACCTTCTTCTAATTCCTTCCAATTAAAACCTAATCTAAAAACTGCAACACCACTTGCAAATGTAGCTCCTATTATAAGTGGTATATGAGCAGATATTTCATACTTTCTTAAAAATACTAAACATGTCACTAAAACTGCAACTAAAACAGAGACACATAGTAATGCATCAAATAAAGTTGCTTGTTTTTTAACCTTTTTTGTCATAAAAGTCCTCCTAAAATTTATACCGAATATAACGTTAAGGAGAAAAGAGATAATAAAAAAAGTCTAGGTGTAAAGATATTATCCTAGACTTAAGCATTCAACCGTACAATTAAAAATACGCTTAATCTAAAGATAGCACTCCACATATAAATGTGACAGTGTTATACATATTTTGCATAACCCCAATATATAAGTTTAAAGCTTCCCTTATATATTTCGGCATAGTTACCTTTTATTTTGCTTCTTCGTGCTTACCTCCACAAAACTACTATTTAACAATGCGACCTCTACCAATAGTTATATTCGATTTATTTGATAATAAAGATTATACCATAAATTAAAAAAAAATAAAGCATGAAATATTTAGGAATAAAAAATTTAAGAAAATTTTCACAATAATATGTAAAATAATAAGTCTTTAAAAACTACTTATTTTACTATAGAATAGTTATTAAATGTATGATTTAGAAAAATATAAATTTTATATAAATAGTTATACGAAAGGAAGTGAAAAATTTGGCTAAGGTTAAGTTTTATGCAGTAAGAAAAGGAAGAAACAATGGTATATATAATACATGGAATGAATGTAAGGAACAAATAAATGGTTTTTCAGGCGCTGAGTATAAAAGTTTTACTACGATAGAGGAAGCAAAATCATATATATATGGTGAAAGTGGTGTAAAAATACAAGAGGGAAAAGAACTTGTAAAAGCTTATGTTGATGGTAGTTATGAACATTCAATAAGAGAATATGGTTCAGGGGTAGTTATAATAAAAAATGAAGAAGTTATAAAAACTTATAGCAAAAAAGGAAATGATAAAGATTTAGTTGGAATGAGAAATGTCGCAGGTGAAATAGAAGCTGCAAAGATTGCGATGAATTATTGTATAGATAATAACATAAATAATTTGATTTTATATTTTGATTATGAAGGAATAGAAAAATGGTGCTTAGGATTATGGAAAACTAATAAAGAAGGAACTACTAAATATAAGAAATTTTATGATAATATAAAAGATAAGTTAAATGTTGAGTTTGTAAAAGTAAAAGCACATAGTGGCAATAAATATAACGATGAAGCTGATAAATTAGCTAAGAAAGCTATAGGAATATAAAAGTCTTGCAAAGTATTTTGCAAGACTTTATTTTTAACTTAATCCAAAATCCTCTAATTCAGCTAAAACAAAAGAAGGTCTATTTATACCATCATACATAGCTTTTGCCAAAATATTTGCCTGGTCATATGTCGATGTCCAAGAAAAAATGCCACCAAGACAATTATCTAATACATATAGAGCTTTTATATAAATAGAAAGGGTATCCTCATAAGACATTGAGAACTCTCCATCTTTTACTAGATAAGGTACTTTAGCATCTCTATCAAACATTACTGTATGACCATTTTTATTTATATAATCCCTTCTAAGTTGATCATATGATCTTGTAATTGCAGCTCCAAGTCTACCATAAAAAGGAACTCCAAGTAGTATTTTTTCACGAGGCATACCGGCATTTATTAAATTTTGTACCATAGAATCTACACTATATCCTCTTAAAGATAAATTAGAAGGATATAAATTAGCATGATGTTTCTTAGCATTTTCACCTGTTTCTCCAGCTGTAAAATCATAACTCATTAGATTAAAATAGTTTATTAAAGGAGCTATTTTAGATATTTCAGCACTTCTATTTATATAACCAATATCTCCAGTACCAGCAACACTTAACCACTTATTATCTCCTATAACATCCCTTAGAGCGGTTAGTAAAAGTGTAAAATTTTCTTTATCTTCAGGTCTAGATTTTATACCCGCACCACTACTTCCTGGATATTCCCAGTCAATATCAATACCATCTAAATTATATTGCTTTATAAGCTTATTTGCTTCTCTAGCAAATGCATATCTAGATGCAGGAGTTAAAGCAGCATCAGAAAAACCTTCAACTCCCCATCCACCAATGGCAGCAATAACTTTTAAAGTAGGCTTAATATTTTTAAGACTTATAAGTTGATTTAAATAATTAGGAGTAGGAACTCGTAATGTTCCATTTTCATTAATTTCTACGAATGCATAGATTACAGCATCAAGTAAATTAGGATCTACGTTTCCAGGATTACCAAATACATACTCCATAACTATTGGACTAACATCAGGACAACTTATAGCAGGCTGTTTATCTGGGTCTGTTATTTCAGGTCTTTGGCACTTTTTAGTATTTTTAGATTTTATAAATACATCTTTATTATGTTTTACATTAATAGTTGGTCTATCCTTATCAGGCATAAAGCAAAGATACCAGTCCATATACGCATATTCTTTCTCACAGTTTTTAATTTTATTTTTTAACTCTTTATAAGTTTTAGGAGATGGTGTTATGACTGGCATACCAGGAAACCAGTTAGCAGGAGTTACTACTTTATCTTTATCACTAGTTTGAAGTGCTTCTATAATTCTTAAAATCTCAGGAATATTTCTACCAGTTGTGAGAGGATAGTAAAGTATAGTTCTGAGTATTTGTTTATCATCTATTATAAAAACAGATCGTACTGTAGAAGTATTACTCATTTGTTCTGAAATCATACCGTATAGCTTAGCTACATATTTATCATTATCATCTATAACTGGAAAAGGAATATCAATACCTGTCATAGTAAATATATTATACATCCAAGCTAGATGAGACGCATTACTGTCAACACTTAGGCCTATTAATTCTGTGTTTCTTTTTTTAAATTCATTATGGTACTTAGCAAAGCATAGAAATTCTGTAGTGCATACTGGAGTAAAATCTCCAGGATGAGAAAATAAAACTACCCATTTACCATTATAATCAGATAATTTTATAGGTCCAAATGTTGTGTTAGCCTTAAAATCAGGAGCTTTCGATCCTAAACTTGGAAGGCATGGCATATATATCACCCCTTAATTAATAAAATATAACCTAATTATATTTTATTAATTAAGGGGTGATATTGTTACGAAGAAAATATAATTGTAAATACTTTTAGAAAAATAACTAATAAGAATTGCTATTTATGTGCATATTTGATATATTTAAAGATAGATAAATGTAAAGATTTGTTATTATACGGGGTGAGAATGTTGAAATCTATCCTAAGAAAGATAGAAAGTATATTTAAGGTTTTAGTTCTATCATCTATTATATCTTTTGTTATAACATTTGGACTTATACTGTTAAATGCTATTATGGGAGTGTTTATAGGGTTAGAATATTACTTTATGTTATTTACAGGATTAACTTTATGTTTAACAGTTATGTTAGTAGTTGTAGACTACAATAGAATATTTAAAAATAAAAAACATATACAAAAGACTAAAGTTAGCAAGAGTAAAAATATTAAAAGAGGAAATACAAAAGAAGTTGTTAAAGCAAAAAGAAAAATATCTTAATATTAAAATGATTTAAAAAGGCACAATAAAATAAACTATGGTGTCTTTTTTGCTTATTAATTATTATATCTATTTATAAATTATGCATAATTATTGAACTTATAGTAATAGGTTAAAAAGTAATGATACCACTTTACACGGTAGCAAAAAAGAACTTTTCGGTAATAGATAAAGTCACTTAAATAAAGTTAAAGTTTTACTTAAGAAAATAAAATTTTAGTTATAAATATATAAAACCTATAATAAAAGATAATTAAGAACAATTATAGGAGAGGTTGCTTATGGAATACAATATATTTTCAGAAATGGTAACTGGTTATAAAAATATATTAAAAAAATCGAAATCTCAAGATTATTTAGATTTCGATTTTTTTGATAAAGGAATAGTTTTTGCTGTGTCTGATGGCCATAGTAATGATTTTTTCAAATATAGTGATAGAGGAGCTAAAATAGCTTGTAATATTGCAGTAGGCATGCTTAAAGATTTGGCAGATTTAGATACAAAAGATTTAGTTAATATGCTAGAAGAAAAAAAAATACAAATGGAAATTCAATCAAAATGGATGGATTTAGTTAAGTTAGATTTTGAAAGATTTCATCCATTAGTTTTTAAAACAGAATATATAAAATATTCTACAACATTAATAGCAGTGTTGGTAACTAATAGATTTAGGCTATATTTAAAAATAGGAGATGGAAATATTATAATAAAAGATGATACTGAGTTTAAAGAAGTATTAGAAACTAGAAAAAGTGATACAGTTGATTCTTTAGGAAGAATAGATTCATATAAAAATATTATGTATTATATAGATGATGAAATAAATAAATACAAAGAAAATATTATTATATTTACAGATGGATATGAGCAGTCTTTTGACAATAAAAATGAATTGTACAAAAGCCTTAATGATACAATATATATGTACAATAAGAGTGTATTTTCTAGGGAAGTTCTAAAAAGAACTTACAAACAGCGACTAAGTAAGTTAAGCAAGCAAAAAAGTCAGGATGATATAAGCATTGTGTTTTTAATATAAATAAAAAAATAAGTCAATATTATGTATTTAAAAAGTTTTATAGACATTATATTGACTTATTTTTATTTATAAACAATTAAAATACATATATTTACTAATAATATAAAATATGGTTAAAGATATACATATATGATATAATAAATAATGATATTTACATAAAAACTAAATAGGAAAGGAAACGATAATGAATTTTAAAGAATTATTTTATAAATGTGTAGATTTTATAGATATATATAAAAAAAATATAATCACAATTTCATTATCAGTATTAGGTGTAATAGTATTAGTTATAGTATTTTTCATAAGTAGTGATGAATTAAGCGTACAAAAAGAGGTTGATACATTATTGGAAAATATAGAAAATCGTAGATACAATATAGCTATTGACAATTACTCTAACTACGAAAAGAAATTTTCTGATTCTAAAATGAAAAGAATTGATAAAACATTATCTAAAAAGATAAATAAATTACTTCTTGAAAGTGGAGATAAATACGTAAATAAAGAAATTACAAAGGAACAATATGTAGGTATGATAAATACCATAAATGCAATAGAAAATATTGAGGTAGATGTAGGTCGTATAATAGAACAATCTCAAAGAGTATCTGATATGTATAAGGAAGAAAATACAGATTATGATACAGCTTTATCTTATATAAGTATGGCATCTACTCTAAATGGAATTTCAAATGAATTAGATGGATATAAAAGTAATATAGAACAAATACATGAATCTAGATTGGTGTATGAAAAAGCAAATGAAAACAAAGAAAACCACATGTATTATGAAGCAATACAAGATTATGATAAAGTACTAGACAAAGATGATAAATATTATAAAAAAGCACAAAAAGAAAAAGATGAATGTATAGACCTTATGTATGATGATTATATAGAAAAAGCTGATGAAAGTAACAAAGATGGAGACTATGAAAGTGCATTAAGATACATAGAGTATGTAAAAAAATATTATCCAGATGATGAAAATATACTAAATTTAGAGAAAAAGTATAAGGAAAAATTATCAATATACACATTATCAGCAGATGATATTATTAATTTAATATCTAAAAAAGGAAACATATCTAAAAATAGCCTATCTATAAATTCTTACTACCAAATGATAGATGGTGAAAAATATTATTGTGTTGAAGTGTTAGAGTATGGAATGTTAACCGATGAAATACTAGTAAATGCGAAAACAAAGGAAATATATTCATATAAGGATAGTAATAAAGATTACAAAAACACTTACTGTAATGGGTATTTTAGATATGATAATTCAGGAAAAGTACAATTTGCAATAAGTGAAGAAAAAGCTAAATTTATACTTCAAAATAAATTAGAAAAAAATGACGAAAAGTACAAAGAAATATATGAAGTATCTAAAAATAAAGCTGACAGATATGTAGAAGATGAAAAAGGATTAGAAAATATATTAAAGGGAAATGAAGGCTTATATTACTATGAAATTGTAAATAAAGGATTCTTTAGGCCTAAAGAAGCTTTTATGATAAATATGTATAGTGAAAAAGTTTATATAATTTCTCAAAAAGAGATTAAAGAATATTAAAAGTGTGTTTTTTAACACACTTTTTTTAAAATATTGAAATATAAAAGAGGATATATAAACCTTATAGCTAAGTAATAATATGTGAGAAAAATGGGAGATTGAGGAGAGTAAGACATGAAAGATGTAAAAAAATATGTATACGCTGCAACGGGTGTAATATTATTGGGGATAATCGTTTTTATAGGTTTTATAAGTTTTCAAATAAACGGAAATAAAATACTTAAAAACACATATGTTAACAGCATATCAATAGGAAATATGACAAGAGAAGAAGCTAAAGATGTACTAAATAAAAAATATGACATAAAACAAATATACATTTCATATTCAGATAAGTTATGGAAAATAAATAGTAAAGATATAGATTTAAAATATAGTTTAGACGAGACTATTAATGAGGCACTATCTATAAATAGAGAAGATTCTATGATAGATAATATTAAAAAAACTATAAAAGCAAATTTCGGAGCAAAAAATAACCTTGAGCTTAAAATAGACTATAATAAAGAGAAATTAATAAAATGCGTTAAAGATATATCTAAGGATATAAATATTGATATGGAAGATGCAAAATTAGATATAAATAACTCGAAAGTAGAGGTATTATCAGGACATAAAGGACAAGAAGTTGATGTAAATAAGAGTGTAGAAAATATAATTAGTCAACTTAAAAAAGGCAATAAAAAAGAAGATTTAGCAGTAAAAGTTACTAATCAGAATGTAAAAAAAGAGGATATACAACATATAGATACATTATTAGCTAGCTATTCTACCAAATTTGATTCATCAGTAGCTGGTAGAACAACTAATATAAGATTAGCAGCAAGTAGAACTAGTGATAAATTGCTAATGCCTGGTGAGACATTTTCATACAATGAAAATACTTTAATGAGAACTGTATCAAATGGTTATAAAAATGCACCAGTTATAGTACAAGGAGTAGTACAAGAAGGTGTAGGAGGTGGAGTTTGTCAGGTATCATCTACACTATATAATACGGTGTTATATTCAGGATTAGAAATTGTAGAACTTAAAAATCATTCTATACCATCTACATATGTAGCAAAAGGGAGAGATGCAACTGTAACTGATGGAGGAATAGACTTTGTATTTAAAAATAACTTAAAGCAGCCTATATATTTAAAAAATTATGTATCAGGAAATAGAGTTATATGTCAAATCTATGGTAGTAAATCAGATAAGCAAAATGTAGATATATTAACTAACATAGATGGAGTATCTCAAGCTCCTATAAAAAGAGTCGATGATCCAACTCTTCCAAAAGGGAAAGAAAAACAATTAGAAAAAGCAAGAAATGCATATACAGTATCAACTTACAGAGTATATAAGAACAGTAATGGAGAAGTGCTAAAAAAAGAAAAAGTATATACATCATATTATCCTAAAAAGCAAGGTGTTATCGCTGTTGGAACTATGGAGGTTAAAACACCAGAACAAAAACCTGTAAGACCAGAAAAACCAAATCAACAAGAACAAAAACCTGTACAACCAGAAGCTTTAACACCACCACCAGAACAAAATCCTAATCCAGACACACCAAGTGTATCTTAAGAAAGATTATAATATTAGTTAAAAAAAGATAGCCTATAATGTAGGTTATCTTTTTTTATAATAATTTGCCTAAAAATATGAAAATATGTATATCTTTGACTTGTAGTGTTAAATGTGTTATCTTAGAATATATATTTAAATTAGGAGGAGAATATGATTTTAGGTAAAATTATCAAAAAAGATATAAAGCAAATGCCTAGAAAAATTTTAGATATATCTTTAGTTGAAGATAACAAAAGTGATTTGACATTTTTTAATATAGATGAAGAAGAAACGAATGAGACATTAAAGGCATTAAAGCAAAGTTATGTAACTAATAACTATAAAGAAGAAACAATATTAAACTTACAAAATACACTAAAGAGTAATTCAGAAGATACTTCAAAAGAATTAAAGTTAGAATCATATAAAAGGTATAATAATGCACTTGATTTATCTTTAAAGGGATATTTAACTAGTGCTTATGAATTAATAGAAAAAGCTATAGAGATAAATCCAAAAGATGTAGATATACTTAATTTAAAAGGATTACTTACTCTATTAAAATGTGATTTTGCTAAGGCTTTTGAAAGTTTTTACACTGCTATGTGTTATGGTAACAATGAACTATCTAGAAAGTATGTAGATATGTTATCATCTGATGAATTTAAAGTATTCTTAGGTAGATATAATCACTCTATAAGATTTATTAATGAGGAGATGAATCAAGAATCAATACATATACTTGAAAATATGATAGATGATGACCCAGATTTAATAGAGCCATATATAATACTTTCTTTAATATATGATAAGATAGGTAACGTTAAAAAGAGAGAACATTATCTAAGTAGATTAAGAGAAGTAGATAAAGATAATCCTTTGTTTGAAAATAAGAAGGAAGATAAAGAAGAGAAAAAAGAAGATATTAAGCCTAAGAAAAAGTCTAAGAATAGTAAGCCATTTTTAATATTTGGAGTATGTTTACTTTTGGCATTAGGTGCATATCATATGTATAGCAAAAATAAAATTGATAAATTAAATGAGAAATTAAGTAATCACGAGCAAGAACTAGATAAAGCTGATAAAAAACTAAATGAAAAAGAACAAGAAATAAAAGAGAAAGAAAAAGAATTAGATAATGCAAAAAGCGAAAATAAAAAAGAAGATACACAAGTTATAGTTTCTGATGAGGAAACTTTATATAATAAAGCAGTTGATGAGTCTAAGGATAAAAATTATAAAGAGGCTATAAAAAACTTCGAATATATTGTATCTCAAGGAAAAAGTAAGAAATATATATCAGAAGCTGTATACCAGTTAGCATTATTAAATGAAAAGATAGGTAATGATGATGAAGCTGTAAAATATTATAAAAAATATATAAATACTTATACAAAGAATGATCAATATTATGATGATGCATTTTACCAATTAGGAATGCTTTATTATAAAATGGGTGACTTAAAAGATGCAAAAAACACATTCTATGGGCTAAAAAATGAAGTACCAGATAGTATGTATAACAATTCAAAAGTTAATGATATATTAAAAGAAAAATAAAACTACCAATAGGTAGTTTTATTTTTTATTATCTTACAAATCACAATCATATATAATACTACCTTTAAATAAACTTATAGAAGGGGATATTAAGTTTTAGCGAGGAGGATAAGTATGGATAATAAAGAGCTTTTTCTCCCGATACTTAGGGATGGAAAATATGGATTTGTAGATAAAGAAGGCAATGTTATTGTAAGGCCTAAATTCAAGTATGTATCAGAGCGACTAAAAGATGGATATAGTGTCATTACATATATAAAAAAAATAAGAGGAATCAATAGGTGGATATTTGGGTATATAGATAAATTAGGAAATACTAAAGTCTATTTACACATAGATAGTATATCTGATTTTAATGAAGGATTATCTAGAGCCAAAGCCTACAATAAATATGGATATTTAGATAAAAATTTAGATTTAGCCATAGATTTTAAATATGAATGTGCGGGTGATTTTAGTGAAGGTTTAGCTAATATAAAAATAAATAAGAGGTGGGGGTATATAAACTCTAATGGAGAAGTGATTATAGCTCCAAAATATACTTATGCAAATCAATTTAAAGATAATACTTCATTAGTAGAATATAAAAATAAGTATGGCTATATAAATAGAAAAGGGGAGTTTATAATAAAACCTACATATGAAATAGCAACAGACTTTAGTGAAGGATTAGCAGCTGTTAGAAATAATAATAAATGGGGATATATAGATAAATATGGGAAATTAAAGATTGATTTTAAGTTTGATAAAGCAAAGCCATTTAGCGAAGGATTAGCAGCTGTATGTATAAATGAAAAATGGGGATATATAAACAAAAATGGTGATGTAGTTATAGATGCTATATTTGACTATGCTTGTAGCTTTAAAGAAGGGTTAGGTAGGTTTAATATAGATACTAACTCACTTATAAGAGGAATAAATAATAATAAATGTGGGAAATGGGGATTTATAAATAAAAGTGGTGAGATAGAGATACTTCCAATATATGAATCTCTATCTGATTTTAAAGATGGATACTCTGAAATAATAAATGGAAAAAATAACAATTATATAGATAAGTATGGAAAATTACTACTATAAATTTGAAAATATCTAAAAATATGATAAAGTATTATACGGGGGGAGTATTGTAACTCCCTTTACAATTTCATTAAAGATTTAGTCAGAATTAAAGGAGGCAAAAATGAAATTATTTAATCAATTAGTATTAATACTAGGTGTATGGGCTTTAGGTGAGTACATAAGCTCATTCATACAAAATATAGTAATTGTACCGGGTAGTATAGTTGGTATGATATTACTATTTATACTTTTAAAAGCCAATATAATAAAAGTGGACAAGCTTGAAGATATAGGTAATCTATTGCTAGATAATATGGCTTTATTTTTCATACCGGCAGGGGTTTCACTTATAAGATCGTTAGGTCTTATTGAAAAAAATGTATTTGTATTACTAATAACTATATTTTTTAGTACTATTTTAGTTATGTACATAACTGGAATAGTAGTAGAAAAGATGATTAAAAATAAAGTTAAGGAGAATTAGTCATGTATAATGTTTTAAACACACCTATATTTGGGATAGTAATAACTATAATATTTTTTAACATAGGACTTTATATACAAAGGAAAACTAAAAGTGCTTTAATGAATCCACTTTTAATTGCAATAGTTGGAATTATATTATTTTTAAATATAACTAAGATACCATATGAAAGTTATAAAAAAGGTGCAGATAGTATAAATTACTTTTTAGGTCCTGTAACGGTTATATTAGCAGTACCATTATATAAGCAATTTGACTTATTTAAAAAACATATACTAGAAATATTAGTAGGTATAACTACAGGTGTAGTAGTATCATTTATTTCTATAAAGATAATAGCTGGTTTTACAGATGCAGATATTAGTATAATAAATTCTTTAATACCTAAATCTATAACGACACCTATGGGATTATCTCTTACTAATACTATAAATGGTATAGAGTCTATAACTGTAGTGGCAATAATATTTACAGGTATACTTGGTGCTATAATGGCAGAGCTTGTATTTAAGCTTGGAAGAATAAAACATCCTGTAGCAAAAGGAATAGCACTTGGAACATCAGCACATGCACTTGGAACATCAAAGGCTTTAGAATTAGGAGAAATAGAAGGTGCTATGAGTGGATTATCTATAGGTATATCTGGGATAATTACAGTCATATTAATACCTATAATAATCAATATGATATAAAAAGTTTTTTCTTATAAATGAAAATATATATACTAAAATATCAAAAAATGAAGGTTAAAATAAAATATTTTCAAATTAAAAGTATATATTACACAATAAAAGGCAAGGAACAAAATATGTTTCTTGCCTTTTATTGTGAATTAAATTGTTCAGTATTTATATATTATGCAAGAAATTATTCGTTTAAATCTTTTATTGCTAAATAATTTTATAATTATTCAAAAGTTAAAAAAAAGTAAAATAGGTAAAAAAAATTAACTAGACATATTAAAAAAAAATAATATAATATATCATGTGCAATGAATAAAGAGAAGCATAATTTAAATTACCTATTGATTTATTAGGTGATTTGTTTAGGTCGAATTGAAGGGAGAACAAAATGAGCAAAGTTAACACCACTTTAGAAGATAATGCTTTTTTAAGATATTTAGTGGTAATAGGTGGAATGCTTGTAGCATGTATAGGTGTCAATGGTTTTTTAAGACCAGCGCATCTATTAAGTGGGGGAGTACCAGGTGCCTCTACAGCTATAAATTACTTAACTGGAATAAACATAGGTCTTTTAACATTTTTAATAAATATACCTATATTTATATTAGGGTTTATATACTTAGAAAAAGAATTTTGTATATCTAGTTTAATAAACATGATGATATTTTCTTTTTTACTAGGTATAACTCAAGATATAGCTCAATATATACCTATAAATGATGTATTACTTCAAAGTGTTTATGGAGGTATATTATCAGGAATTGGAAGTGGTATAGTATTTAGAACAAAATCATCACAAGGTGGTACAGATATATTAGCTGCAATATTGAAATTTAAGAAAAATATTCCTATGAAAGATACAACGCTATCTATAAATATACTAATAGTATCTATAGGTGGAGTATTATTTGGAATGGATTTAGCATTATACACATTAATAGGTATGTTTATAAGTGCATACTGTATGAACTTTGTAAAAGATGCTATGAATTATCAAAAGTCAGTTATGGTTGTATCTAGAGAAAGCAATAGTATAGCAAAAGAAATAATGAGTGAACTTCATAGAGGTGTAACTTTCTTAGAAGCTGAAGGTGCATATACTCATGAGAAGAAAAAACTTATATATTGTATAGTATCATCAAATGAGATACCTAAAATAAAGGAAATTGCTTTAAAATACGATAAAAAATCATTTATATCTGTAAATGATGTAAGTGAGGTTAAGGGTAGAGGATTTAAAGAAAAGTACTTATAAAATTAAAAATAAATATAACTAAAATATAGATGAGATTGATTAAATATACTTAACTCTACAGTTAAATATATAAACGTATTTGGATTTGGTGAATTAGAATGGCACAAATTAGTTATAAAAAAGGGTATATCAAATAGATATATCCTTTTTTAATGACATAAATTTATTAACATATCTTATTTCATGTAAATCTATTATATTTAAAAATATATAGAAAAGTATATAATTTATAATATATAATAAGTTTAGACTATAATAAATTTAGATTTGATAGGAGAAACATAATATGAGTTTATCTAATGAATATTTTGATATATATAATCAGTATGTAAAGTTTATAAATAATATAAAAAGAGAAGTTAAATTTATACAAAAGTTAAAGACAAAGAAAAAAGAAGTTGCTACTGAAGAAGAAGTTAAAGCAATAGAAGAAGAGAATACAATTGAAAGTGATATAAAACAAAGAAGACCAGCTAGTAAAGTATACAATTTTTCAAATGGAGATGTATATATAGGAACAGTTATAGATGGCAAGATGAGTGGAAAAGGAATATACACATTTTTAGAAGGAATAGAATATAGTGGTGAGTTTAAAGATAATATGAAAGATGGAAATGGAGAATGCATATTTACAAATGGAAATATGTATATAGGTGAGTTTAAAGAAGATTTAATGAGCGGAATAGGAAAAATGGTATATAGTAATGGTAATGAATATATAGGTGAGTGGTGTAGTGGGAAAAGACATGGTGTAGGAGTATATACATGGAGTGATGGATGTATATATTTTGGAGAGTTTAAATACAATAAAATGGAGGGTATTGGCGAGTGCTATGATCATGAAAAAGAACTTATATATAAAGGAGAATGGAAAAATAATTTAGCTCATGGTAAAGGAACCTATATATGGCCAAATGGAAAAAGATATGAAGGTGAATTTGCACATGGGAAAAAGCATGGTGTTGGAATATTTTATATAGATGATGAATTGGTATATGAAGGCACTTGGAAATTTGATAAACCATCAATATGTAATAGAACACTGGATGAAATATTTTCTTATATAAAATAACCTGCGTTATTTAACGCTAGGTTATTTTTTTATTAAAATTATCACATATAGTATATATTATGTATGATAATTTTAAAGATGTCTATCATCCTAATATAAACTGTATGGGAGAGTGATACATTGAAAAGTATATTATTAATAGGAGGAGTAATAACCAGCTTATTACTTTTTAATTTAAATATAGATAATAGCAAAAAAGAGATAGATGCAAATAATAATGTTAATAATAAGTCTATAAATATTAGTAATACAAAAGACATTTATAATATAAAAATTGGAGAGCGTAAAGAAAAATTATTATCGCTATTTGGTCAACCAGATAGAATAGATGAAAGTGAATATGGATTTAATTGGTATATATATAATAATGATTATAATAATTTTTTTATGGTAGGTATTGAAGATGAAGTTGTCAAAGGAATATATAGTAATTCATTAAATTCATGTGAAACAGAAAATATAAATATAGGTGATAAAAGAGATGATGTAAGGAAGTTGTATACACCTATAGAATATAAGAAAAAAGGAAATATTAAATATATTATTAATTCAGAAGGTCAATATGACATAATAGAGATAAATAATAAATATATAACATTCTTTTATGATATACATGATGAATATAAAATATGTTCATATCAAGTTATAGATTCTAAAAATGAAAGTGATACGAAATCTATATATGCAAGCCCAAGCGAAAAATTAAAAAAGAGTTTTGAAATGCAAGTTATAGATTTAACTAATAGCGTGAGAGCAAAAAATGGATTAAATAAGTTAAAATACAGTGAAATGGCTACTACAAGTTCAAAAAAACATAGCTTAGATATGGTAGATAAAAACTACTTTGATCATATTAATAAAGAAAATGAAACACCTTTTGATAGGATGAATGAAGAAGGTATTAAATATATAAGTGCAGGAGAAAATATTGCAGCAGGTCAAACTAGTGCAATACATGCTCATGAAGCATTAATGAATTCTAAAGGACATAGAAAAAATATTTTAGGTAATTATAATAGTATAGGAGTAGGAGTTGAATTTGGAGGAGATTATAATATTTATTACACTCAAAACTTTTATAGATAATATAATCTGAAAGGAAGACATAATATGAAGCATAGCATAATAAAAGTTATGACAATAGCAATAAGTATAATGCTAATTGCTAGTTTAAAAAATCCAGTAAGTTGTAATGATAAAGTATTTATAAAAAATGGTTCAAGAGATAAAAAATTAATAGCGCTTACTTTTGATGACGGTCCACATCCAAAAGAAACCAATGAAGTGTTAGATGTATTAAAAAAATATAATGTTAAAGCAACATTCTTTGTAGCAGGAAAACATGTTAATTGGTATCCAAAGCCTATTATTAGAGCTAAAGAAGAAGGACATGAGATTGGAAATCATACATTTAATCATCCAGATATAAGTAATTTAAGTCAACAACAATTAGAAGATGAAATAGTAAAATGTGAAAAAATAATTAAAGAGGTTGTAGGGGTAAAGCCTACTTTATTTAGGCCACCATACGGAAGTTATAATCAAAAAACTTTAGGTCAAATAGCAAGTAAATATAAATATAAAATAGTACTTTGGACAACTGTTGACGCAAGAGATTGGCAAAATCCTAAAGCATATAAAATAGCAGATACAATAATAAACAATGTAAAAAATGGAGATATAGTATTACTACATGATTACGCAACTAATAACACTGTAGAAGCTCTAGATATACTAATACCTAAGATGATAGAAAAAGGATATAAATTTGTAACTGTATCAGAAATGATAGAAAATAGCTAATATATATGAAATAATAATATATAGCAATAATTTATAATATATACACTTTACTATTAAGATATATCTAAAAAATAATTTAAAAATAATGTAAAAATAATAAAAAAACGAAACAATTGACTAAAGAGATAATATACATATATTAAAGACTATCTTGAAAAGGATTGATTTAATATATGTATAATAAAATATATGAAAAAAAAGGTTTTATAATATTTCAAGTAAAAGAAGGATATGTTGTATATAATACTAAAAAGGATTTTCAAGAAGGTCACACACATTTGAAACATTTTGAAGCAGCAAAAACGGCAATAGATTTGGTTATAAATAAAAAAATACCTAAAAGCACAGATGTATATTATTTATCTAGTCTTGTTAGAATTTCAGATGACGATGATTATATAAATCATATTAAAGAATTAATAGAGGCTAGAAAACAAAAAGGTAAAAAAGAAAAATATTATAATAGTGGATATAAAGTAGTAAAGAGAAGTTTATAGCTTCTCTTTTTTTATATAAATAAATATAAAAAATTAGACCAAAGATGACTATATTGACATAGATTTCTATAAAAATATATAATTAATATTGTATATAGGAGATACTTAAAGAGAATAAACATAATAAAAAGTAGTATTTAGGGGAGGGCAATAGATATGATTCTTATGATTGATAATTATGATTCTTTTGTATATAACTTAGTACAATATATAGGTGAACTAGGTGAAGAAATCATAATTAAAAGAAATGATGAAGTAACGATAGAAGAAATAGAAAGAATAAATCCAGAGATTATAGTTTTATCACCAGGACCATGTTCACCAAATGAAGCAGGAGTATGTATTGATGTTGTAAATTATTTTAAAGGTAAAAAGCCAATACTAGGTATTTGTTTAGGTCATCAAACTATAGGATATGCATTTGGTGCTAATGTTATAAAAGCTATAAAGCCAGTACATGGAAAAGTACATAGCATAAACCACGCAAATAAAGGAGTATTTAAAGGTCTTAATAATCCTTTAAATGTAACTAGATATCATTCTTTAGTAGTTGATACAAAAAATCTTCCAGAAGAACTAGAAGTAACTGCAATCACAAATGAAAATGAGATAATGGGAATTAGACATAAAAAATATCTAATAGAAGGGGTACAGTTTCACCCAGAAGCTATTTTATCAGAACAAGGGCATGACATACTTAAGAACTTTATAAACGAAGCTAGATTAGGGGGACAAGCATAATGATAAAATTAATAGATACTAAATTAAACTCATTTGAAATATTTACTATATTTAAAGATGATAGTAATAGTTTTATATTAGATAGTGCAATGGACCCTAATAAACTAGGTAGATATTCATTTATAAGTAGTAACCCATTTAAGATTATTAAATACAAAAATACAGAGAATAACCCACTAGATAATCTACAAGAAGAATTAAATAAATATAAAGTTGAAAATAATACACACCTTCCTTTTATTGGCGGAGCAGTTGGATATTTATCTTATGATTTAGGAAATTATATGGAAAAATTGCCTAGGACTGCAAAAGATGATACAAATGTTTATGATTTATATTTTGGCTTATACAATTGGGTTATAGTCATAGATCACTTAGAAGAAAAGACATATATAGCCACACCAAATTTAAATGAAAAGGAAGAGGGAAAAATAGCCCTTGATATAGAAAAAAGAATTGGTGAAGCTACTAAAAAGGGAATAGACACTATATGTTATGAAAAAATAGAAGTTAATCCTATAAAACTTAAATCAAACTTTACTAAAGAAGAATTTATGAATTCAGTTAGAAAAGTACAAGATTACATAAAACAAGGTGATATATACCAAGCAAATCTTACTCAAAGGTTTGAAGGAGAAACTACACTTTCTAGTTATGAACTTTACAGAGATTTAAGAAATATAAGTCCAGCACCATTTGGAGCTTTTTTAAACTTTGAAGATACTAATGTATTATCTAACTCTCCAGAAAGATTTATAAAATGTATAGATAAAAAAGTTGAAACTAGACCTATAAAGGGAACTAGACCAAGAGGAACAACAAAAGAGGAAGATTTAAGATTACAAGAAGAACTTAGAAATAGTGAAAAAGATAGAGCAGAGCTGCTTATGATAGTAGATTTAGAAAGAAATGATATAGGAAGAATATCTAAAATAGGAACGGTAAAGGTACCTGAATTATTTATAATAGAACCATATGCAAATGTAAATCATTTAGTTTCAACAGTAGTTGGAGAGCTAGATGATAACAGAAGTTGTGTGGATGTTATAAAAGCAACATTCCCTGGAGGATCTATAACAGGAGCACCTAAAATTCGAGCTATGGAAATTATAGATGAATTAGAACCTACTCAAAGAAATATATATACAGGTTCTATAGGTTATATAGGTTTTAATGGTGATATGGATTTAAATATAGCAATAAGAACTATTATAAAACAAGATAAGAAAGTATACTTCCAAGTTGGAGGAGGTATGACTTGGGATTCAAATCCAGAAGATGAATACCAAGAAACATTAGATAAAGCAAAATCTATAATGAAAGCATTAAGAGGCTATTATGAAGAATAATGTGAATTTTTCTAGCAGTTTAGCTAAATTTGGAATAGGGGTTTTTGAAACTATAAAAGTAGATAAAAGCCCAATAGATATAGATATACATATAGATAGAATGTTTAACTCACTTAGTGAGTTAAACATTTTAATTAATAATGATAAAGAATTTTACAAAGAAGAAATATTAAAATATATTAAAGAGAATAATATTGAAAATAAAGCCTTAAGATTAACAGTATTCGATGAAGGATATAATATATCGGTTAGAAATATACTATATAACAAAGAAATGTATGAAGTTGGATTTAGATTAAATATATCCCCTATAAGAAGAGGAGATAGTATAATACATAGACATAAAACTACTAATTACTTTGAAAATATATATACTAAAAATTATGCTACTGAAAATGGATATGATGATGGTATATTTTTAGATGCAGAAGATAACATACTAGAATGTTCTATGAGCAATATATTTTTCATTAAAGATAAACAGATATTTACTATAAGTGATAAATTTCCTATACTTAGTGGAACTGTAAAAAGAAGGATTATAGAAATTTGTGGCGAATTGAATATACAACTAGTAGAAACTAATATAAACATAGATGAAATTAAAGAATTTGACTTTGTATTTATAACAAATAGCATAATGGAAATGATGAAAGTTATTGAGATAGAAGGTATCAAATTCAATAATAGAAATGAATTATTTGATAAAATAACAAAAGCATATAAAGATAAAATATATAAATAGAAATTAGGAGAAATAAATGGGAAATAGGGTTTATGACATATATACTAAAGAAATAGAAAAAATTATAAGTTATGAAAATACAGAAAGTGTATTTTTAGTAGGTTCTTCTAAGAGTATAGATATAGAAAATAGTAGTATGATTATAAATGATTTTGATATATTTGTAATAGTTAGTAAGGGGAATACTCAAACTAGAATTATAAAAACTATAGATAACTTAGAATTTGATATAAATATTTTTTCAAAAGAAGGTATTTATAAGTTAATAGATTCAAGAGAGTATTTTTTCTTAAAAGAAATGTCAAATCCAAAAATATTATACGATTTAAATGATGAAGCAAAAGACTTAATAAGCATATGTAAAAAAAAGCTAAGCGAAGGGCCTAAAAAACTTTCACAAAGCGAAAAAGAGTTTTTAAAATCTCAAATAAAAGGTAATCTAGATAGAATAAATAATAATAGTAAAATAGATTTTTTTGAATTTGAGTTTTTGACGAATTTATATTTAAAAGATATAATAGTTGGGTATTTTACTATAAACAATAAGTGGGTACCTAAAGATAAAAAACTACTTAGTACACTAAAAAAAGAAGATATAAATCTATATAATTTAGTTGAACAAACGCTAAAAACAAAAAAATATGAAGACTTACTAAATGTGTATAATTACGCATTTAATAATATAAAAGTAAGCAAAAACATAAAAATAACTTACTAATCAAGGGGGCTAAACCAATGAGCAAGGTAGATAAAGATAAAATAAGAAAAGCTGTAAGAGACATATTAGAAGCTATAGGAGAAGATCCAAATAGAGAAGGGCTAATAGGAACTCCAGATAGAGTAGCTAGAATGTATGAAGAAATATTTGCAGGTCTTCATCAAGACCCAAGTGAGCATTTAAAAGTAATTTTCCAAGATGAAAGTCATGAAGAATTAGTGTTAGTTAGAGATATACCTTTTTATTCATGCTGTGAACACCATATAGTTCCTTTCTTTGGAAAGGCTCATATAGCATATATACCTAAAGACGGTAAATTAACAGGTCTTTCAAAATTGGCAAGGGTAGTTGAAACATTCGCTAAAAGACCACAATTACAAGAAAGAATAACTAAGGGAATAGCGGATATAATAATGCAAGAATTAGAACCTTATGGAGTTATAGCTGTTGTTGAAGCTGAACATATGTGTATGACTATGAGAGGTGTTAAAAAACCAGGTTCAAAAACTATAACATCAGCAGTAAGAGGTATATTTGAAAAAGACATAGCGGCTAGAGCAGAAGCTATGAGCTTAATAACTATGAAGTAATAGGAGATTAAAAATGTTTGATTACTCAAAGAGAACTTATATAATGGGAATATTAAATGTTACACCAGATAGTTTTTCTGATGGCGGTGACTTTAATAATATAGATAAAGCTATAAATCGTGCTAAAGAAATGGTAAGAGAAGGTGTAGATATAATAGACTTAGGTGGAGAATCAACAAGACCAGGTCATAAATATGTTGAAGCTGACGAAGAAATAAAAAGAATCATTCCAGTTATAAAGGAATTAAAAAAAGAAGTAAATGTTCCCATATCAGTAGACACATATAAAGCTAAGGTTGCCGATGAAGCTTTAAAATTAGGTGTTGAAATGATAAATGATATATGGGGACTAAAAAAGGATAAAGATATGGCAAGTACTATTGCAAAATATGATGCACACGTTTGTATAATGCATAACCAAGATGGTACTAATTATGATGGTGATATTATAGAAGAAATGAAAAAATCCTTATTAGAAAGTATAGAAATAGGACTTAATGCAGGCATAAAAAAAGAAAAAATAGTACTAGATCCAGGTATTGGATTTGGAAAGAATGTTGAACAAAATTTAGAAGTATTAAGAAGACTTGATGAATTAAATTCATTAGGGTATCCTATCCTTTTAGGAACATCTAGAAAGTCAGTAATAGGACATGTATTAAATGTAGAGCCAAAAGAAAGATTAGAAGGAACTATAGCAACTACAGTTTTAGGTATTAGAGATGGTATCTCTATAGTAAGAGTGCATGATGTTAAGGAAAATTTAATGGCAGCAAAAATGGCTGATGCTATATATAGAAAGTAGGTATTAAATTGGATAAAATATTAATGAATAACCTAGGTTTTTATGGATATCATGGTGTTTTAAAGGAAGAAAGTGTATTAGGTCAAAAGTTTTTTATTGATATAGAATTAAATGTAGACACAAAAAAAGCAGGAATAAGTGATAATATGAATGAATCAGTAAGTTATGCTGATGTATATGTTGTAGTAAAAGAAATTGTAGAAAATAAGAGATTTAATTTAATCGAAGCAGTAGCAGAAAATATAGCTAAAGAAGTACTTGAGAAGTTTGATTTAGTTAAAGGCATAATGGTTAGAGTTAAAAAGCCAGAGGCTCCAGTAAATGGAATATATGACTATTTCGGCGTTGAAATAAGGAGAAATAAAGATGAATAAAGTATATCTGGGTCTTGGAACAAATATGGGGGATAGACTTAATTACTTAGACTCTGCTTGTGAATTAATACAAAATAACAGTAAAATAAAAGTTTTAAAAAAATCTAAGATATATGAAACAAAGGCTTGGGGATATACTGACCAAGCAGATTTTTTAAATATGTGCTTAGAAATAGAAACAAGTTTAAATGAATATGACTTGCTTGAGTTTTGTCATGAGGTAGAACAAAAGTTAAATAGAGAAAGAATTATAAGATGGGGACCAAGAACTATAGATATTGATATATTATTTTTCAATGATATAATATTGAAGGATGAAAATTTATACATACCTCATCCAAGAATAAGTGAGAGAGCATTTGTGCTTATCCCTCTTATGGATTTAAATAAAAAATTAAAAATTAAAAATAAAACTATAGAGGAATACTTAAATTCGCTAACTTGTGAGGAGAGAGAACAAGTAAAGGAGTACGTAGGCGATGAAGAAAAATTTGTTTGATGACAACATAAGGATTGAGATAAATACGGATAAAAACTCTAAGCTAATAGTAAAGGAAAATAAGCTTGTAATGGCAGGACCTTGTGCTATTGAAAGTTATGAACAACTCTTAGAAACAGCTAAATTTGTTAAATTAAAAGGAGCAAATATTTTAAGAGGAGGAGCATATAAGCCTAGAACATCTCCTAATTCATTCCAAGGATTAAAAGAAGAAGGATTAGAAATATTAAAAGCAGTTAAGAAAGAAACAGGAATGCCTGTTATAACTGAACTTATGGATGCAAGAGAATTAGATAAACTATATGAAGTAGCTGATATAATTCAAATTGGATCTAGAAACATGCAAAATTTTAGTTTACTTACTGAAGTAGGTAAACAAGATAAGCCTGTTATGTTAAAAAGAGGTTTATCATCTACTATAAGTGAGTGGATAGGAGCAGCAGAATATATTGCCATAGGTGGAAATCAAAAAATAATCATGTGTGAAAGAGGAATTAGAACATATAATGATTATACTAGAAATACATTAGATTTAGCAGCTGTACCTATAATACAAAAGGAGACAGGTCTTCCTATTGTAGTTGATCCATCTCATGCAACTGGAGTAAGATATTTAGTAAAACCAATGTCTATAGCATCTCTTGCAGCAGGTGCTGATGGTATAATGGTAGAAGTTCACCCAGATCCTATAAATGCATTATCAGATGGTATGCAGTCACTTCACTTTAATGAATTTGAAGATTTAATGAATTCAATTAATTTATAAAAAAAGAGGTAATTACCTCTTTTTTATTTTGCTAAAATTAATTTAATTAATATTAAAAAATAAGGGTATTTATATTAAAATAGGAAAAATTATATAAGAATAGATTTAATCTGCAAAAGACATATTTAATTCAAAAAATATGTGATATTTTAAAATTGTAGATAAATAACGTATAATAAATATATAGATAGAATTAAATAATAAAAAAATAAAAAAATAAGAAGGATATTAACAAAAAAAGTCGAATTGTGTATAATGAGGATTTGACAAATTTAAAATATAATGTAAAATAGTAATGTTAGAAAAAATTACACCAGAAGGTGATAATATGAATGATATAAAAGATATAATAGAAGAAGTTAAAAGTAGATGTGACATAGTAAGCACAATATCCCAGTATATAGAGCTTAAATCATCTGGGATAAACTATAAGGGACTTTGTCCTTTTCATGGCGAGAAAACACCATCATTTTATGTAAATGAATCTAAGCAAATTTATAAATGCTTTGGATGCGGAGAGGGTGGAGATGTAATTAACTTCGTTATGAAGATGGAAAATCTAGATTTTATTGATGCAGTAAAAGTTTTAGCTCAGAAGTATGGAATTGAAATTAATACTAATATGGATGAAGAATCTAAGAAAAAATTAGAAAAGATAAAAAAGTTTCAAGATATACACACAGAAGCGGCTAGATTTTATTTTTCTAACCTACACACTAAGAAAAATAGTGGATATGCATACCTAAGAAGTAGAGGATTAGATGACAAAATCATAAAAAAATTTGGACTTGGGTATTCACTAGCATCTTGGAATTCACTTATGGACTATTTAACATCAAAAGGTTATAGTAACAAAGATCTTATAGAATGTGGGCTATTAGCACATAAAAAAGAAAGTAACAAAATTTATGATAAATTTAGAAATAGAGTTATGTTTCCCATATTTGATTATAGAGGAAATGTTATAGGGTTTGGAGGTAGGGTACTTGATGATTCATTACCTAAATACTTAAATTCCCCAGATACAATAACGTTTAATAAAAGGTATAATTTATATGGCCTTAATTTCTCAAGGAAAGAAATAAAAAATAAGACTTTGATATTAGTTGAAGGATATATGGATTTAATATCTCTTTATCAATATGGTATAAAAAATGTAGTAGCTACGTTAGGTACGGCACTTACTAAAGAACAAGGTATGTTAATTAAAAGATATGCTGATAATGTTATTATATCATATGATTCGGACGAAGCAGGTATAAAAGCTACATTAAGGGCTATAGAAATATTAAGTGATATAGATATAAATGTTAAAGTATTAAATTTAAAGGATTGCAAAGATCCAGATGAATTTATAAGAAAATATGGAGTTAAAGGATACCAAGAGGCAATAGATGAGTCAATAAATCAAATAATATTTAGAATAAATAATCTAAAAAAACAATTTAATCTAAATAAAGATGAAGATAAGGTTAAATTTGCAAAAGAGGCATCTAAAATAATAAAAAAAGTAAAAAGTCCTGTTGAAATTGACTATTATACTAAATACTTAAGTGATTTAATACAAATAAGTATAGATTCCATAAAAAGGGAAATATATGGAAAAAGTTATAATAAAAATGGAAATAATAAATACCAAAAAAGTAAATATATAAAAAAAGACGAAGTTGTAATAGAAAAACCTAAGATTATAACAAATGGAGAAAAGTTTGTTGAGAAAAATCTTATAAAATTAATGATAGAAGATAAAAAACTAAGAGATATAATCGTACTAAAAGTAAATGACAATGATTTTTTATTAGATGAAAGTAAAGAAATTTTAAATTGGATAATTAAAAATCAAGAATTGGACAAAATAACTATTGACAAAATTAAAAGTTTAAACATATCCGAAGAATACATTAAAGATATAGAAAATATATCATTGAATAATATGAGCTTGAATAATGTCAAGGGTGTAGATGATATTATTAAGAATGTAAAGAAAAATACTCTTAATGAAAAAATGAATAGATTATTAAAAGAACAAAAAGAAATTGAAAAAAATAAAAATAATAGTGACACGAAAGAGGTAGATGGTAAGATTATGGAAATTGCTTTAAAAATCGTGGAAATAAGAAGAATGCTACAAAAGCTTTAATGAAGGGAGGTCTGAGTGTGGAAAATAAAACAAATAAAAAAGAATCAAAAAGAATAACAGCTAAGGGATTAATTGAAAAAGGTAAAAAGCAAGGATCTCTTACTTTAGGGGAAATAATGGAAGCTTTCTCTGAAACTGAACTTGATAAAGATCAAATAGAAAATTTATATGAAACTTTAGGAAACTTAGGTATAGAGGTTATAGAAAGCAAACCTCAAAATGCTGATATTAATTTCTCATCAGATGATGATTTAGATATAGATGTGCTAGAAGATGGTGTAGATGAAGAATTATCAAAAGATGATGCACCTATGGAATTAGAAGCTATAGATTTATCATTACCTAAAGGTATAAGTATAGACGATCCTGTTAGAATGTATCTAAAAGAAATTGGTAAGATACCTTTACTTAAGCCGCATGAAGAAGTAGAATTAGCTAGAAGAATGAATGAAGGGGACGAAATGGCTAAACAAAGACTAGTTGAGGCAAATTTAAGACTAGTTGTAAGTATAGCTAAAAGATATGTAGGAAGAGGTATGCTTTTCCTTGATTTAATACAAGAAGGTAACCTAGGTCTTATAAAAGCTGTTGAAAAATTTGACTATGAAAAAGGATTTAAATTTAGTACCTATGCAACATGGTGGATAAGACAAGCTATAACTCGTGCTATAGCTGACCAAGCAAGAACTATAAGAATACCAGTACATATGGTAGAGACTATAAATAAATTAATAAGAGTATCTAGACAGCTTCTTCAAGAATTAGGTAGAGATCCAAAGCCTGAAGAAATAGCTAAAGAAATGGATATGACAGAAGAAAAAGTAAGAGAAATAATGAAAATAGCTCAAGATCCAGTATCTCTTGAGACTCCAATAGGAGAAGAAGAAGATAGTCATTTAGGAGATTTCATAGAAGATGATGCAGCACCAGCACCAGCAGAAGCTGCAGCATATTCACTACTTAAAGAACAAATAGAAGAAGTTTTAGGATCTTTAAATGAAAGAGAACAAAAAGTATTAAAGTTAAGATTTGGTCTTGAAGATGGAAGAGCAAGAACTCTTGAAGAAGTTGGTAAAGAGTTTGATGTAACAAGAGAAAGAATAAGACAAATAGAAGCTAAGGCTTTAAGAAAATTAAGACACCCAAGTAGATCTAAAAAATTAAAAGACTACTTAGACTAGATTATACCAAAAACTCGCCTTTATATAAGGCGTTTTTTTGCATCTAAGAAATAAGGAAAGGACTATATAAATGAAGTTAACAGATAGATTATTAAAAATAGCATCTTTAGTTACTAAAGGCAAAAAAATTGCTGATATAGGAACAGATCATGGATATATACCAGTACATTTATTAAATGAAGGAAACATAGATTTTGCAATACTTGCAGATGTTAATAAAGGACCGCTTGAAAATGCAAGAAAAGAAGTTAGACATAATAATTTAATTGATAAAGTTGATTTGAGATTAGGATCAGGTATAGAAGTATTAAAGAAAGGTGAAGTTGATGAAGTTATAATAGCAGGTATGGGTGGAATACTTATAAGTGAATTGTTAGAAGCTAATATAGAAGTAGCACAAAGTACTGAAAAATTTATACTTCAACCAATGCAAGCACAAAAAGAACTTAGAAAATATCTATTAAATAATGGATATGAGATATTAGATGAGGTTTTAGTTAGAGAAGATTTCAGAATATATGAAATAATAGTGGCTAAATATACTGGGAAAAATACTAATGTAGAAGATGAAATATTTTATGAAGTAGGAAATAAACTTATAGAAAATAAAGATGAATTACTAAATGAGTTTATAGATAAAAGAATACATACATACACTTCAATACTTAATAAATTAGAAGGAAAAAGTGGAAAAGGGATAGATGAGAAAATAGAAGATAGTAGACTTAATATATCTAAATTAGAAAAATTAAAAACTTTATAAGGGGAATGATATTATGTTACTTAAAAGTCTTATAAAAAATATAGAAGCTAAATACCCATTAAACTTAGCTTATGACTGGGACAATGTAGGCCTTTTAGTGGGTGATTTTAACAGTGATATTAAAAAAGTATTAGTAGTTCTAGAAGCAAATGAAAGAGTTATAGATGAAGCTATAGAAAATAATATAGACTTAATAATAACTCATCATCCATTTATATTTAAAAAGATGAATAAAATAAATACATCGGATTTAAAAGGAAGACTTATACATAAATTAATAAAAAATGATATAGCACTTTATTCTATGCATACAAACTTTGATATAGCATTTGATGGTTTAAATGATTACTTCATGGAATTAATGGGATTTGAAGATTGTAAGGTATTAGAAGTTACAAATAACGAAGTATTATATAAGCTAGCAGTTTATGTTCCTGAGACTCATATAGATAAGGTTAAAAATGCTTTAGGAAAAGCAGGAGCAGGTCATATAGGAAATTATAGTCACTGTAGCTTTACATCAAGAGGAGAAGGTAACTTTATGCCTTTAGAGGGCACAAATCCATTTATAGGAACAAAAGGAGAGATAGAATGTGTTAAAGAGGTAAAAATAGAAACTATTGTACCTCAAAAAATATTAGGCGGAGTCTTAAGCTCTATGATAAATGCTCATCCTTATGAAGAAGTAGCTTATGATTTATATAAACTAGAGAATAAAGGAAATTCAGTTGGTTTAGGTAGAGTTACTAAGTTAAAAGAAAAGATTAGTTTAAAAGATTTAAGTAATTCTATAAAAGAAAAGCTAAATATGAAACATATTAGAGTAGTAGGTAGTTTAGATACTACTATAAGTAAAATAGCTTTAGTTACAGGTTCTGGTGCTGATATGGTTAAGAAAGCTCAAAGAAGTGGTTGTGAAGTTATAATAACTGGAGATGTTAAATATCATGATGCACAAGATGCAATAGACATGAGGATGTGTATAATAGATTGTGGGCACTTTGAAACTGAAGATATATTTAAGGATGTTATGAAGAGATTTTTAGATGATATACATGATATAGAAGTTTTAAAAAGTAATATAGATTTAAATCCATTTAAAATAGTATAAAACACAAAAAATAATGACATATTTTTATGTCATTATTTTTTTTACTATTTATTAGAAAACATATCTATATATTAAATATAAGCTTATAGAATGCTTACTAATATGAATAATATACTTTCATTATAGCAAATACTATATATAAATATATGTATGAGGAGAAGTAAATGAAAGATAAAGAAAGTGTATTTTTAAATTCAGATATAAATAAGTTATTTTATAAGTATTTAATTAATAGTGTCTTGGGTATGCTAGCAGTATCGTTCTGTATACTAGCAGATACTATGTTTATAGGACAAGGTATAGGAAGCGATGGATTAGCTGCTTTAAATATATGTATACCTATATTTAATCTATTTAATGGATTAGGGCTTTTGTTTGGTATGGGAGGGGCTACAGCCTTAAGTATAAGTAGAGGAAAAGGAGAAATAGTTGAGTCACAAAGGATATTTACAAAATCTATTATAATAGCTATTTTAGTAGGAATTACATTATCTACTTTAGGGAAAATATTTACTGAGAAAATAGGGTATATACTAGGGGCTAATATAAGTAATATATATATGGTAAAAGAGTATTTAAGTGGTGTTTTAATATTTTCATTTAGTTATATCTTAGCTCATACTACATCAGCTTTTATAAGAAATGATCATAATCCAAGACTTGCTATGATAGCTACTGTAACTAGTGGTTTATCTAATGTTATTTTGGATTATTTACTAATATTTATTTTTGATATGGGTATAAAAGGTGCTGGTTTAGCTACATCAATAGCATCACTTATAAACCTATTAATACTTTTAACTCACTTTATATCTAAAAAATGTAGCTTAAGATTTATAAAATTTAAAATCAATGTAAAAGATATATCAAGGATACTATTTAATGGTTTACCAAGCTTTATTGTTGAAATATCATCTGGAATAGTAATATTTATATTTAACTTGAAATTACTAAATATAGTAGGTAATATAGGTGTTAGTGCATATAGTATAATAGCAAATGTATCTTTAGTAGCAGCAGCTATATTTACGGGGATATCACAAGCTATGCAACCTATAATAAGTGTAAATTATGGTGCAAATAAGATAGATAGAGTAAAGAGAGTAAGAAAAAAAGGTCTGAAGACTTCTATAATTGTTGGATTAAGTTTCTATATTATAGGTATATTATTTCCACAATTTATAGTAGGAGTGTTTACAAGTGAAAAAGGTCAGATTGTAGATATAACTGTGAATGCCATAAGATATTACTTCTTAGCATTTATATTTATGGGGATAAATATAGTTAATGGAGCATATTATCAATCCATGGAACATAGGATATTATCTAATGCAATATCATTATCAAGAGGGATTATACTAATTATAATAGGTATAACTATACTTCCCATATTCTTAGGTGTAAATGGAGTATGGTTAAGTGCTGTGTTTGCTGAAGTATTAACTTTAATTATAACTTATATATATGTATATAAAAAAAAATGACCCTAATTTAAGGGTTATTTTTTTATTTTTAATAGAAGAATTTTTTATTAGATAATACAAATACTATTAATATAGTATATGACATTTAAGGAGGAAAAAGTTCTATGGTAAAGTACTTAGTTAAACGTAAAATGAAAAATGAAGTCAACGTAAAAAGTAAAAAAGCCTTAGTATATACAGGAGGAGTTTTAGTTGGATTAGGGGGCTATTTTGCATATAAGGCTATTAAGAATAAAAGAATGAATAAAAATTTCAATTGTTGTAATGATTATAAAAATGAATCTTATTATTATGATGATTATGATAGCAGAGCTTATTGTTGTGATGAAGACATGGATAGTTTTGACGATGACTTAAAATCCAAAGTAGATGAATTTAATTCAAATAGAATAATAGAAGAAAATTGTACAAATGTAAGTAAAGAAGAGTTAGAAGGATATGTAAATAAAGCAATAGAAGAAAGAGAACATGAAGAACGAGAAGTAAATAAGCATAGACCTGGAGTTGGTATACATTACGACGACATAAAACATTAATATGGTAAAAAGTCTTCCTAAAGATTATAGGAAGACTTTTTACTATATTAATGTTTTATATTAAATTTTAATGTCCAGTTAAGTCACTTTCATTAAATTTATCAGTTATAGGTTTTGTATATTTATTAATAATACCTTTAAATAGTATAGTTAATATTATAGGTATTATTAAGAATACTATTAATACATATATATCTTTTATCAATACTGGTTTGTAAATACCACCTACAGTCTCTCTAAGAGCAGATATAGCATAAGTAAATGGTAAAAATGGGTTTACGTATTGGAAAAATGGAGGAGTAACTTGTATAGGGAAAGTACCTCCTGATGCAGCAACTTGTATAACTAATAGTATTACACCTATTGCTTTTCCTACATTTCCAAATATAGAGACCAATGAGTATACAATAGCTGTAAATACAATACTTGTAAACATTGATAATAATACAAATGATAAAGGATCAATAACTTTAACATTTAGAATATATAAATCACCAGCACTTACGATAAAAGCTTGTATTATAGCTATAGTTAAGAAAGTAAGTCCTCTACCAAAGTATATCTCAAATGGTTTGTAATCTCCATGTACATTAGCAGACAGTAATGACATTAATAAAAGTACACCAACCCATAAAGATAATACTGTATAAAATGGAGTCATACCAGCTCCGTAGTTAGCTACTGGATATAATTTATCTGTAACTAGCTCTACTGGTTGCTTTAAGAACTCAGCACGTTTTATAGCATCGCTTTTAAGTAAAGATATTAACTCATTAACATCGTCACTTGAGTTTATTTTTTTCATAGCATTAACTAATTCATCAATTGTTGATTTAGCTATAGGTAGTTTTTTTCTTATAAATGATATATTATCTTTCGCACTATCTGATAATGATATCGTAGTATTTAGTATATCCTCAACTTGAGGTAGTTTTGCTTGAGCTTTATCTAACACACTAATAACTTCATTAGCAGTATTGAAACTTCCCTCAAATATGTTATTTATAGGATTTACTATTTTTGAATCAAAATTATTTAAAATTGATGTAGAAATTTGGTTTACATCATTTACAACCTTTAATATACTATTTAACTTATCTAAAGAAGGTTTTTCTCCATTTGCAATCTGTCCTTTTATAGCATTTAAAGCGTTAGTAGCATTATTTAAACTATTATTTATAGACTGTAAAGATGATATAGCATTTTCTAGAGGCCCACCTGGTTTAATAGCATTTAATTTATTTAAAAAGTCTAGTACTGTATTACTTGTACTTGATAAAGTAGAAAGCTTTGATGATAAGCTATCTATAAGTTGAGGTATATTATCAGCACCGTTATTTATCGCATCTATTATAGATGATATATTTGATGAAGCACTTGATGAAACTTTAGATACTATTTGCAAATCTTCTTTTATTACAGGAGCAACTTTATCTAAGCTACCTTTGCTATCTTGTAAAAATACTTTTACATCTGATGCTAACTTTTTAGTATTAGATATAGTAGAAGTTATTAAAGGAACATCTTTTTTTAATTCCTTAGCAAGATCTTGTACTTTATCTGTAGCATCTGAAGCAAGATTTACAGTTTTATATATATCTTTAAATTTACTTTGAACATCTATAAGTTCACTTTCTAAATTAGATAGCTTTGGAAGTTGATTTTCAAGTTCTATACCTAAATTATTAGATACTTCAAATATAATTTGACTAACAGTTTTTACTACTGTTTGATTAACTTCATTTTGTATAGTTGAAGCACCTTTATCTGTAATTTTAGGGGCTATCGCGTTTATTTTTTCATTAACTGTGTATACTATCTTACCTTTTTTTACTTCATCAGAAGTTAATGAAGTTAAATCTTTAGAAAAGCTTTCTGGAATTTCAACTGAGGCATAATATGTACCTTTTTTAACTCCATTTATTGCGTCAGCTTTATCTACAAATTTCCAACCTAAATTATCATTTTCTTTAAGTTTTTTTACTAATTCATCACCAACATTTATATCCTTACCCCTTATTTCAGTACCTTTATCATTATTAACTATAGCAACTGATATATTTTTAGTACTACCATAAGGATCCCAAGATGCCTTTATATTAAACCAGGCATATAATGATGGTAAGACAGTTAGTCCTAGTATTATTACTAACAATACTTTGTTTGTAAAAATATCCTTTATGTCTTTTTTATATATTTTAAAAATATTTTTCACGTCTTTACACCTCCATGTTGACTAAATAAGGTTAGATTTAGAACTATTTTATATTATATTATTTATACAATAAAAAGTAAAGTTAAAAAATTGTAATATATATTAAAATAGTAAATTTATAATACCTGTATGATCATTGAATATGTTCAAACCTATTAAAATAAGTAATACTCCTCCTATTATTTGAGCAGATGATTTGAATAAATTACCAATTTTTTTTCCTAATAAAACACCTAAAAAACATACTATAAATGTAACTAAAGATATAGTAATAGATATAGGAATTATATTTACACTTAAAAAGGAAAAACTAACTCCAACAGCAAGTGCATCTATGCTAGTTGCAATTGACAATATAATGAGATCTTTATTATTTATGTAATATGAAGTAGTATCTTCAGGTTTGTCTTTTGCATCTAAAATCATTTTCAAACCGAGAAAGCTTAGTAAAATTAGAGCAATCCAGTGATCAAATGCTTTTATATAGCTTTCAAAATTTACACCTAATAAATAACCAATTAAAGGCATACCGCCTTGAAATAATCCAAAGAAAAAAGCTACTTTAGAAGCTAGCCAAAAATTTATATTCTTTAGAGTCATACCTTTTGTAAGAGATACGGCAAATGCATCCATTGAAAGTGCAAATGCTGTAAAAAATATAGTTAAAAATCCCATAATATCCTCCTTGTTTAAAGTTATAGCTAATCTTATTTTATAAAAAATATGATAAAAATATTCGTAATTTAGTGATAAGTAGATTAGGCAAAATAAAAACAGCTTAAATATATTAAGCTGTTAATAGTTAAAGCAAAAATTATTATTTAAAATTTATATAAGATTTTATAGTTAAATAAAAAATTAAAGCATCTTTAAAGTTTTTCAAATCAAGATTTAGTATTTCTTTAATTTTATCTAATCTATATATAAGTGTATTTCTATGTAAAAATAATGATGATGAAGTTTTAGAAATATTTTGATCATTTTCTATAAAGCATATTCCTGTATTCAACAAGTTTATATCCATTGTTTTTATAGACTCAAAATCTATCAAATCGTAAAAAGGTCTGTCGTGTTTTATAAAATATATAGATTTATATATTATTAAATCATTTAAAGTTATGTAGTTTTTAAAAAAAGTGTTATTTATAAGGAGGTCTTTAGGTATTTCATTAAAAATAGATACTCTAGACTTAAATATATTTATATCATATATTTCACCTAAATTAATAATATAAGTATTTCTATAAGTCTCTGATTCTATTATTTCTGGTGTATGAAAATTAATATCTAATTTATAATCTGAATTTAATATTAATAAATTTTCATATAAAAATAATTTTATATTATCATATAAGTTATATAATATTCCCTTTAAATTATCTAGTTCACAGTCTTGTTGATAGAATATATAAAAATAACCTTTTATATTATCTATAGTTATATCTTCTATAAATTCTATAACATAAGCTTTATCATTAAATGTTACTACATTTTGGTTTTTGCTAATACTTTGATTATTATACTCGAAAAAATTAATTTTTTTATTTGTCTTTCCCTCTATAAATTGTATCAAATTTTGCATGAAGACCACCCCTGAAGTTTTCAATTAAAAAAGTAAGATGATTAATCATCCTACTTTAAATATATCATTAATTTAGAAATATTTATATATAAACTAGAGATTTATTTATAGCTTCTTGTGTTTCTTTATCAAATATATGTATTTTATGTTTATCCATAGCAAGTTTTAATTTATCTCCCATTTTAACTCTATACCTACCATCAAATCTTGCAGTTATACTTTGATTACCTGTTTTTAAGTAAGCATATATTTCAGCACCCATAAGTTCCCCAAGTTCAACAGTAGCTTCAAAAGTACTATCTAAGCTATTTTCGACAAATATATCTTCCATATGTATATCTTCAGGTCTTATACCTAGAACAACTTCCTTACCTATATATCCTTTTTCTATTAAACTAGATGATTCACCTTTATTTAATGCTATATCAAAACCATCAGCTTTTGCATGTATTTCTCCATTTACTTCAGTTAGAATAACATTTATAAAGTTCATTTGTGGAGCGCCTATAAATCCCGCAACGAACATATTGTTTGGTTTATCGTATATTTCTTGTGGAGTATCTATTTGTTGAACTATACCATCTTTCATAACAACTATTCTATCTGCCATAGTCATAGCTTCAACTTGGTCATGTGTCACATATATAAATGTAGTACCTAAAGACTTATGAAGTTTAGTTATTTCTGTTCTCATTGATGTTCTAAGTTTTGCATCTAAGTTTGACAAAGGTTCATCCATTAAGAATACCTTTGGGTTTCGAACTATAGCACGCCCTAGTGCAACTCTTTGTCTTTGACCACCTGAAAGTGCTTTTGGTTTTCTATCTAATAATTGATCTAAGTCTAATATTTTAGCTGCATCCCTAACCTTTTTATCTATTTCATCCTTAGGCAATTTTCTAAGTTTAAGAGCAAATGCCATATTTTCGTATACTGTCAAGTGAGGATAAAGTGCATAGTTTTGAAAAACCATAGCTATATCTCTGTCTTTAGGATCTACATCATTTACTAAATTTTCTCCTATATAAAGTTCACCATCACTTATTTCTTCAAGGCCTGCTATCATTCTTAGCGTAGTAGACTTACCACAGCCAGATGGTCCAACTAGTACTACAAATTCCTTATCTTGTATATCTATATTTACATTTTTTACTGCATTAAATCCATTTGAATATGATTTACATATATTTTTTAAAATTACCTTAGCCATTACCATTTCCCCCTTTTAACAACTATATTTTAATTTCATTTTATATTTTAATAATATCAAAAAAATGTTTTCTTAGTAATGTAAAAAATAACTAAAACTATTTAGATAAAATATACAGATTGTATAAAAAACATAAAAATTTTAAATAACATGTTTAAATAAAAAAACAAAAGGTATATATATAGTATGTTAAAAAGAAACTAAATAAAATTTATATAAATTTGGAGGAATAAAATTATGAAAAAATTTGTTTGTACAGTATGTGGATATATACATGAAGGAGAAACTGCACCAGAGAAATGTCCAGTATGTGGAGTTGGAGCTGATAAGTTTGAAGAAATGAAAGGTGAAATGGTTTGGGCTGACGAGCATAGAATAGGGGTTGCTAAAGGTATAGATGAAGAAATATTAGAAGGACTTAGAGCAAACTTTGTTGGAGAATGCACAGAAGTAGGAATGTATTTAGCAATGAGCAGACAAGCTGATAGAGAAGGATATCCAGAAGTTGCAGAAGCTTATAAGAGAATAGCATTTGAAGAAGCAGAACATGCTGCTAAATTTGCAGAATTATTAGGAGAAGTTGTTGTAGCTGATACAAAAGCTAACTTAAAAGCAAGAGTAGATGCAGAGTATGGAGCAACAGAAGGAAAATTAAAAATAGCTAAGAGAGCTAAAGAATTAGGACTTGATGCTATACATGATACAGTACATGAAATGTGTAAAGATGAAGCAAGACATGGTAAAGCATTCTTAGGTTTATTAGAAAGACATTTTGATGCTAAGTAATATATAGAATATAAAGGCTGCCTTATACAGGTAGTCTTTTTATATATTAATCACTGTTACTATATAAATATAAAGAGGTGAAATTATTGGAATTAAAAAATATAATAGAACATTTTATGATGAATTATGGACTTATAAGTATATTTATAATAGTAGCACTAGAGTATGCTAATGTACCTCTTCCTAGTGAAGTAGTACTTCCAATTGCAGGTATGTTTGCATATAAATATAACTTTGGATTTGTAAATGTAATAGTAGTATCTACTTTAGGTGGGGTTATAGGTTCCTTGCTAAATTATTTTCTAGGATTTAAATTTGGAAAGCCTTTAATAGATACTATAGGTGAAAAGTATCCAAAGACCAAATCAATTATAAACTCATCTTATATTTGGTTAAAAAAGCATGATAAATTATCAGTAATTTTAACTAGAGTAATACCTTATGCTAGGACATTTGTGTCAATAATAGCAGGGTCTATAAAAATGAATATATTTACATTTATGATGTGTTCTGCTATAGGAATAGGGATTTGGAATACTTCATTAATAAGTATAGGTTATGTTTTAGGAGATAACTTAAAATTTGTAATGTCTTTAGTTACTAAATACTCATATATAATGGTTATTTTATTATTAATAATAACTATAGTATATGGACTTATAAAATATAGATTAAAAAATAAAAAAATATGCAAATAAATGTTTAAAACAATGTATATGAGGTATATATATAGTATGTTAAAAGAAAGTAAATAAAATTTATATAAATTTGGAGGAATAAAATTATGAAAAAATTTGTTTGTACAGTATGTGGATATATACATGAAGGAGAAACTGCACCAGAGAAATGTCCAGTATGTGGAGTTGGAGCTGATAAGTTTGAAGAAATGAAAGGTGAAATGGTTTGGGCTGACGAGCATAGAATAGGGGTTGCTAAAGGTATAGACGAAGAAATATTAGAAGGACTTAGAGCAAACTTTGTTGGAGAATGTACAGAAGTAGGAATGTATTTAGCAATGAGTAGACAAGCTGATAGAGAAGGATATCCAGAAGTTGCAGAAGCTTATAAGAGAATAGCATTTGAAGAAGCAGAACATGCTGCTAAATTTGCAGAATTATTAGGAGAAGTTGTTGTAGCTGATACAAAAGCTAACTTAAAAGCAAGAGTAGATGCAGAGTACGGAGCAACAGAAGGAAAATTAAAAATAGCTAAGAGAGCTAAAGAATTAGGACTTGATGCTATACATGATACAGTACATGAAATGTGTAAAGATGAAGCAAGACATGGTAAAGCATTCTTAGGTTTATTAGAAAGACATTTTGATGCTAA